>WAPO01000159.1 GCA_015520705.1 Thermococcus sp. | reverse complement strand
CTGTGGCTAGCTTTCCGGCTTTTGCATCGTAGCTCTTAAGCTGCTCCTCCTGGGTTGGCTTAAAGCCTGCAGGGACGAGAAGATCCATAACCCTAGGAGCAACATTGTTAATCACAGCCTGAGCATCAGCACCGCCAATCTTCCACTGCTCAGCTTTGGGAGCAACTGCCCTCCAGTTATCGATACCAAATCCATCCTGGCTTCCAACGAGGACACTCATGTATGTGTCTTCATTGATCTTAAGGTAGTCCTTTGGAATCTCAACTATAATGACGTTCTTGTCAAGGTCTGCCTTGGCCTTTATGTCGACCGTCTTTCCGTTCGGGAGGAAGAGCTTGCTGCCCCATCCAAAGACCCTGATTGCAGCATCCCATGGGTGCTTCGGATCAAGCTGGACATTGCTTCCGGGGCCGTTTTTAGCCTCTTTTATAGCCTTAGTGCTTCCTCCATCCTTAAAGTCAAAGTATGCCTCAATTATCTGGAGGCTGAAACCGTTAGGTCCGTTCCATGGGTTGCCGCCGAGGTTCTTAAAGTAGAACTCTATGACATACTTGGTTGTGCCCTCCTTAATCTTAACATCTGTCAGGTCAAAGAGGCCCTTCTGGCTGAAGACCTTGTCCGTCGGGTAGGTGTATGTTCCGGGGCCGTGATCGTCGCCTTCTGGGTCTTTAATCTCAACAACGTCCTTAAGCGGCTCGTATGTCGCCATCTCAATTGCCCAGTGGAGGATGTTCGTGACGAACTGCGGCCCGTCGAGAGGAACACCGTGATACTTCGGAGACCATGTGGGCTCATAGTCACCGTAGGGGCTCTCGCCGCTGACGATTAATATGCTCTTCTTCCCGTTGTCAAGCTTAACCACCTGGGCAACGAGAAGCGGGAACTGGCCGTTGTCGCCAGCACTGTATGCGTTGGCGGGTGGATCGTTGTTCTCAACTATTGTTCCATCAGGTGACGTTCTAACAATCCTGTAGACCCCCTCCGGAACCTTGTCTCCGACGAGCGGTTTCCAGTTGCCCTGATCATCAACATATGCAACAACACCCGGGCCGTGGTAGAGAACCTTTCCACCATGGGTGAAGCCCTTTGTTATCATATCAGCCATGGGGGTGTCCGGATCGGGCTTGACAAGACCAACAACTCTATAACCGGCGCCGGCATTGCTGGTCGGATCCTCAACCGAACAGAGGTCAATCCTGAGGTTCCCAACTCCAAGCATCTCAAGAACACTGTCAGCAGCATCCTGAGCCTGAACACCGCTTCCATAGTCGGAATCACCGGCAACCCAGAGAACCTTTCCTCCCTGCTTGAACCAGTCCGATATCGCCTGAATCTCATCCGGTTCAAAAGGACTTGTAGGCTGGCCGAGAATGAGGACATCGACGTTCTTCAGGGCATCTGCAGTGATTTTTTCACCGAGGTTCTTTATTCCAAGGGTCTCCGCCTGTCCCGGATCGCCAAAATAAGCCCACTGAACATCCGTTATGGTCTTTGTAATCCCGTGGGCAAGAGTTTTGTTTGTCTCCTTGTCAATAACGTCTTCGGAGAGATATTTGGAATTCTCTCCGTGAGCCAAATCTACTGCCACAGTGGTTGCACTGGCCAGTGCAAAGCCAAAAACACCAAAAAACATAAACACAGCCATTAAAACTGCTGCCTTCCTCATGGTATCACCAACGATTATAATCATTCCAAAGTTATAAACCTTATGAATCCCCCTCTTGGAGGAAGCCGCAAAACCCTTAAAGGATGAGGGCTTTTCCCCCTTAGGTGGTTTATATGGACACTGAAAGGAGAATTGAACTTATAGTGAGGAAGCCCACGGAGGAATTGCTGACTCCTGAAAATCTGAGACACCTCATTGAGATTGGTGCTCCCCTTCAGCACTACATCGGATTTGAGATCAGCGGTTACATACACCTCGGGACAGGATTGATGGCCGGAGCGAAGATAGCCGACCTCCAGAAGGCTGGGGTTAAGACGAGGGTATTCTTAGCTGACTGGCACAGCTGGATAAATGACAAGCTGGGCGGTGACCTTGAGGTCATCCAGAAGGTGGCGCTGAGCTACTTCAAGGAGGGAATGAAGCAGAGCATAAAGGTCATGGGCGGTGATCCCGATAAGGTCGAGTTCGTTCTCGCGAGCGAGATACTTGAGAAGGGCGACTACTGGCAGACGGTAATAGACATCTCAAAGAACGTTACCCTAGCCAGAATGATGCGCTCCATAACGATTATAGGAAGACAGATGGGTGAGGGAATAGACTTCGCCAAACTCATCTACCCTGCCATGCAGGTGGCGGATATATTCTACCAGGGAGTTACCATCGCACATGCTGGAATGGATCAGAGAAAGGCTCACGTCATAGCCATTGAAGTCGCTCAAAAACTGAAATACCACCCACTCGAATGGAAGGGCGAGAAGCTCAAGCCGGTCGCTCTGCACCACCATCTTCTCCTCGGCCTGCAAGAACCGCCCGTCTGGCCGATAGAGAGCGAGGAGAAGTTTAAGGAGATCAAAACCCAGATGAAGATGAGCAAGAGCAAGCCCTACTCGGCGGTCTTCATTCATGATTCGCCAGGAGAGATAAGACAGAAACTCAGGAAGGCCTTCTGTCCTGCCAGAGAGGTCAACTACAACCCGGTTCTTGACTGGGCCGAGCACATAATCTTCCGCGAGGAGCCTACCGAATTCACCATCCACAGGCCGGCCAAGTTCGGGGGCGACGTTACCTACACGACCTTCGAGGATCTCAGGAAGGACTTTGCCGAGGGTAAGCTTCACCCGCTCGACCTCAAGAACGCCGTTGCTGACTACCTAATTGACCTCCTTAAACCGGTCAGGGACTACTTCGAGAGGCACCCCGAGCCGCTCGAGCTTATGCGGGAGGTTAAAATTACACGCTGAGCGAAAAGGTAATAACTCCTTTTTCTGATTCTTCTTTTGATTGAGATGCCGGGGATAGACAGGAAAGATGAGACCATTTTGCGCGAGCTTAGAAAAAACGGCAGGATTACCCTGACAGAGCTCGGAAATAAAGTCAATTTATCCCCTGCCAGCGTTAAGGGCAGACTTGAGAAGCTTGAAAAGCTCGGGGCGATAAGGGGCTACACAGCCATCATCAATCCCACATTTCTCAACGAGTTCATTCAGGCGCTCATAGAGGTGGAGCTCATGGTTGATGATGACAGAACTGACAGAACACTGTACAAGCTGGCGGAGCTTGACAACATTCAGAGCATTTACAGGCGAACCGGAGAGGCTCAAATCATGATAAGGGCCAATTTTAGCGACGTTGATGGAGTCCGCAAATTCCTTGGGGAGCTTTCGAGGAAATATTTCGGAAAAAACATGAAGCGGGCTGAGGTTACAATAATCCTGGACACGATAAAGGAAAGCGGTGTTGTGATCCCGAGGAGAAAAGGGAAGCGGTGAGCTCGATGCTCTTTGTAATCAGAAAGGGGCGGAAGAAGAATGAATTAGAGGCTTTTTTCATTGAAAAAGAGCCCGAAAAGCTCTCCCGGATGCAGAACCTGAAAGCTGACAGAATCTTCCGTTTCTTGATGCGTGATGGAAGGCTCTTCAAAGTCCTCGAAGGGAGCCAGTACAGGAATCCAAAGGAGATGGAGAAGCTCCTCAGGGGGGCCAGGATAGTCCTCGTCGGTGCAGAGGAATGGGAGGACTACTTCATGAGAAGGCTCCAGAACAAAAACGTCGAGAAGGCCGAGCTCTGCCGTCTCTGCCTCCTTGAAGGCAGGATAACCGTGCTGACTGAGGGAAACAGAATTAGATATCACGGCGAGTACATCTGCGAGCGCTGTGCCGAGGAGGAGCTTAAAAGAGAGCTGCGCTTCCGCTTTAGGAGCATCGCCATGCTTGATCAGGCAAAGAAGCTTCTGGAGCGCTTCCGCGACCTCGACAAAGTTCTCTACGCCTTTGATCCGCGCTTCGACCCGACAAAACACCCCGAGATAACCAAGTGGGATGAGCTGGAGGTCAGGCGTGTTGATGTTGAGAGAATCAGGGTGGATGATCTGCCAATTCCCGGAGGGGTCAGGGAGATTCTGAATTCGGAGGGCGTTAGTGAGCTCCTCCCTGTCCAGAGTCTGGCAGTAAAGCATGGACTCCTTGAAGGGGAAAGCTTACTCGTTGTCTCTGCAACTGCGAGCGGAAAAACTCTCATCGGCGAGCTTGCAGGAGTTCCGAAGGCCATGAAAGGAAAAAAGCTCCTCTTTCTCGTTCCCCTCGTAGCTCTGGCAAACCAGAAGTATGAGGACTTCAGGCGGCGCTATTCTAAACTCGGCCTCCGTGTGGCTATAAGGGTAGGTATGAGCAGAATAAAGACGAGAGACGAGCTTGTCGTTATTGATACCGGGATTGACGCCGATATAATCGTCGGAACCTACGAGGGAATAGACTACCTGCTCAGGGCGGGCAGGAAGATAGGCAACGTCGGAACCATCGTGATAGACGAGATACACATGATAGACGACGAGGAGCGCGGGCCCCGCTTAGACGGGCTCATTGCAAGGCTCAGGAAGCTTTACCCGGAGGCACAGTTCATCGGCCTGAGCGCCACCGTTGGAAATCCTGAGGAGCTGGCAAGGGAACTTGGACTGAAGCTCGTCCTCTACGACGAGAGGCCCGTCGCGCTTGAGAGGCACATAATCATTGCGCGCAGCGAGAGCGAGAAGTGGAGGCACATAGCGCATCTCTGCAGGGCAGAGGCAATGAGAAAGTCCAAACAGGGCTACAAAGGGCAGAGCATAGTGTTCACCTTCTCCCGGAAGAGGACGCATGAATTAGCTGCCTATCTCACGAGCAAAGGCCTGAGG
>WAPO01000158.1 GCA_015520705.1 Thermococcus sp. | reverse complement strand
GGCTTCCCGCCCCCTCCCGGAGGGCAGTACAACCAGGATCGCTGGCGGGCTTAACTTCCGGGGTCGAAACGAGACCGGGTGTAACCCCACCGCTATGACCGCCGCACCGCTATTGACCTATCAGGCTCGGTTTATAAAGATTGCGGTTCAGAACAAAAAAGTTATAGCTTTCCACACCCAATTCTCTGGATAAGAGGTGAGGATCATGGGATTAATTGAGGATAAAGCCTTGGTTGAGGCGGCTCTTTTTGTTTCGGGAAGGCCTTTGAGCATTAAGGAGCTCTCAAGAGCCCTGGGCATAAAATCTCAGGATTATCTGGAGAAGCTGATTGAGCTTATAGCGGCTGAATATGCAGAGCGAAAAAGCGCGATTGAAGTCGTCAGGGTTTTAGGGGACAAATACGTCATGCAGGTCAGGCAGGAATACTCCCAGAGGGTTATACACCTGATGCCGAGGCCGGATCTGAGAACGGGTGAGCTGAAAACCCTTGCACTGATTGCATACCTCCAGCCGATAGAACAGAGCAAGCTGGTAAAGCTCAGGGGAAGTCAGGCATACGAGCATATAAGGAAGCTCCTTGAGATGGGACTCATCTATGCCGAGCCCTATGAGAGAACAAAGCTCCTCGGAACAACCCCGAAGTTTGCGGAGCTCTATGGATTCCCGGAAAACGATCCCTTTATGATAAAAGAAGCTTTCAAGAAGGTCGTCCATGCTGAATATGCAGATCTAATTGAAAAACTTGAAAAGGGTAGAACAGCATCTGAGAACGAGCAGTAGCCTTTGTAACTTTATTTCTCCTGATAAAAAGGAAATCCTTTCTATTTTCTTCAATCTCAGGCGTTAAAGAAAAGTTTAAAAACCTCAGAATAAATTACTATTTAGGTGAGTGTATATGGCTGTGCTTACCAAGGAGCATATAGTTGAAAGGATAATGAAAGAAACTGGTATGAGTGCAAAGGAAATTGAGGAGAGGATAAAGGAATTAAGTGCCAGACATGGGATTTCTGATCATGCCGCCGCGGCAATGCTGGCCGATGAGCTCGGAATAAGCCTTGAAGAGGCGCCTCCCCTAATGCGTATATCAGACTTAGCTCCCGGAATGAGAGGTATCAACATAGTCGGAAGGATCCTCCGCAAATATCCTCTCAGAGAATATCAGAAGAGGGATGGGAGCAAGGGGCAGGTGGCAAGCCTCCTAATATACGACGACACCGGAAAAGCCAGAATAGTCCTCTGGGACGCTCAGGCAGCTAAATACTATGGTGAGCTCAAGGTTGGAGATGTTGTTAAGGTCATAGATGCCATGGTGAGGGAAGGCCGCACTGAAATGCCGGAGCTCCATGTGAATTTCAGAAGCAGGATAATTGTCAATCCAGAGGATCCCAGGGTTGAGGAAATCCCACCAATTGAATCTGTCAGAACATACAACTACCAGCGGGTCAGGATAGCTGACCTTATGGGAGGAGAGAGGTTCGTTGAGATCAGGGGGACAATAGCAAAGCTCTACCGTGTCACAGTTTATGATGCATGCCCCCAGTGCAGGAAGAGGGTTGATTACGATGCTGCAAGCGATTCATGGATATGCGTGGAGCATGGCGCTGTGGAGCCGATAAAAATAACCATAGTGGACTTTGGAATTGACGACTCAACAGGCTACATAAGGACGACACTGTTTGGAGATGATGCAGCTGAGTTCCTCGGGAAAGATCCCGAAGAAATATCGGAAAAGCTGAAAGAGCTTGTAGATGGAGGCCTAACAATAAAAGAAGCCAGCAGAAAAGTGGCTGATGAGGAATTTTATCACCTCTTAGGCAGGGAAATTGTTGTGAGGGGAAATGTTGTTGATGATAAATTCCTGGGTCTGATACTCAAGGCTTCCTCCTGGGACGAAATTGACTACCGGAGGGAGCTCGCCAGAATAAGGAAGGAGCTGAATGCCGCTCTTAAGGGGGTAGAGTAAAATGGAAGAGATCAGGTTCAGGCGCAGAAAACCTGCTGTTGAAAAGAAAATTGGGGAGATTGATGAGGGGGATACTCGAGTGGCTCTAATTGGCAAGGTAGTCAAGGTGGACAAGCTCGATTATCTTTTCTGGCTCGATGATGGAACAGGGGTTGCGATAATAGAGAGCGAGGAGAATGTTCTGCCCGAGATAGGCCAGACCGTCAGGGTCGTCGGGAGGATAATCAGAAATGAGGAAATGCACATCTACGCTGAGGCCATTCAGGACTTCAGCGACGCTGATTTAGATGCTCTTGAGGAAATTCAAGAGCTTGAGAGAAAAATCCTCCCTAAACTTGAAAACGCTCTTGTGTGGTGGTCAGAATGAAGAAGCGCTTACCCGCCACCCGTGTTTATCTCAGGGACATAATCAATGGTTACTATGTCAGGAGTGAGGGGGACTTCGAGCCCAACTATCTGATAACAAAAGATGCCCGCAAGGTCTACCGTGTTAAGGTTGTCGCCACTGTTGTCAGGGAGCCCGTTATAAGCGAGGATGAGACCTATGGCAAGTTCCAGATTGATGACGGCACTGGAACCATGTGGGTTCTCGGATTCAGGGACGATACACGGTTCATCCGTCTTGTGAAGAAGGGGGACTTGGTTCAGATAATTGGGAAAGTTGCCGAGTGGCGCGACGACAAGCAGATACTTGTTGAAGGCGTCACAAAAGTCCATCCAAATATGTGGATACTCCACCGCTTCGAGACGCTGAAGGAAAAGGTCGAACATGTGCGGAAAGCCAAGATTGCCTTTGAGATTTACGACACCTACGGTATCACAGCGAAGGCAAAGGTAATTGCCAAGAATAAGGGTGTAGGAGAGGATTTACTCCAGACCATTGATGAGCTATATACGATAATGCTTGAACAGAGGAGCCAGGAATTCGTTGAAGAAGCTCCCGAGGAGACATTCATCGAGGAGGAAGTCTCCCCTGAGCTCATAGAAGCCAAAAAAGCTGTTCTGGAAATATTGAAGGCAAAGGACAAGCCGATATCAAGAAAATTCATCGAAAGGAAGCTGAAGGAGAAATTCGACCCTGAGCTCATAGATGAGGCCATAAAAGAGCTCCTTGCAGAAGGGGAAATATACGAGCCGGAAATCGGATTCTACAGGATTTTGGAGTGATTTCTCTATTTTTAATTTTATGAAAATATTGAGGGGAGTCAGTACTGCTCCCTCATGGTTCTTATCACCGGATCGTAGATCAGGGTTGAGGTTATGCTGTCCACCATCTTGAAGAACTCTTCTCTGCCCTTTGCGAGGTCAAGATTGTCAATCTTTATCAGCCGGCACTCCTTTCCAAGTATCCATTTTCCAAGGATTATCTTCTCCCTTCCGTCCTTCTTGGCATCAATTCTAACCAGCCCGTAGGGTATGTCTGCCGTCCACCAGTTGGCTTTGAAGGTTATCCTCCAGCCGGCATTTTCAATAACCCTGACGAGATTATCGAGGGTCACACCAGGCCCGTGGGGAGTTTTGAATGTTATAACCGTCCAGAGCTCCTCAGTTTCAAGATTTTTAACAATATCCTTCTCAAAGTCCATATTTTCACCTCCATATTGACGCTATCAGGAAGGTAAACACCGCAAGGAATATCGAAATTTTAAGCATTTTCTGGGTTTTAGCTGCCGTTTCAGGAGAGGGGTTTCTGCTAATTAAATATGCCGCCCATAGAATAAGACCATCCACGGCGACCATTGGGAGGTATCCCAGCCCGATACCGGCCTTTACAGGTAAAAAAGACGCCAGAACCGTAAGCAGAGCAAAGAGAACCGCTAGGTATGCGGATTTTCTAACACCCCATTTTATGGGGAGGGTTCTGGAGCCTTTGGTCATGTCACCCTCAATGTCCTCAATATCCTTCATAATTTCCCTTGAAACATTTACCAGAAATGCACAGATTGCAAGATAGCCTGCAAGACCGAGTTTTCCGACACCCGCGGCGCCGTAGAGGGGTGTTGCACCGGTTAATGCAGCGACTGCGAGGTTGCCCACGAAGGGCATCGGTTTGAGCTTCCATGCATAGAGCAACATGGTTCCATAAGCAAGCACAGCAAGGAAGAAAGCCCATCTATTTATCATATAAGCAAGGATAAGTCCGAACAAGAGGAGCGAGAGGGAATACCACAGTGCAGTCTTCCTCCCCATGGCTCCTCTCGGAAGCGGCCTTTCAGGCCTGTTGATTCTGTCAATTTCATAATCGAAATAGTCGTTTATTGTATTCCCTCCGGCACAGCCGAGGGTAACGACCAGAAATATAAGGAGCGCTGTTTTCAGCTCAGGAAAATGTCCAAGAGCTACAATAGAACCTAGCACACCGACTATCCCAGCCAGAACGCAGTTGTGCGGCCTCGTTATCTCGATGAAAGCTCTGAGCTCCATTAGGGACACCTAACTCGATTAGGAAGGGAGGTTAAAAAACTTTCCTACAGCGCATCCCTGCTCAGGAGCCCAAGCTCCTCTCCGTCTTCCCTGACCCTGATCCTTCCGAATCTGATTTCGACAGCCTTCTCAAGCTCTCCCCTGCTCAGTGGGGTTAAAACTTCCGCTTTCTTCTCTCTGAAGTTTATGAGCTTTAATATGCCGAGACCAAGACAGAAGCCCTCCCTGTCCAGAAATCCTACGATTATATTACTGAGCCTCTCAAGGTCTATACAGTGAATGGTGTTTTTTTCCAACCCCTTCATATCAATGCCCCCCTTGACAATCACATATCTGCCGTCCTTCCATCCTCCAAAGATTATCCAGCCATGAAGCTTTTCAAAGAGCTCCTTCTCCTCAGGATTTATTTCCACCCCGTGGAACATGCTGGTTCCACTGATTTCGTATTCAGAAAGGCTGATGGTGTGGATTTGAGAGTTCCGGAAATACCTCCTCCACTTCTCCCGCCTTATGCTTCTCCTCTCCACTCTGCTGTGGCTGAGGGCCTTCTCGCTCACCCTTAGTGTCACTACCCTTGAGAAGCGTTCAAAGCTTCTGGCAAGGCTTTCGAGCTCTCCTTCCCTCTGGAGGAAGACCGTTAAATCCGGCCTCACAAGCTCGACCTTCATCCTTTTCAAATCCCGTCCTGCGTTTTCCACATAGCCAGTGGTGTCTATTATAACAAAGTCAGCCAGCTTCTCACCGATTTCCACGAGCCTCCTTACCCCGGTGAGAACCTCGCCGAAATGCGAGGCCGGTGTGATGCTGCCTATAAAATAATGCTTCAGCGCCTTAAGCTCGCTGAGGGATTCAAAGGGAGAGGTGGTGAGGGCAAGACTTATGGTAGCCGGCGGAAGAATGCTCTTCTGTCCGATGTCGCTGTCCACCAGCGCCACTTTAAAGCCTCTGGAAACCAGTTTATTGGCCAGAAATGCCGCAAGGGTTGTTTTGCCGCTGTCGGTTCCCCCGATGATCATAACTTTTGCAGGCTCACTCAGTTCGCTCATAATCCTAAGGAGCTCCCTTCTGTCCTCAGGCACGTCTTCAGTGTATTTTGCTTTGTTCATCAAATTGTATTATTCCCAAGAAATTAAAAAATTAACTTGGGAAAGGTTTATAAAACTAAAAGGAATGCTACATTTTGATGCTCTAATTTCCTTTAAAAAATTCAGAGTTTGTATTTAAATCTGTCAAACGATGCTTTGATTAATGGAGGAGGGGTTGAATATGAACGGAAGAACATCACTTACAAACAGACAGATCGAACTCCTGAGAAAGCTCTACAAAGAAGGAAAGACCATAGAGGTCCATACTGTCGAAAAAACACAGGATGAACTTGCAGACGAGCTTGGAATAACCAGGCAGGCTTTAAGCAACCATCTGAAGGTTCTCAAGGAATTCGGCTACATCAGAACAGGTAGGGGTTTCATTGATCTCACTGATAAAGCTCTTGAACTCCTTGGTGAAAAGAAAGGTGATGTTTTTGTCTTTGTCAGGATTGAGCCCACAAAGAGAAAGCATGTCTATGAAGCCATCAAGAAGCTGAAGGTGAAGAGGGTCTACAGAGTTACGGGTGATATAGACCTTATAGTTGAAGCAGACAAAACGAGGCTCGATGAAATCCTCGAAGAGATAGCTTCGCTTGAGGGTGTTAGGGAAACCATCACTCACGTCGTTCTTGAGGTTCTCTGAGCCTCTTCTCTATAACCTTTTTCAGCTCTTCAATGTTGGTTCCAAATTTTGCAGAGATTGGTATGAACACTTCGCTGTAGTCCGCCCATGTTCCGCTCAGCCCGAACTTTTCAATGAGCCTGTTTATTGTAGCCTCAACGTTCTTCATCTTGTCAAGCTTGTTGACAGCTACAACGGTCGGTATCTCCAGCTCCTGAAGGAACTGGAAGAACTCCACATCAACGGGAATCTCTCCCCTCTTTTCCCATCTCTCTATTATCTCAAGGGCGCTCTTTCCATCAATAACGAGAACTGCGAGCTCTATCTCATCAGCATTTTCCTCGATAAAACGCACTATCTCCCTCTTTATCTTCTCCTGCACCCTCTTTGGAACACCGCTCATAAAGCCGAATCCCGGCATATCGACTATTCTCCTGTTTCTCCAGTTGAGCTCGACGGGCTTCCTCGTAACTCCGGGCCTTTTTCCCCTCCTAACATCCTTACCCGTGAGCCTGTATATGAGAGTGCTCTTGCCAACGTTTGATCTTCCTACAAAAATTATCATCCCGCTCCCCACAACTTCAGAAATTTTTCCCTTTATAAGGTTTGAGACCAAAAAGACTTAAGTATCGGAATGGCTATTATCTTTGGTGATGCTTATGGCTGAGGCTGCGCAGAAGGCAAAAGCGAATCAGCTGATAAATAAATTTGTAATCTCGCTGACTGATGGGAGGATTCTCGGTTACGTCACAGACATCAACGTTGAAGTTGAAGGAGACCAGTTCTACTTTATACTGAGGATACGGATACTTGAAAACCTCAGCAAGGGTGGGGAATTCCATCAGGGCATGTTCTCAAACGAGAGAAAGCTGAGGATAAAGCCGAGCGATATAGTGAATGTTGGCCCCGATGCGATAATTCTCGGGGAGGGAAAGGTTCCACCATTGAAGGAGATTGAAAGACTGCACGCCATAGCTGAGGAATACAACACACTTGTGAGGGAAATTGAAGCCAAGGAGAAAATGATTAAAGATCTCAAGGACGAGAACTACAGGCTCACAAGACAGATCGATGAGCTCAACAGAGAGCTAAGAAAGCTTCAGGTGATGAAAGAGGACTTTGAACACTTAAAAGAGCAGTTGATAAAGCAGGAAGGACAGCTTGAGATGGCCAAAGAGTACATCAAACTCCTTGAAGGATTGAGACATGATATCGATGTCATAAAGGAGGATGTCGAAAACCTCACCAAGGGCTATCTTGAGGAGGCTGTCAGGACTATTATAAACGAAGAACTGAATGCGAGGGGATTGAAGAAGACTTTCCTTTAACCGAATATTGAAGCCCCGAAGATGTTCAGAAGCACCTCAACAGCGACGAAAATCAGCACTATCGCTATCGCTCCCTTGGGGCTTATCTTTATTGCCCTCGTATCTTCGTCAAAGAACCTCATTAAACCTGCACCTGTTGGTGGAAGTGTCGTTTTCTCCCTCGCCATCTCATCACCTCTCAAGGAGTTTTACATCGGAGATGATATAAAAAGGTTTTGATATTCTTCCCATGCCGATGCCCTCCAAGTGGGCTGTTTCTGCGAGAGGAAACTTTTTAAACGCTGAGCCACAGCCCATTGTGGATAAGGGGTTACCCAATGAATCCCGCTAATGACACAGGAGGTGGGAGGAATGGCTACGTTCAAGCTTGTAATCTCCAATCCGAAGAGCGGAGTTGCAAGGCAGGTTGAGATAAGTGGTGAAGATGCTGAAAAGCTCATAGGAAGGAGAATTGGAGAAGAAATTCCAGCCAAGGAGCTTGGTTTGAATCTCTCTGGAATATTCGGGGAGGAGATTCCAGCTGATGCGAAGCTCAAAATAACGGGCGGCACTGACAAAGACGGCTTTCCAATGAGGCCTGACGTCCACGGCCCGAGGAGGGTCAAAATCCTCGTTTCAAGAGGACCCGGGTTCAGGCCAAAGGAGAAGGGAGAGAGAAGGAAGAAAACCGTTCGTGGGAACACAATCAGCCCGGATATAACCCAGATCAATATGAAGCTCGTGTTCTGAGCTTCAGACCTTTCACTCTTTCTTTGAAATTTTAATCAGAGGATTTCCTATTTCATCCCCGGGTTTCTGGATTCCATCAGCAGCCTCTGTGATAAGTAACCTTAATAAACTGCTTGGCGCTCTAAATTTAGGGGTGAAAAAATGGTGAAGAAAAAGGGATTTAAACAGGCTGAGATTAATATCGGTATGGTTGGTCACGTTGATCACGGTAAAACAACACTCACGAGAGCTTTAACAGGCATCTGGACTGATACCCACAGCGAGGAGCTCAGGAGGGGCATAACGATCAAGATAGGTTTTGCCGATGCCGAGATAAGGAAGTGTCCGAACTGCGGCAAATATTCCAGTTCTCCCATCTGTCCTTACTGCGGGACGAAAACGGAGTTTGAAAGGAGGGTCTCCTTCATAGATGCCCCCGGCCACGAGGCGCTGATGACAACTATGCTCGCCGGAGCTTCGCTCATGGACGGCGCTGTTCTCGTCATAGCGGCCAACGAGGGTGTAATGCCCCAGACGAGGGAGCACCTCATGGCTCTCCAGATAGTCGGCAACAGAAACATAATCATAGCCCTCAACAAGATTGAACTTGTGAGCAAGGAGAAGGCCATGGAGAGATACAACGAAATCAAGGAGTTCGTTAAGGGAACGGTCGCCGAAAACGCCCCCGTAATTCCGATCTCGGCTTTACATGGCTCGAACGTCGATGTTCTCTTAGCTGCAATCGAGGAGTTTATTCCGACACCGAAGAGGGATGCCAGAAAGGCCCCAAAGATGCTTGTTCTGAGGAGTTTTGACGTCAACAAGCCCGGAACAAAGCCAGAAAAGCTCATCGGGGGTGTGATCGGCGGTTCAATAATCCAGGGGAAGCTCCGGATTGGTGAAGAGATTGAAATCCGCCCGGGCGTGCCCTACGAGGAGCACGGGAGGATAAAATACGAGCCGATAACAACGGAGATAGTTTCCCTTCAGGCAGGGGGAAGGTTTGTTGAGGAGGCCTATCCCGGCGGACTTGTTGGAGTTGGAACGAAGCTCGACCCGTTTCTTACAAAAGGCGATTTAATGGCCGGAAATGTCGTTGGCAGGCCTGGACATCTACCACCTGTATGGAGCGAGCTTCGCCTTGAAGTCCACCTTCTTGAGAGGGTTGTTGGAACCGAGGAAGAGCTGAAAGTTGAACCTATAAAGAGGAGGGAAATCCTCCTGCTGAACATTGGAACAGCGAGAACCATGGGGCTTGTAACCGGGCTCGGGAAGGAGGAGGCAGAACTCAAGCTTCAGCTCCCGGTTTGTGCAGAACCTGGTGACAGAGTCGCCATAAGCCGGCAGGTTGGCTCAAGATGGCGTTTAATTGGTTACGGCTTCATCAGGGAGTGAGCTTTTCTCCCCTTTTCTCTCAGTCTAGGTGGTTCTCATGGAAAAAAAGGAGTGGCTCGTCATCCCTGACACAAACTTTCTCCTCATCCCCGGGCAGTTCGGCGTTGACATAATCGGAGAGCTGGAGAGGGTTCTCGACGTTAGGTTTAGAGTTGCAGTTCCGGATGTTATCCTGCAGGAGCTGGAAGTCATCGAGAGGAAATCCAGCGGAAAGGATTTGATTGCCATAAGGATGGCAAAGAAGCTGGCAGAGAGGTTTAAGCAGATAGAAGTCGGCCGGTTTGGCCATAAACCCACCGATGAGCTGATCTATGAGTTCGCGGTTAGAAATCCCCGTGTGGTGGTCTGCACAAATGATAAGGCGCTGAAGAAAAAGCTCCGTGCAAGGGGCGTTCCGGTCGTTTATCTGCGCTCGAAGAAGATTCTTGAGCTTGAAGGCATGCTTGGATAAGGTTTAAATCATCCTTGTCTCCTTTTATTCCGGTGGAAAAAATGTATGTCGAGGAGGAACTCCTGGGCGAGATTAGGGAACTGCTCGGGGATGATGAGCTTTACAGGATTTATGAATCCGCATTCAACGAGTACAGATACTACTTCGAGACAACCAACTATATCGTTCTTAACGTTTACAGATTCAACGACCACGGACCGATACACGTTCTTCTGACGACCAGAAGGGCTCTTGAGATTCTCAAAATTCTGGAGAAGTTTAGAATACAGACCACAGCCCAGAAGCTCGGAAAACCCCTGAGGTGGAGCCGGTTCATAGTAGCCTTCGGGGCTCTCTTTCATGACATAGGCAACATGATTCACAGGGACAAACATTATGGGTTCAGCGTCTTCCTCGCGGAGCCCATTGTGGACAGGCTCGCCAGGGAGTTTGAGAAGAGGGACTGGCTTCTGCTGAAAGCTTTAACGCTCAACGCCATATACACCCACGATGAGGCAGTTCCGTGCACGACAATTGAGGGAAGCGCTGTAACCATAGCGGACGGCTGTGATATGGAAGAGGGGCGGAGCAGGCTCGTCCATAAGAAGGACAAGGTTGACATCCACGCCGTTTCAGCCCTTGCGATAGAGAAGGTTGAGATTCAGGAGGGAGACTGGGAAACCCCAATCGTCATAAAAATCCGGATGAAGCATCCCGCTGGAATCTTTCAGGTGGATGAAATACTGACAAAAAAGGTTCAGAGTTCCCTCTTAGAGGGGAAGGTAAGGATACTGATTCATGTGGGAGATGAGCTCCTTGAAAAGGTCGTCTGACCTGTTTGAAGCTTATAGGGACTTAAAATATCTCCTCAATAGAGGCTACAGGAAGAAGGTGGCGCTGAGCTTTGTTGCCAATCATTACAAGCTAACACTGAAACAGCGCCACCTTCTGGCCCGCTGTGTTTTTTCCGATTCTGAGATTGAGGAGAGGAGGAAAAAGCTTGTGGAAGCATCTTTTTTAGAGGGCAGGACTCTGGGGATAGATGGGTTCAATGTTCTGATAACCCTTGAATCCCTGATGGAGGGCAGAGCCGTGCTGTGTGAGGATGGACTTGTCAGGGATTTGAAGTATCAGAGGGGCTACAGAATGTCGGAAAAGACAGAGCATATGCTTGAAACCATGATATCTTTTTTGTCGACTCTTGAACCCTGTGAGGTTGTTTTCCTTTATGACAAGGGCGTAAGCAGAAGCGGTGAAATTGCTAGGCTAACCCGGGAGGTGCTCAGAAGGCATGGGCTGAAAGGGGAAGCCATGGCCGTTCCTTCACCCGATTATGAGCTGAAGAATTTTGGAGTTGTCTCCACCTCGGATATCGGGATTATATCCCGTGTCGCCCATGTTTTTGACCTTCCCCGTGTTCTCGGGAAAGTTCTGGCCATAAGGCCAAAGATGCTTGAAGAAATTCTCACCGGAGCATCACTGGATAGGCTTTAACATTAAGATTCTGATGGGATAACTCCAAAATGAGTTGAAACTTTAGCAAATTTTTAATAGTTTTATGACGTAGTATAAAAATCGATACACACCCGTTTTCTTTTCTTTGGCGGGTGAGGAGGGGTAAATATGAAAAAAGTTACAGCCTTGATGCTGGGTTTGATGATTATAGGTTTAGTATTTGCCAGCGGATGCATGGGCGGGGGCAAAGGCGAGCCCACCTCAAGCTCCGTAGAAACCACAAGCACTCAAACGACCTCCACCACGGAAACAACACAGAGTCAAACGCCCACAACCACATCTGCATCCCATTCTGAGACAACTTCAACATCCACACCCACCGTCACAACAACTCAAACTACGACAACCCAAGAATCAACCACCATCACCACTACCACGGCAACTTCTACAACCACAACACCCACCGAAGAGGCCTACTGGAGCCATCCATGGGAGTATGTGCCGGTCATCGTGAAGGGTGAAAAATACCTGATCACATATTACAAGTATGACTACAAGATTCAGCCAAACCAGAGTGCTCCTGTTTATGAATACATCGTTGAAAAGAGCGTTGGAAAGGCGAAGGTTCATATCTATGGACAGGACATGACAGGGAGCAAGGTTGACCTTGGAGAAAAGGAGGTCTATGAGTACGTTACCGTTGTGACCCCCGTTAAAGGAGCGGCCCTCGATGACAAACTGACATTCAGGATATGGTTTGTGTCGAACAAGAGCGAAGCTTTTCTCTATCCATGGGATGTGCTGTGGATGACCTATATCTCCCCATACAGCCAGAACAAGGACTTCGCTGGAATGAAGTTTGAATACAAGAACAGCGAATTCCTGTTCACAAATCCAGCTCCCTTCAGGAGTGGGTTATTCCCGTATTTTGGAGGGGATCAAAATGCCTTCAGCGATATCTCCGAGGATCTGGGCTATCTCTACATGGGCTGGGCAGCCACCCTCAACTTCGGGATATGGTATGACTGGGAGGACTACAACCTTCTGGTTCCCCAGAAAGGAACGTGGAGCGATATGCAGGGTCACAACTGGGAGTGGAGCACCACACCCGATGGAAGCACGGAATATTCTGGAATTCCATTCAGACTCGTTAGCTTCTCATGGAAGTATCAGGGAACCCCCGAAGGCGTCTCCATGAGCGGAAAAGGGAAGGTTTCACCCTATCTGCCTCTCCTGATTGAGGGCGATGGGTACTACGGCTACAAAGATCCAAAAACCGGCAAGAGTTTGACCATTTACGCCTATTTGAAGCTCGAAGACCTTAAGCTTGAGAAGGTGAGCTGATGAAGTATTTTCCTCTTTGATTTTAGCAAAACTTTAAATTTTTCTGCACCTATTCTTATACATGTTTGGAGTTCATGAGCTCAGAACACAATTCATAAAAATAGGAGATATTAAAATACATCTCGTTGAGGAATCAGAAGAGAGGATTCTCTACAGGCGCGACGACATTAGGGTTCTCCTCCATAAGGGGGAGGGGGATTTTAAAATACTCCCTGCACCCGCTGTTGGCTACGGGGTGAAATTCCTGATGGTGAAGCTCCTGCAGAAGATAGCAGTCCCTCCAGAGGAAACCATAAGCGGATTTCTCTCGGCCCCTGTTGATGTCGAGGTGAAGGTTGGGAGCCTGACAATAGACCGCTTTGTGGCAGGGCGGGAAAAATATGCCCTCTACGGTCAGGAGACCATGGGCGTAATAGCCCGCTATCATGTCAGCGAATTCACAGAAAAGGAGCCAGACTCCCTCGGGGTGCTGAGAATAATGGTGGAGAACCCAACTGACGAATGGAAGATGGTGGAGAGGATTGTGGTGCCCATATGGAACAGCGTGATGTTCTACTCAAAGGAGAAAGCATACTATCCCCTGGTGATTCTCACCACCAAAGGCATATACGAGGTCAACAACACGGGAAATCCACCTGATGGCAGGCTCACCGCGACACAGACGGCAGAGCCGATTCCCAACTTTAAGATGAGGTGGTGAGAATGAGCTGGACATTCTGGAACAGCACGGTTCTGGGAAAGAACATGCAGGGGCTTACCATAAGCACGCTTCTTGAGGCTCTGCTTATTCTGATCATCACTCTTTTCCTCGGAAGGCTCCTCAGGAGGCTCATAATCCGGGCTTCAAAGACGACTCATTTCCCGTGGATAGTAAATCAGGACACCGCGGATATATCTTTCAGGATGTTTGTTCTCGGAGGTGTTATCGGGGCCCTCTACAAAGTTGGAGTTATGGCATACTCCATCGCCGGAACAACTGTCGGCAACATCGCATTTGCCGTTGGCTTCTTCTACTTCATGTATCTCCTGGCCAGAAAATCGAAGGACTACCTCCTTATGAGCGCCGGCAAGAAGCCGTCCCCTGAGCTCCAGATACAGGCAAAGGTCTTCTACTATACTGTGCTCACAATTTCATTCCTTCTGGCCCTCAATCTGGCCGGAATCGGAACTTATCTGGGAGCAATTCTAGCCGCCGCTGGGATAACGGGTATAGTGCTCGGTTTCTCAGCTCAGACAGTGGTCTCGAATTTCATCTCCGGGCTCTTCATGTACTTTGACAGACCTCTGAAGATAGGCGACCCTGTAAAGATAGGCGACCTCGGAGGGGTCGTGGAGGACATGAGGATACTTTCCACGAGGATACGCTCATGGGATGGAACGCTCATCAGAATTCCAAATGAGAAGCTCTTCAACAGCAATATCATAAACCTCCAGCACTATCCTGCAAGAAGGTTGGATATTAAAGTCGGCATAGCATACAGCGCCGATGCTGATAGGGCGATGGAGGTTATAAAGAAGACGCTGGATGAGATGCCCCTCGTGCTCGCCGAGCCTGAGCCCCTCGTTTTTGTGGATGATTTAGGAGATAATGCTGTTGTAATCTCAATACGGGTCTGGACGCCGAGTGAGAAGTGGTTCACTGTGAAAACCGAGCTGGTGCACAGGGTGAAGAAAGCCCTTGATGACGCCGGAATAGAGATACCCTTCCCGCAGAGGGTCAACTGGTTCGCGGAGGAGCTGAAAGTCAGGATAGAAGATAGATAACTCGGGGATTTTATAATCTCCGTGATAACCTTTCGTATTTCATCTAAAAAAAGCATAAATAGAAGTTGTTTAGATGCTATCTACGGTGATACTTTGTGAAGTTACCTCCCTCTAAGCCGCTCGAAGAGAATTATCTCTGTAATGGGAAGGGAGAGTTTGCAGAGCTCCTCTCCAAGACACTCTCTCAGGACAGTGGTGCATTCTTCAAGGTTTTAGGGAAGATGGACGGGGTGCCCTACTATGTTACCCTCCTTGTGGATGACAGAAAGATGCTGGCGGTGGAAGCAGAGGAAGTGAGAAGCGGCACCAGCCTCGTAGGAAAGGCCGCCCATGAAGTGCTGGTAACTCTTCTTGAGGGTTCAGTTATAGTTGATGCATTTCCCCTTAGTGATGTTGATGTCAAGATGTCTGTTATTGATAACATCGATGTCTATAATGCCACCCCCAAAGTATATCTCTCTGAAATCTGCCCCAGCATTAAAACCACCGCTCCTACACATGAAATGCTCCCGGAGCCACCAAAGCCTCCTCAAATCACCCCCATACCAGAAAAAGAGCCACAGCCCAAAAAGCCCAAGATGGAGCTTTTCCTCAATGTGCCATCTGAGTATGATCCCTATTTCAGGGTTTTCATAAACCATCTTAAGTCATATGGCAAAAGTCTCGGACTTGAGTTCAGGAAAGTGAATATAGAAGCAAAGGAAGTGCGTTATGCTCTTGGGGCTGGAAGTGGAATTCATGCCATTATTGAGATAGAGGCAGAATCCAACGCTTCCATATCCCTCCACCATCTCAAGGAAAATCTGAGCACTCGTGCATACAAAGAAGCAGGTGATCTCTCAAAGGAGATTGGGAAGAAGGTCGTTATAAGCGATGTTAAGTTGCATCTTCTCTAGTTTCTTTTTTCAATCAGCGCATAGAAGAAGCCTATAGTCCTGTGTCTGTGGGGCCATGCCCTCATCGTTCCCTCCAGAAATCCCTCACTGTAGGGGCCGGTAAGCGGAATAAGCCGGGCATCCTCATGCCTTTCAAGGAACCACTTCACAACTTCTTCGTTCTCCTCCGGAAGCATCGAGCACGTGGAGTAGAGCATCCTCCCGCCGGGCCTCAGAAGCTTCCAGGCGCTCTCGATGAGTTCCCTCTGAAGAGCGACGACCTTTGGAATGTTCTTCTCCCTTAGACGCCACCTCAGTTCGGGGTTTTTGGCGATGGTTCCGTCGCTCGTGCAAGGAGCATCGAGCATTACCCTGTCAGCTATTTCCTCGCCGAGGATTTCCACCGCTTTTCTGCCGTCAGCTTTAATTGTCTCGGCTATCTCGACGCCAGTTCTCCTCAGGATTTCGTTCATTCGCTTTATTCTCGTCTTGTCAATGTCGAAGGCGTATATCTTCCCCTCGTTGTTCATCAGCTCCGCCATGTGGGCAGTCTTTCCTCCGGGAGCTGCCGCGAGGTCAACGACGACCTCACCGGGCTTGGGAGATAGAACCAGAGAAGCCACAGCAGCTGCCTCCTCCTGCGCTATGGCAAAACCCTTGTTGAAGAGCCATTCTGGATTGAAGGGATCGGTGATTCTTAGGACGGTTTCAACGCGCTCGCTCCTTTCGAAGCGCACGTTCTTTCTCCTCAAATAGGCCTCAACCTCTTCAACGCTACTCTTCAGGAGATTAACCCTGATGCTCATGGGCAGAGTCTCGTTAAGGGCCCTCAAAAGCTCTTCAGCCTCCCCACCAAGGAGAGCCCTCATGCACCCTATAAACCACTCCGGGAAGAGGTAGTCCCACTTCAGTCTCTTCTCCTCGGAGTCAATAACCGGGACGTATTCGAGAATCTTGGGGAGAAGGTCGTAGTAGTAATAGCCCACGTAGGGGTGAGTTTTCTTGGACAAAAACTGGGCGAGCCCTTTAAGGTGCTGCCTCGTCTTCTCGCCTGGATCGCGGAAGACCGCTACCTCGATGGCCACCCTCAGCGTTGCTCTCAGCCACGGGTCGAGGATGAGGGGGGAAACGCCGACGAGTTCCTCTATTACCTCGTCAATGAGACCAAGGCGACGCTGGATGGAGTAGAATATCCCCGTCAGCTTTGAGTTTTCCCAGCCCTCTATTCTGTATCTGCTAAAGGCTTTTCTTTTCGCCTGCTGGCTTGGCTTAACTTCTTCTCCAAGCTTAACCGCTTCAATTAAAGCATAAAGCTGTCTATGCGTGAGCTTGAGCTTTCCCATATCCCCACCTGAATTTCATAGAGCTCTGAGATTTTAAATCTACCTGCCGAGGATTTTGTCCAGTATGCGGATTGCTATCTTCTGGCTTTCCTTCGGGGCTTCTCTGAGACGCTTAAGCTTCGGGATGAAAGGAATGAGCAGGCTAATTCTGTCCGGGGGAATTCTTGATGCTATGGCATCGAGCGTCAGGAGTGCATCGAACTGGAGGCTCTCGTCCTTGATGGCGTGCTTCAGGAAGCTTAGCACCCTTTCCGCGGTTTCTTCATCCCACACATAGGTGAAGTAGTAGCTGAAGAACTCAAGGGCTGAAAGCGGGTTTGAATCCAGCAGCTTCAGGGCTTCCTGAACAATCCCATCCCGAGCTTCCGAGGCAAGGAGTGCGAGGATTTTGGCAGCCCTACTCCTAACCCACGGATTCCTTGAAGAGAGAAGGCTGAAGAGGTCTGGGATCAGAGGGCGGAGAATCACAAGCCCGGAGCGGTCGAGGTGGGATGATGCTGTATAAACCGCCCAGAGCCCATCTATCTTCTCCTCGATTTTATCACTCTTCAGCATCCTTGAAATCTCCCTGATTGCATCAGGATTTGACTTCAGGAGCTCAAGCAGTGCCTCAACATCTTCATCTTCAATGGCTTTTGTCAGGATTTCCTCGGTATCTTCTATTTTGACTTGAGACTCCGGCACTGCGGGTGGTTTCTTCGCTGATCTGAGCTCGCTCAGCGTTGGTAGCTTCATTTTGCTCTTCTTCCCCGAAACTGCTATATAGGGCACTCCGGAAATAAACCGCGGTGTAAATTCAATCCCTCTCTCGCCCCTCCTTTTGATCTCCTCATGGAGCCATTCGAGGATGTATCTGTCCCCCACAGCGATTGCCAGATCTATCGCCTCGTATATGGATCCGTCCAGAAGGAGTCTGTGTATCCTCTTTTTGGCCTCTTCAGGCCTCATGCGGTAGTATTCATATATCACTCTCTCGATTTCTTCAAGGGTTTCCCTCGCCTTCATTCTTATCGTGAAGTCCCGGTTTTTGAGAACCAGATTCTTGACCCTGACAAGCAGCGTGGGCAACTCTTCAATAGTATCCTCAGTTACAGGCAGCCGAAGGCTGTCCTGGATTATATCAAGGGAAAATTCGATGAGGGGAACATCATCGCCCGAAAGCAGGTCTGGAATCTCAGTGAGCAGGAGCTTCAAGGCCTTTGTGTCCCCGGCATAGATGAAGAGGTTGAGGAGAAGTCTCAGACCCATGGCTTTAATTCTCGGATTTCTGCAAGAGACGAATGCGGTGATTCTTGAGCGAAGATGGGAAGAAGGGTGCAGTATGCGGAGATTCTTTATGAACTCTGCTATCTCCAGAAGAGTTAGTTCATGGCGGGATTTCCTTATAAGCGGAACAACCGCATCGAGAATTTTTATGGCTTCCTCCTCCCTGAGGGGAAGCTTATCCACCAGCCGAGTCAGAACCTGCGCCGCTTTCACTGATAAGTTCTCGTTTCCGCTGTGGAGGATCTCTATAATGGCATCGAGTCCGTTCTTCATGATGAGGACTTTTATCTTTTCATCCGCCCTCTTCAGAATTTCATTCACCGCGAGGAGGGCTCTCGTTTTTACAGTCTCATCCTTTTCCCGGAGAAGCTCCAGAAGAACCAAAACCACCCTGCTGTCTTCAAGGGCGATTCTAACGGCATCCATAATCTCCCATGAAAGTATCATTTCCCGAATTTCGCTTTTTGAGTATTCTCTGTCCTCCCACATCTTACTGAGATGTTCTATCTTCGGACATATATTCCTTTCGTTTTTAAAGAAGCCAGAATATCCGTAAATAATGGATTATTTTTCGAACCTGTATATATCAACCAAGATTCTCTCCAGTCTCTTCCTGTGGAAGAAGAACTGGGCTGGAATTTCAAACTCCACGGAAATCCTGTGGGTTATTCTGAAGCCGCGGTCCCTGGAGAATGCCTCTATGAATCCCCTGACCTCAGGCTTTGCCAGATGAATGGAATAGACCACGGGGCTTATTTCAAAGGCCTTAATCAGAAAGGGTCTGTCGGCATGCGGATTTTGAGCGCCAAAGGGCGGGTTCATCACGACCGTTCCCACATGCACGCTGAACTCCGAAACGTCTGAATTCACAAGCTCAATGCAG
>WAPO01000157.1 GCA_015520705.1 Thermococcus sp. | reverse complement strand
GGGAAGAATCAGCCCCGGAAATGTCCTTGCAGCTGATATTGAGATCTCGGGGCCAGAGGGGAAAGATGGGTTCCCATTGTCCAACGGGGCATGGGCTCTCTATCCCTCGTCAAGCAATCCACTGCTGAATATAAGCGTTGTATGGCTGAAGGAAAATGAAAAGACCGCTCTTGTAAGGGTGAGCTCCCCTCTAGAGAAGCTGATACCCGATGAAACACTCTCAGAAGGACAGTATCTGACACTACCCTCAGGATTCCCCAGAATAAAGATAAAATTAGCTGCCGCTTATTCCACAAGGGCGGTTTTTAACATATATCTCCCATACTCAAGTAGTCCTAAAACTGTTACGGTTGATGAGGATGATGGTGTTGGAGTGGCATACAAGCTTGCGGAAGATATGTATTACAGCCCCTACATATACATATATCTAAAGGACTCAAAGAGCGGCTCCAGCGCCAAATTTGACCTGTATGTCCCGAAGGTCTTCTCCACAAAATTCCAGATAGAGAGGAAGGGAGCGGGAACAACTACGCCGACAACGACAAAAGTTATTGAAATGATATACGACGATCTTCTCTATACTGGAGAGAGCCTCCCTGTGGACGTCAACGGCACCGAATATCGCGTAAAGTTGCTCTCTTTAATTCCCAATATAGCTAAGGTGGCCGTTATTAAAGGAAACGAGACCATAGATACGCTCGTTCTGGAGACAGGGGATGTACCTAAAAAAGTCAAAAACGCCCCCCTTGAGCTTGCAGTCCAGAGTGTTGAGGTGAAATACAACAGGGCGACACTGAAGGTCTATGCTCCCCAGGGCTCCACGGCAATTCCAATACTCCGCTCAGCCGATATAAAAGTGGGGATTGACACAAGTCAGAAAACAGTGATGCTTGGAGATAATATAGCTGTGGTAATAACAGTTCAGAATAACGGTAAGGGCGATGCGTATGACCTCAACGTGGCCGCTCCGATTCCCAGCAACTTTGAGGTTGTGAGTGCGGTGAAAACATGGGAGCTGAAGACACTCCCCGCCTTCGCCAACATGCCTGCCCTCATCTATGTCCTCAAACCAACGAAAGTGGGGGAGTACAAAATCGGTAAAGCGATTGTGACATTCTATGACCCGCAGAGCATCAACACAGGCAAGAAGAAAACCGCAGTATCAAATGAACTGAGTGGCATAAAAGTCTACAGCACGCCCGAAATATCGGTCACTGCAGCAGCATACAACGGAACATGGAACGACTACATCCGCACAGATGCAGGGAAACAGATTAAGGTCAGATTCTCCATCAAAGCTTCCTCCGGAAATCCGAACTTTGAGTTCATAAAAAACGCAACCCTCAAACTCATACTCCCAAACAACCTTGAAGGGCCATCATCCATTTCCCTCGGGACGATTAAAGCCGGAGAGAACAGGACGGTTGAAGCCAGCTTCAAAGTCACAACGAAGGATTTGGGTCTCGTGGCCGTGCAGCTAACGTATCTCGACCCCCTCGGAAACCAGCACGAGATGAACCTCGGAAATCTGGTGACAGTAAACAGCATTCCTCCAAAGGTCGAAGTAAAGGAGAAGGTTGTAAAGGTCTATCCTGAGCCCAAAGAGCTTCCAGCGTTCATAAACCAGACCCTTGCAAAGATGACGGATGCAACACCCCTTGCAGAGAAAATTGCAGGCATTGCAAACGCATACATACCGCCCAAGAAGAGCACAAACTACTGGAAGCCTCTGGGAATCCTGTTTATCCTGCTATCAATAGTCCTTGGGGCTGCGGCTTACAGGTACTGGGCAGGATACGAGAAGGCCATGGCAGAGCTGAGGAGAAAGAAGAAGTCAAGGCCAGGAGGACTTCCCAAGAAGGAAGAGGAAATTGAAAGGGGAGAAGCACCTGAAGAGAAATCGGAAGAGCCGCTTTGAGGCTCTTTTATCTCATTAACTTTATAAATCTCTTCTTTTATTTCCATTGGGGTGCACGATGTTCAGATACAAGCAGGTCATGGTAATCAGAAGGGATTTGAAGCTGAGCAGAGGGAAAATGGCGGTTCAGGTTGCCCATGGAGCCGTCACAGCAGCACTGAAGGCCCAGAAGGAGAAGCCGGAGTGGTTCAAGGCCTGGTTTCACGAGGGACAGAAAAAGGTCGTCGTAAAGGCAGAAAATGAGGAGGAGCTTTTCCAGCTTAAAACTGAGGCAGAGAAGCTCGGAATCCCGACAGCGCTGATACGGGACGCCGGCCTTACGGAGATTCCGCCCGGAACCCTTACATGCCTTGCTGTAGGGCCAGCACCTGAAGAGCTTGTTGATAGGGTTACAGGACATTTAAAGCTGGTTTAAGTGGTTGAAATGGACTACCGCCAGTTCTTCTCCCAGTTCCGCCATCTGAGCGAAAAGCCCGGCATCGGAGGAAAAATCAAGGAAAAGCCCGAGGATTTTGTGGTGATTGAGGTTCTCCCAAAGAGCATCTTCAAAGGGGGCAGCTGTCTGATTTACCGTCTTAAAAAGAGAAACTGGGATACAATGGCAGCAGTTAAGGAAATTGCAAAAAGGGCTGGAATACCCTATCGGGAGATAGGCTTCGCCGGGACGAAGGACAGACGGGCCGTGACCTTTCAGTATATCAGCATATGCAGCAGAAATAAAGATTTGAAAGAGGCCATTGATTCCCTTGAAATTCAGGACATTGAACTGAAATTTGTAGGATACGGGAGAAGACTGCGCCTCGGTGCGCTCCTCGGAAACAGATTCAGGATTGCAATCAGAGACCCCAAACTGAAGAAAGAGGCCGCCCTTGAAAGGGTGAAAGAGATTCTCTCGGAGCTCAAGGAGAAAGGGGGATTTCCCAACTACTTCGGCTACCAGAGGTTCGGCGAGAGGAGGATCATCAATCATGAAGTCGGAAAGCTTTTACTTCAGGGGAAGTTTGAAGATGCTGCCATAAAATTCCTCGGCGACTACAGCGGGGACATGGAAGGAGATGAGGCTAGGAAGAGCTTTCAGGAAACAGGAGATGTTGAAAGAGCGCTGGAGGAGTTTCCGCACTTCCTCAGATATGAGCGAGCAATGCTCTACAGATACAGGGAAACGGGAAGCTGGAAAAAGGCCTTTGCCGCTCTCCCGAGTCCGATAATGAGGATTTTTATACACTCATACCAGTCATACCTCTTCAATAAAGTTCTATCAAGGAGGATAGAGAAGAACCTGCCCCTGAATGAGGTTCTTGTAGGAGACATCGTCTGTCAGGTGAAAAGGGGAATTCCCCTCAGGGACAGAACATATCGCGTGACAGAGAGCAACATTGAATTCGTCAATGAAAAGATCAGACAGGGCGAGGCTATAGTGACAGGGCCCATCTTCGGTTACCTCATGCGAAAAGCGGGTGGCGTAATGGGGAGAATCGAAGATGAAGTTCTAGAGGATGAAGGAATATCGCTTGAGCAGTTCAGAATGAAGAGTCTGAGGCTTATGGCGGAACCCGGAGGAAGAAGAGAGCTCCTTATAAAGCCGAAGGAGTTTAAATACGGGCCCCTTAAGAGTGGAGGGATTGGATTCATGTTCTTCCTGCCTAAAGGCGTATATGCCACAAGTCTTTTGAGGGAGATTATGAAAGACCACTGAGGTGAGGTTTATGATACGGGTCATCTCCGTTGATATTGACGGAACTATAACATACCCTGATCGGAGGCTTCATGAGGAGGCCTTAACGGCAATTCGGAAGGCTGAGGAGCTGGGAGTGAAGGTGATGCTCGTCACGGGGAACACCGCGGGCTTTGCGATGGGTGCGAGTGTCCTTATAGGGACGACGGGGCCGATAATAGCGGAAGACGGCGGGGTCGTGGCGGATCACAGGGGCGACAATAGAATATACCTAGGAGACATGGGGGAGAGCACAATCCTCTGGAGCGAGCTGAAGAAGCGCTATCCCGAAGCTGAGATGAGCTACACCATGAAATATGGAGAGAGGAGAGCCGGTCTCGTCCTGAGAAGAACAATTCCTGTGGAAGCTGTTAGGAAGCTTATAAAAGAACTCAACCTGAATCTTGAAGCCGTTGATTCGGGCTTTGCAATACATGTAAAGCAGCCGTGGGTGAATAAAGGCAACGGCATCAGGAAAGCCTGCGAGATACTGGGGATAAAACCTAAGGAGGTTGCCCATATCGGCGATGGCGAGAACGATCTGGCGGCATTTGATGCCGTCGGATATAAGGTTGCCGTTGCGCAGGCCCCGGAAACCCTGAAGAGGAGAGCCGATTACGTCACCCGGAAGAGCTACGGAGAAGGAGGAGCCGAAGGGATTTTCCATGTGCTGAAGAAGTTCGGATATCTCTGAATTTCCCCAGTAAAAGCCACCGAAAGATTTATAAACTCGCTCCGATGATGGAGTTATGGCGTCATGGGAGTGGGCCGGTAGCTCAGCCTGGTATGAGCGCCGCCTTGGCAAGGCGGAGGCCCCGGGTTCAAATCCCGGCCGGTCCACCATCCCTGGGCGGGCCCGTGGTCTAGACTGGTTATGACGCCACCCTGACAAGGTGGAGGTCCGGGGTTCGAATCCCCGCGGGCCCACCAGTACAAACTTCGCTTGCGCGAAGTTTGATCAAGGTTCGCATGTCATTTCTGAAAATTCTTGGTTTTAGAAG
>WAPO01000156.1 GCA_015520705.1 Thermococcus sp. | reverse complement strand
GCGGTCATATTTCTCGACGAATCTTCTCAGAAAGTCCCAGAACTCTCTGTTGGGATCGCTCAGGTCGATGTGGCATCTCCATATCCACGGCTGCTCTTTGTTGTAGAACTCTATGAGCGGGGCCGGCTGAGGGTCGTGGATTAAAACATAGTCAAAGTTGCCTAAATCAAAATCATCAGCATTTACTTTGTTTGTCTCAATGTAGAGTTTCTTCATCTCTTCGGTGAGTTTGAGCTCTTTGTTGCCCTGTAAGGCGTTATGAAATGTTTTTGTTATATTAAAAAATTCTTCAGAGCCTTCTATGACAACCCATTGTGCATCTATCCCAATATCTTTCATCAAAGGAATTAGATTGTGGAGTATTTCCGCAACACCACCACCAAAGGAAGTGGAATTGACATGTACAAACTTTGAACCAGAGAGTTTTTCTCCTTTGTCCCGAAGCCTTTCTATGACACTTTCTCCAACAATAAAAGAATAATCTCCAAGCTTTTTTTCTGATAAGCACTTAACTCTGAGCATTGAGGTTGCCTCCTTTTATATACTTTTAGTATATACAACGCCAGTTATCAGTTTGGTATTTAATATATAAAAAGTTTTTTGAAGCATTCTAGAAACAATCCCTTGGAAAATTTCATAGTTAATGTTGCTTTTTGTGTCTTTAACTTGACATTTGCTCCACTTATTTAAGGAAAATTATTGCTATGATTTAGCAGCCATTTTCCGAAAAATATAAATACTAAAAGTATACAGCTATATTGAACAGCCTTGGTGAGGTGTCTATATGAGATTTTCCATGAAAAAGTTTGCAATAGTTTTGAGCGTGCTTTTGTTAGCTGCCTTTGTGTCCGGATGCATCTCAGGGGGAGGTGAAACCTCCACCACGACACAGTCCCCTACGCAGTCCACAAGCTCCAGTCCCACAGCTACTCAGACCACAACAACACAGAAGCCAGTTGAGGTTGTTATCTATGGCCAGTGGGGTGGCGTTGAAGGTAAAAACTTTGAGAATGCACTTAAAGCCTATGAAAAAGAACATCCTAATGTCAAAATAAAGTATGTGATTCAGTCCAAGCTAAGAGATGCTGTCTTAACTGAACTTGCAACAGGTTCCCCAGGCTTTGACATTGCCATACTTCCTTGGCCCGCTCTCATCACAGAACTTGGTCAGAAAAATCAACTTGAACCTATGAACTCTGTAGTTGATGCGTATAAGGGAGACATAATGGAGAACCTCCTCCAGCCTGTTAAAGTTGGAAGCACCTATTATGCAGTCCCCATAAAGGCATGGGCAAAACCAGGAATATGGTATAATGTCCATGACTTCCAGAAATACAACCTTAAGCCTCCAAAAACATTGGATGAACTCAAAGCTGATTGTAAAGTCTTTGAACAGCATGGGATTCAGCCAATGGCCAGCGGTGCTGCCGATAAGTGGCCACTCAGTGATATTTTTGAAGCAGTTCTCATCAGAGTTGGTGGACCTCAGCTTCACAATGATCTCATGCTCCACAAGGTAAAGTGGACTGATCCCCAAGTAATAAAAGCATTCAAGATTCTGAGTGATCTCCTCAAAGAAGGTTGTTATGGTGATCCAAAAGTTGCAATTGGTGAAAAGTGGGAAGTACAGGTCGCAAGACTCGGTAAAGGGGAAGTTGCCATGTACTTCATGGGCAACTGGATAAACTTGATGCTCCAGAACCAGGGTTTCAAGCCCGGCTCTGACTATGATCTCATACCATTCCCTGTCATTAACCCAAATGCTAAATTTGCCATCGTCGCTGGTGGTGACTGGGTTATCATACCTAAAGGGGCCCCACACAAAGAGGCGGCATTTGAGCTCGCTAAGTGGCTTGCTGGACCAGAGTATCAAAAGATTATGGTCGAACAGAAAGGTTACCTAGCTCCAAACCTTCAAGTACCCAAGAGTGCCTATGATCCCGTTGATGCAAAGATTATTGATATGATGGCTAAATACACAGTAGTTCCAGATCTAGACGACAATGCACCATCAGGCTTTCAGCCAATAATCTGGAACAAACTCTTCGAGCTCTGGGCAAACCCTGATAACTATCAGCAGATAGCTCAGGAACTCGAACAGTATGCAGAGCAGTACTATAAGGGTTCAGGCTCGTGAGGTGCTGAAAATGGGCGGAAGGAAAGAGTGGCTCAACAAGGATTTCTTTATCCTGATGATGCCCGCCTTAATCCTTCTTTTAATTTTTATTATCTACCCCATACTGAATACTTTTTATCTTGGATTTACAAAGTGGGATGGCTTTACACAGCCTAATTTTATAGGTTTACAAAATTATCGTATGATGTTTCATGATCCCCTGTTCTGGACATCTGTAAGAAACAATCTCTTTATATTCATGATATTTCTCCCTCTCGTTACTCTGCTTGGCTTGGGTTTTGCAATTCTCCTTCACAACAGTGCTGTTATGGGGAGAAACATCCTCCGAGGATTTGTAATGCTTGGTATGGTTATGCCACTGACGGTCGTTGGTATAGTCTGGATGCTTCTTCTTGATCCAAATGCTGGTATAGTGAACCATATACTAAGTTTCTTTAAAGTGCAACCTAGAGCATGGATTCAGGATCCAAGCACTGCAATATATTTTGTTATAATTGGGTCACTATGGGCGTGGCAGGGTTTCTCCACAACAGTTTTCCTGGCTGGTTTAGAGGGACTTGATGTTGAGGTTCTTGAAGCATCGGTTATAGATGGAGCTAATCCTTGGCAGCGTTTCCGTTATGTTATACTACCCCTCCTAAAACCCGCCCTGATAGTGGTAGTTACCATGAGTTCTATTTATATTCTCAAAGTCTTTGACTTGGTTTATGTTCTCTCGGGAGGAGAATCTGTGCCAATGTATCTCTCGGTATTAGCATACATGGTCTACTACGAGATATTCAGGATGTTCAGATGGGGCTACGCAGCAGCAATAGCCACACTGCTAACTGTTGCAGTATTCCTGTTCTCAATAGGGATGCTCAAAAGAATGATAAGTGAGAAGGGGGCAGGTTCATGAAAGTAAGTACAAGGTATAAGATAACCATAAATCTGGTTGCATGGTCCATAGGGATCCTGCTTTTTATACCACTATTGGGACTTGTCATGACCTCAATAAGGCCATTTAATGAGATAGTAAGCGGCTGGTGGAACCTGAAAAACGCTCATTTCATAATAAGTAACTACGTTAGCGTGTGGAATGCAGGTTTCTGGAAAAACATTCTCAACGCCATCTTGATAGCGACAGTTGCTACAGCACTTCCAATCCTAGCAGCTGGAATGGCTGCCTATGGTTTCACTTCGTTCAGTTTTCCAGTAAAGACAATGTTGTTCCTGACACTAGTAGCCATCCAAGTTGTCCCTCAGCAGGCTGTGATTGTGCCACTGCTAAGACTTTTCCGTGATCTTCATTTATATGATCAATATTACGGGATAATCTTAGTTCATACAGCATTTGCCCTACCATGGACAATATTCTTCCTTCGAAACTTCTTTGTATCTATCCCCAAGGATTATGAAGAGGCAGCAAGAATCGATGGCCTGAGTGACGTAGGCATCTTTTTCAAAATCATCCTGCCAATAGCTATGCCAGCAGTAATAAGCGTTGCAGTGGTGCAATTCATTTTTGTATGGCAGGATCTCTTTTTTGCAATAACCCTTTTAAGACCCGGAAAGTGGCCAGTATCTGCTGGAGTTACCCAGTTCATAAGTCGTTACAATCCTAATTGGGGTCAACTGAGTGCCGCGGGAGTCCTAGCAATAATAGTACCCATAACAGTTTATGTGGTGCTCCAGAAGTACTATATGCGTGGAGTCTCTGGGGGAATTAAGGGTTAATTGATCCTTTTATATTTTATCCTCACTTTAAACTTTTCCGGAGGGAGAAACATGGAGTTCATCCTGGGAGTCAACTACTGGCCAAGAAAGAAAGCTATGTTTTGGTGGAAGGAATTTGAGGAGGAAGAAGTCCGTGAAGAATTCAGTGTAATCCGTGAGTTGAAGCTCGACGTGGTTCGTATCTTCCTGCTTTGGGAGGACTTTCAGCCACTTCCAGAGAGAATAAGCAAAACCTCCATTAAGAACCTCGAAAAAGTCTTAGATATAGCAGAGGAACTTAGATTGGGAGTTATACCAACGTTCTTCATCGGACATATGAGCGGAATAAACTGGCTTCCCGAATGGGTGCTCTCCAAGAAACCTCATGAGAGGTTCTTCACTTATTCCAATGGGAAAGTTTTAGACCTTGGAGCAAGAGACATCTATGAGGATACAGATCTGTTGGAGGCTGAAAGGCTCCTTCTTGAAACTGTTGCTTCCGAGTTTGATGATCATCCTGCTATATACGCATGGGACATCTCAAATGAAATCGACAACGTGCGGATACCAAAGACTCCAGAAGCTGGAAAGCGCTGGCTTAAATTTGTCTATGGTGTTCTTAAAGAAAACTCCTCCAAACCTGTGACATTCGGCATACATCAGGAGGACATACAGGAAAACAAGCATTTCCATGTCTGGGATGTTGCTCGCTTTAATGATATCCTTTGCATGCATGCATATTCAGTTTACACAGACTTTACAGATCCTCTTGACCCATATTTCGTCCCATTTACCTGTCTATTAACCCAAGCCCTTGGAGGTAAAGATGTCCTCATGGAAGAATTTGGAATGCCAACAACTGGTGGAAAAACCCAGAAGATTCTCTCAGCTACAGGAAAGCACACCACTAAACACTACCTTATAAACGAAGAAGATGCTGCTAAATGGCTTGAAAAAACCTTAAAAGCCCTCTATGAAGTCGGGACTATAGGTGCCATCTACTGGAATTTTTCCGATTACCATGAGAGTTTATGGGACATACCTCCTTTTGACAAGGCGATACATGAAAGGTTTTTTGGTTTGCTGAGGAGCGATGGGAGCTTGAAGCCGACGGCTATGGTTATGAGAAACTTTAAGGATAAAATAGGTGGGCTTAAAAGGAAAAAAGTTGAAATAGAAGTGCCGGAAAATTACTATGATGACCCAAAGGGAAATCTTGTGAGACTCTACTCAGAGTTCCGGCAGAAATTTGGCCCTGTGGAGGGATCCTGATGATAGTTTCAATAGGTGAAATTTTGATAGATTTCATAGCACAGCAGGAAGGGCAGTTAAAGGATGTTGGGAGCTTTGAAAAGCATGCAGGCGGTGCTCCAGCCAACGTGGTGGTTGCACTGTCCCGGCTGGGGGTTCCCTCGGCGCTGATCAGCAAAGTTGGAGCGGATCCATTCGGAGACTTTCTTATGGAGAAGCTCGGAAACGAGGGCGTCAGCACTGAATACATCCTGAGGGATTATGAAAAGCACACAGGAGTGGTTTTTGTTCAGCTTATCGGAGCCAGACCAGAATTCATTCTGTATGACGGCGTGGCCTACTTCAACATCAAGAAAGATGACCTGTCTTCCGTTGATATCGGAAAAGCGGATTTGGTGCATTTTGGAAGTGTTCTCTTTGCCAGAGAACCGAGCCGCTCCACAACACTCGACTTCCTGAAAGAAGCGAGAAAACACGTCCCTCTGAGCTATGACGTTAACATTCGCCTCGACCTGTGGAAGGGCAGGGAGGAAGAGATGTTTAAGGACATCGAGCAGGGGCTGAAGCTCGCACACATAATCAAAATCGGGGATGAGGAGATGCACTACCTGAAAGAGCACGGGATAAACATTGAGGACTTTGACTTCAGACTCCTTGCGGTAACTAAAGGTTCAAGGGGAAGCGAGCTTTATCATGAAGGCACTGAAGTTTCCATCCCGCCGTACAGAGTTCAGCCGGTTGATACAACAGGAGCGGGAGATGCATACATGGCGGCACTCCTCGCCTCCCTCTGGCACCTCAAAAAGCTGAAAACTCTTGAGCTGAGCAGGGAGGAGCTGGAGAAAACAGGAAGATTTGCAAATCTGGTTGCCGCGCTTTCAACCCTCAGGAGGGGCGCATGGAGCGTGCCAAAAATAGAGGAAATATCTTCCATGCCGGAGGTAAAAGAAATCTATAGGAATATTAAAAGTTCAAGAAACTTATAGAATTTTCTCTTTTTTAGCTTCCTCCTCGGCAAGAGCTTCAATCTCCTCCAAAAATTTTTTATAACCTATAAAATCCAGCCCATACTTTATAAATGGCTCATATTCCCTGTAGTCTTCGTCATTGACGACAAGCAAAGAATTGGTAACGATAGCAGATACCGCTGTTATAAGCTCATCAAAATCAACGAAAATGCTCTCTTTTACAAGAACACTTTCTACCTTAGCCATTTTCTCCAAGAGTTCATTAGAAGTCTCAACTATCTTAAAGATTTCCTTCAACTCCTCCAGTTCTTCGGAGATATCTATTCCTTTGATAGCTTTTGCAAGAAGATACGAATGGAGTGCTGGAAGTGAAATGTGTATCTCAAACTCTGCGAGGAGAAATTCAAGTATATCCTTGTTCTGTCTTTGAGTTATCTTCAGAAACGAAAAGGGATCAAAGGAGATTTTCTGAGGTAAGGTTCTCATGCTGTTCTCCTCCTATGCTCCTCAACTGCCCTTCCCCCGCTTTTTATCTTTAAGGATTGAAAGCACAAAATCAGCATCTTCATCTTCAATCACGACTTTTTCCGCTTTGGTATCCAGTTCTACGGAATGCCATACTTCTATGAGTTTTTTGAGCACCTCGGTGTAAGATTTAGCCTCAAGTTTAGTCTTGAGCTGTTTTATCGCTTCCCATGTTTCCTCGTCGACTGCTATCGTTTTCATCCAATCACCCCGATATATAAATTAAGCGGGGATTATTTAAAAACTATCCCAGTTTGAACCTCTTTCTGAGCTCAGTGGTTGTACCGTTGTTTTCTATAATATCCTTGTAAACTCTAACGCTCTCTTTTCTAGGCTTTCTCTCTTTGGTTATTAAATCAACCTCATAGAGACCAAACCTCATCCTAAAGCCCAGAGCCCACTCATAGTTATCCGTAAGTGCCCAATAAAGATAACCGTCTACTTTGTGGCCTGCATCATATGCATCTTCTATAGCTTTTACATGGCTTACCAAGTAGTAGGGTCTTAGGATATCCTTTGAATCTGCCACTCCATTCTCAGTCACATAAAGCGGGACTCCATATCTCTCAGCCTCAATTATAGAGTCATAAATCCCCTGTGGATAGATTTCCCAGCCTATGTCGCTTACAGGATTTCCATCTTTTGAGGTAGTTCCGGGTCTACAAGCATAACCATATCCCTTGGCGCCTTTAAAGGAAATTAAGGGCAACATTGGAAATGGAGAGTCTTGATATGTCACAACTTCTCTTGTATAATAATTGACACCCAGCCAGTCATTTCCTTTGAGATAAGGAAGTTTAATAAATGTCTCCCCGTCAAACTCAATATTCAATTTTCCCCAGTTAATTGCTTCTAAAAAAAGTCTACTGTGGAAGAAGTTATCGTTTTCTGCGGCCTTAATATCCTTTGAATCACTGGGATTAAGGGGATACGCAACCCCTATATTATTATAAATAATTCCAACACTTGCTGGTTCTTTTGAGTCTTTTTCAGCCTTTTCTTGATCAAACTTCTTTATCATTCTGTATGCTAAGGAATGTGCATTTATCATATGGATCATGGCAAGCTTAACAGCTTCTGGATTCATAACCCCTGGAGGAAAGCCTGAATATGGAGCCAAATACCCAAGCTCAACAACAACCATTGGTTCATTAAAAGTGCTCCACATGTCCACAAGATCACCAAATTTGTGAGCAACATAAGCTGAAAACTTTGCAAATTCAATAGGAGTTTCCCAGCTCACCCAGCCGTTTCTGCCATTAGTTAAGGCTTTCTCCCTAGCCTCTATTGGATCATGAAGCCAGTAAGGTAGAGTAAAGTGATTGAGATTGACAATAATCTTGAATCCCCGATCTCTGAGACTTTTGATAACGTTACGATAATACAGAACTTCCTTTTGGTTTGCAATTTTGTCCAGCTTCTCCAATGTATCTTTATCGATTTTGACATCCCTTATTAAGCCATAAGAGTCATCGATGGAGTAATCTACATCAACATTATAGGTAGGCCATGGGAAGATTCTGCTCCATTCAATACCTATACGGTAAATGGTAGCTCCAAGATTTCTCGCTATCATGTGGTCAACTTCATAAAGTTCATAATTATTAATGCCCTCTTCAGGAAGATCACCACTAACAAGTTTTTTCTCTATGTTGTCTTCATCCCTTACCCAGTGCCACCAGTCGGTGTTTGTGTCTATATGCCTATGATAGCGGTCTCCCATTTCAAACTGGAAGCCAGATTGTGAGACTCCCCAGAGAAATCCTTCGTGGAGCATTATGTCACCCCCAATTTTACTTGATCTGTAGTTGGATACTATAGTTTATAAACCTTTCCCAAATTTATAAAAATTAGGGCTAAATATAAATATTGCATAAAGTTTATAAATATTGGATGTCAATTATAAAATGACAAATTCGAGCACTATCCAAATATAAATTGGGGGTATGTCTCATGAAAAAAATCCTGGCTACGGTTCTGGGAATTGTTTTTGTTTTGAGTATTTTAGGGCAGGCAAATCTGACAAGCGCCAAGGAACAAGTCCAGCTTCCAAGAGAGGAAACCCTCTATGTTGGTGGAGGGCTTTGGAGTCAGCCAAACAATTTCAATCCCACTGTAAGTTGGGCAGCAGTTACTGGAACAATAGGGCTTATATATGAAACACTGTTTGTTTATGATCCACTGAAAGATAAACTCGAACCTTGGCTTGCTGAAAGTGGAAAATGGATAAACAACAATACTTACCAAGTAAAACTTAGAGAGGGATTAACTTGGCAGGATGGAAAACCACTGACTGCTGAAGACGTTAAATTTACCTTTGATTATGCAAAAGAACATTCAGGATTGAGTTATTCACCCATCTGGGGATGGCTTAAGGAAGTTAAGGTAATTGATGACAGAACGGTCGACTTTATATTCAGCGAACCTCACTATGAAGAATGGAGATACTGGCTCTATAACATAGCAATAATCCCAGAGCATGTATGGAAAAACATTAATGACCCCGTTAACTATGCTAACACCAAAAATCCAATTGGTTCTGGGATGTATAAGCTCTATAAGACAGACCAGATGAGATTCATCTTAATTAGAAACGACAACTGGTGGGGAATTAAATATTATGGAAAACCCGCTCCAAAATATATTGTTTATGTTATTGTTTACAGCAACAATCTCGCCCTATCAATGCTCGTTAAAGGAGACCTTGACTGGAGCAATTTCTTCATTCCCGGAGTGCCTGATGTTAAAAACAGATATGGAATAGTCACGTGGTTTAAAGATAAACCCTACCACCTTGGTATCAATACTGCTTTCTTGTTCCTTAACACACAGGAGAAGCCTCTCAATAATCCAGAGTTTAGAAGAGCACTGGCATATGCAATAAATCCCAAAGAAATTGCCCAGAGAGCCTCACAAAATCAGGTCACTCCAGCTGATCCTACTGGCCTGCTTATTCAATACCCAGTGTTCAAAAAAATCTATGATAAAAATGCCGTTAAAATGTATGGTTTCTCATATAATCCGGAGAAAGCCAATCAGATCCTTGATAAACTTGGGTTCAAGGATATTAACGGAGATGGCTATCGGGAATTCCCAGACGGTAAACCCTTAAAGCTCACGATAGAAGTTCCATACGGATGGACTGATTGGATGGAAATGGCCAGGGTGATAAGTGAAAACCTCCAGCTTGTTGGAATAAGGGTTGACCCCAAGTTCCCTGATTACAGCAAATACTATGAGGACATAACAAAGGGTAGCTTTGATATGGCAATAAACAATTTCGGAAGTCAGGTTTATGCAACTCCATGGGAATGGTTCAACTGGCTTCTTTATCCGGATGTTGCTCCTATAGGAAAAGCCTCCTACTCTGGAAACTGGGGAAGATACAAGAATGAGAAGGTGTCAGAACTCCTTCATCTGATAAATATTGAAAAAGATGAAAGTAAGAAAATTCAGTACTACCATGAGCTTCAAGAGATATTCCTAAAGGATCTTCCATACATCCCCTTAATTTATAATGGAGCGTGGTTCGAGGCAAGCACTCAGTACTGGACGAACTGGCCAGATGCTAATAACCCCTATGCACTTCCCCTAACTTGGCAGAACTACTGGCAGATGGGCGGCCTTAAGGTTCTCCTTCACATAAAGCCAGTGAAAACACCATCTCCGACTGAAACCTTCACCACACAGAGTACAGCTCCAAGTTCAACTTCCAGCACAAGTACAACCCCAGCTCCAAGTTCCAGTTCAACAACTAGCAACAAAAAGAGTGGGGGTATCTGTGGACCAGGTGTTTTAGTAGCCCTAGCAATACTTCCTCTGCTTCTGAAAAGACGTAGATAAACATTACATTTTTTATTTTCATTTTAATATTCAAGATACTGTGAGGGAGACAATATGAGCGGGATAAGAAGATATCTAATGAGAAAATCCATGATATATGCCCTAACATTTGTATTTGCTGTTACAATTGATTTTGTAATCCCCCGTTTAATGCCTGGGGACCCTATAGGTGTTTTGCTTTCCAGATTTGCTACCCTACCTGATGTTGCAAATTACCTTCATGGATATTTCATAGAAGCATTCGGATTGAATAAACCTCTCTGGCAGCAGTATCTTTCTTTTTGGAATGCGGTACTTCATGGTGACTTAGGGATAAGCATTTACTATTACCCAAAACCTGTCGCTCAGATTATAAAAGAAGCCCTTCCTTATGATCTAGCTTTGTTATTACCATCTATAGTAGTCAGTTGGGTAGTTGGAAACTGGCTCGGCGCATATGCAGGTAAGAGCAAACGTTTTGATTCATATCTAATGCCAGTATTCTATTTCCTTCAAGCATCCCCCTACTTCTGGTTTGCTATACTCCTTGCTTATATCTTTACTGTAAAGCTTGGGCTTTTCCCAATCTCCGGCGCGTATGGTTATGGGGTACTCCCTTCATTCAGTTGGGAATTTATAAAAGACTATCTCCACCACTGGATTCTTCCTTTTCTGAGTTTATTCTTTGTCCAACTTGGAGGTTGGGCAATCGGAATGAGGAACATGATAATCTATGAGGTTGAGGCTGACTACATTAGATATTTAGAGAGTCTTGGTGCTTCTGAAAGGTTGCTTATGAAACATGCCTTTAAAAATGCAATGTTGCCACAAATAACTGGTCTGGCGCTTCAGCTTGGCCTCATAGTTGCAGGTAATGTTACAGTTCAGGTTGTTTTTTCATATCCTGGGATAGGTTATATTCTCATGCAAGGCATTATGAATCAAGATTACTTTTTAATTCAAGGCTGTTTTTTAGTTATAATCCTAACCGTACTTGTTGCCAATTTCACAATAGATCTACTCTATGCTCTTGTTGATCCAAGAATAAAGTATGCCTACACGGAGGAGGGTGCTTGAGATGATAATAAGCCGGGAGACTCTCAGGATCGCCCTTGGAAATACAAAATTCAAGGTAGGGCTTGCAATAATATTGATTTTTATACTATGGGCAATAATCGGTCCCTTATTAACTCCTTTTGACAACATGGGGTATTATCCTGTGAAATTTGGCGAAAGAATAGCCCCAAAACCTTCCCTCCCATCCCTAAAGCCAGGTTCCATTGGAGAGATTTTTACACCCCAAGGTGTAGTAAAGGTAAAACACTACCTTGGGACAGATAGCTTTGGCAGGGACATATATGCTCAACTTGTATATGGATTGAAATCATCATTAGTTATAGGACTCATTGCTGGAGGTTTAGCTACATTAATAGGACTCCTAATAGGTTTTGTAGCGGGATATAAAGGGGGGTGGACTGATGAAGGCTTAATGATGATCACAAATATAATGCTGGTAATCCCAACAATGGCCCTTCTGATTATAATAGCAGCATACCTACCCTACAGAGGAGTTGGGATAGAAAGTTTGATCATAGGCCTAACAGCTTGGCCATGGACTGCAAGGGCAGTAAGAGCCCAAACCCTTTCATTAAAACGAAGAGGCTTTGTAGAACTTGCAAAAATTAGTGGAATGCGTGAGTCAAAAATACTTCTTAAGGAGATACTTCCGAATATGATGTCCTATGTTTTCATGGTATTTATCCTTCAATTTGGTGGCTCAATTCTTGCAGCGGTGGGACTTGACTTCATAGGTCTCGGCCCTACTAGAGGCATGTCACTAGGTATAATGCTCCAACAGGCGGTTCTCTGGAATGCTATAAATCTAGGATACTGGTGGTGGGCAATTCCTCCAGGACTTGTAATTGCTATATTGATCACAGGGCTATATCTCATAAACACAGGACTCGATGAGATATTTAATCCAAGACTTAGGAGGGAGTGAGATGCTCAGAGTTAATGACCTTAAGGTATACTACAAAACACCCTCCGGATACATAAAAGCAGTTGATGGTGTTAGTTTTGAGGTTAAAAAAGGAGAGATCTTCGGAATTGCCGGGGAGAGCGGATGTGGCAAATCTACATTAGTTAACTCCTTAATTTTAAGAAAACCTCCAATGATACATATGGGTGGAGAGGCCCTTCTTGAGGGTAAAGATATAATGACACTTGACGAAAAAGAATATAGAAAAATCAGATATACCAAAATCTCTATAATTCCTCAGTATTCACTCAATGCCCTTAACCCCACAAAAAAAATTAGAGAGATAGTCTGGGATCTGGCAAAAGAACACGGCTACACCGATAAGGAAGAAATCGAAAGCAAGTTGAGAGAGCGCCTTAGGATGGTTAGCCTCTCCGAACAGGTAGCTAACATGTACCCTATAGAGCTGAGCGGAGGAATGAAACAGAGGGTTGTCATGGTCGTTTCAACACTGCTTGATCCCAAAATTCTGATAGCGGATGAGATAACTTCTGCCTTGGATGTTACTAATCAAAGGATAATTTTGGAGCTCCTCTATTATTTTATTAAGGAGGAGAAAATTGTTGATTCTATTATCTTCATAACCCACGACATAGGACTCTTAGATAAGATAGCCGACAGAATAATGGTCATGTATGCAGGAAAAGCGGTTGAAATAGGACCAACAGAGAAAATCATTAACAAGCCCACTCATCCATATACCCAACTGCTTCTTAATTCTTTGCCAAGATTGGGAATTAACTATGAAAAAGAGAGACTCCAAGGAATTCCTGGAGAGCCTCCCGCCCTTCTAAAACCACCTTCAGGATGCAGACTTCACCCCAGATGTCCGTATGCGACGGATATCTGTACAATGAAGGAACCTGAGATGATTGAAATCGAGAAGAGCCACTTTGTCGCATGTCACATGTATAGGGGGTGAAATAGTGAAAAACGGGAGTATGTTACGGGTTGAAAATCTCACAAAAGTCTTTAACACAGGTTTTATAAAAGGTTTTGAAATCAGGGCGGTTGATGATGTAAGTTTTACAATTAATAAAGGAGAAATTGTCTCTTTGATCGGAGAGAGCGGTAGTGGAAAAACAACAATTGGGAAGTTGATACTGCACCTTTTGACACCTACTTCAGGAAGAATTCTATTTAAAAACCGGGATATATCAAAGTTAAAGGGTGCTGATCTCAAAGCATACTATCAAGATGTTCAGGGAGTCTTCCAGGATCCATTTTCGAGTGTAAATCCACTCCATAGAGTGGATCATGTTTTTGATATTATTTTTGAGAACCTCCTAAAAGATGTAGATGAAAAAGAAAAAAACGTTCTTGTGGAGGATGCTCTACGGAATGTGAAATTAAACCCAAAAAATATTCTTGGAAAATATCCCCACCAACTGAGTGGAGGACAACTTCAAAGAGTATTATTAGCAAGAGCACTCATTCTGCGCCCTCAGCTTTTAATTGCAGATGAAATAGTTTCAATGCTCGATGCATCAGTCAGGATAGGTGTTCTTAATCTCTTAGGAGAATTCAGAGATAAATATGGAATGTCGGTTTTGTTTATTACTCATGATCTATCTCTAGGATATTACATAAGTGACAAGGCTATTATAATGTACAGAGGGAGAATAGTGGAAATGGGGGATATCAAGAAAGTCTTTCATAATCCTTTGCATCCCTACACCCAGATGCTGCTCCAGAGTGTTCCTGATTTGAATGTCAAATGGGAATTCAAAAAGAGAATCGAACCGGAAAAAGAAGAAAAAGGAATCTATGCAATAAGTGGTTGTCGTTATGTCTTTAGATGCCCGAGAAAAGTAGAAATATGCCAAAAAGATAGGCCTGAATTATTAGAAGTTGAAAAAAATCACTGGGTGGCATGTCATATGTACAAGAGGTAGAATCATAATAATCATAACTTAGCTTAATTATAGTTATGCTATCAACAGCCGCTGGCCATGTAGCAACTTGGGGGCAGTTCTCTGCCCCCAATAAATAAGATCTCTTGAAGGGGGAATTCCATGAAAAATATATCTTACTGCTTTATAATTATCTTCCTGATCACAGGTACTCTGTTTCACTCAGTAGAAGCTTCCCAAAGCTCTCGAATGAATATCGAGTATATCAGTGAAAATGGAGTTATCTACAAAGTAAATCAAACAAGTGGAGAGAAGACACCTGTCCATCTCTATGGCATAAACTGGTTTGGATTTGAAACTCCTGATCACATAGTTTATGGATTAGATCATAGAAATTGGCGTGAAATCCTTCTAGATGTAAAAAAACTCGGCTTTAATGCCATAAGATTGCCTTTCTGTAGTGAGACAATACACGGGATAAGACCAAATCCCTATAAAATAGATTACAATCTCAATCCAGATTTGAAAAATTTAACCTCTCTTGAGATTATGGAGAGAATTATCGCTGAAGCAGAAAAACTTGGGCTCTATATCCTCCTTGATTACCATAGAATCGGATGTAGAGAGATAGAGCCTCTCTGGTATACAACGGATTACTCCGAGGAAAAATACATAACTGATTGGATTTTTTTGGCAAAGAAATTTGGAAAATACAGCAATGTTATAGGGGCAGATATAAAGAATGAGCCACATAACGAAGCCTCATGGGGTACTGGAAATGAGAAAACTGACTTTAGACTGTTTGTTGAAAGGGCTGGACAGAAAATCCTTGAAGTCGCCCCCCAGTGGATGATATTTGTTGAAGGGACTCAGTATACCCATGTACCAAGGATTGATGCAATAATTAAGAAAAAGGGATGGTGGACCTTCTGGGGAGAGAACCTTATGGGGGTAAAAGAATATCCCGTAAGACTACCAGAGAAAAAAGTAGTCTACTCTCCTCATGTTTATGGCCCTAGTGTTTATATGATGAACTACTTCAAATCCCCGAAGTTTCCTGAAAACCTGCCTCCTATCTGGGAGACTCATTTCGGTTATCTTAAAGAACTCAATTATACTTTAGTAATCGGGGAATGGGGAGGCAATTATGAAGGACTGGATAAACTCTGGCAGGAAGAGTTTTCAAATTGGCTTATTAAAAAAGGAATCTACGACTTCTTTTACTGGTGTCTAAATCCAGAAAGCGGGGATACAAAAGGAATTTTCTTGGAGGATTGGAAAACTGTGAACTGGGAAAAGATGAAAGTAATATATAAAATTATCAAAGCATCAAACCCCGGGTTTAAAGAGCCTCTATACATTATTCTCAAAAGCAATTCCACAACAAATGTCCTTAAAAAAGGTGAAAAGGTAAAGATTTACTGGTACACAAGTGGGAATATTGTCGACTCAAATCTTGCCCACTCAAGAACAGGTAAGATAGAAGTTGTCTTGGATGAGAGTACAACATTTTATATAGTTGCAAGAAAAGGCAATGAAACATTGCGAAAAGAACTCTCATTTTATGTTATCGAACCCAATACTACCAAATCAATAGTTGAACAGCCAGAAAAGATGAAAGAAAAAATATTATCAATAACAGTAGATATTCTAATTGTAATCATTTTCATTCTCTTTTTCATTAAAAGAAAAGAATGAAAAGGTAAGGATAGACTTACCAGTGCTCCACCAAATAAGGCTTCTCTTCTAAGAATATTTTTGCCCTCTCCTCTATCACTTTTTCCGCCTCAAGGGTGCTCATGTGCATCGTTTTCTCGATGAAATCTGCAGTTTTGGCAAAGTATAAAGGTATCAGCGGCTCGGCGTTCTTCAGGACACCCCTTTTATAAGCAACAGCACCATCATAGAGCACGTGGCTCCACAGGATATCATCGAACTCAAAGGTTTTGAGGGCTTCTCTGACACCTCTAAAAGTTTCAGGGGAAAGAGCTTTTTTAAGCGTGCTCTCATTCTTTGTGAACAACTCCCCTGCCTTCTCCTTCAGAAGGCTTAAAGTCACTTTAACAGGTTCTGGCTCACCTCTGACAAGCTCTCCCCAGACGGGAACCGGCTCAAGGGTTCTGATGTTCCTCCACACATCCTCATACTCAACCATGAGCATGAATAGGGTTCCAACAACCTGATTGAACATCGGGCCGAGAGAAGCCGCGGGATCCTTTGGGTCATGGATTTTCACACCGAGCGGTGTCTGTATAACCCTGAAACCCTTCGCTATGGCCGTCGTCGTGAGGAAGATGTCGACACCGAAACGGGCAACATCGGTTTTCCAGACCTCTTCATTTTCCAGATAAACATCAATAAGCCCTGCACTGATTCCGAAGTCCCCGCCTATCGGCTGTCTGATGTTCTTGCCGTAGAGCGAAGCCGTCATAGGATATGCGATATTGTTGGTTATCGTTCCATCCCATTTGTGCCTTATATACAGCGGGGCAACGAAATCGTAGCCCTCCTCAATTGGTTTGGCAAACTTGTATATCCATTCAGGGGTTATGCTCCTCAGATCGCTGTCGACGAAAACAAGGGCATCAACACCTTCAGCTTTTGCAACCTCCATGAGCTCCTTCATGGCGCTGCCCTTTCCTGGAATCGGCCATTTATAAACAAAGCTCCTGACTTCAATACCTTCAGGAACTTTTGCACTGAGCACCGCTTCTCTTGTTTTGTCCGAGCTGCCCCCGTCAGCATTAACAACCAATCCTCCCCCGAAATATTTTTTGAGACCTTCTGCCGCCTGCTCCACCACAAATGAGATGGTGTCTTCATTGTTGTAGCTGGGAATTCCAACCATTACTTTCATAATCCTCACCTCTTTAGATACAACCATTCAAAGTGGTTCTATTTTAGAAAGGGTTATATATATCTTTTGTGCCAGCACCTCTGGGGATACCCATGAAGGAGCTGAAAATCGGTATAGTGGGCTGTGGTAACATATTCAATCTTGCCCACAGACCAGCCCTGAAAAACATAGAAGGCATCAAAGTCGTGGCATGCATGGACATCGACAAAAAGAGAGTCAAGGAAGGTGCGAAGGTCTTCAATGCTAGGGCGTTCCAGAATCTTGATGAATTTCTTGAT
>WAPO01000155.1 GCA_015520705.1 Thermococcus sp. | reverse complement strand
TTCTTTTTCTCCCCTTTCTCCTTTTCCTCACCTGCTATCCTCTCAGCCGCTGTTTCCGGCTCAAGCTCACCCTCCTTAACGGCATGAATCGTCTGCATTATCTCAGCCAGCTCCTCATCCTCCTCGAAGTCGATGCCAGCTCCAATTGTCTGATCTGTTATACCGAGCATCTGATTGAGGTTCTCGCTGAAGTTCCTGGCGTCGAGCTGCATCTCGGCGAGGTTCCTTTCAAGCTCCTCCGGCGACATGTTCCTGAGTAGCTCCCATGTGGGCGTCCCCCTCAGTATCGCCTCATTCTCCTTGATGATGACGAGGTTGCTTATGAGCATGAGCTGCTTGTTCAGCTGGGCATGCGTCCTCTGAAGGTTCTTCTTGCGCTGGTTCAGCGTCTTTATCTTTGTCGCTATCGTCAGCTCCTCGCTCTTGCTCCTCGCGGTTCTGGCCTTTTCAAAAAGCACCGCAATTTCTCTGTCTATGCTGGCCAGCTCGTTTTCAATCTTCTGAATCTGGTAGTCAAGCTTTATCCTGCTCTCATTCAGCTTGGGGAGGGGTATGTCAAGGGGATTCTTCTTTCCAAAAAATTTGGAAAAGATGCTCATGGCTCCTCTTCCTCCTCAAGATGCCGGTCAATGGAGACGACCTTTTCGGCGACTTCCTCCACATCAGCTTCTCCCGCCTCGACCTGACTCCAGGCCTTCATGAGCTCCTTCTCTGTCTCGTCCTCGCTCTCCTCGAACTCCGCTATCTCCATCTCAAAGACCCTGTTTAGACTTTCGACCATATCATCGAACTCCTTGCCGTCGAGGTTGATCTTTATCAGCGCCTGTTCAAGCTGCCCGGCTTCAACGCTGGCCAGTTTGTTCCACAGGCCAACTTTTCTCAGCTCCTTCTCATACTTCTTGACGATGACGAGGTTCTTCACAAGGGTGTACTGCTTCTGCGCTGTCGTGAAGTCCTTAAGTTTGAGCTTCTGCTCCATGTCAAGGCCCTTAATCTCCTGAGCGAGCATCCTCTTTTTGAGCTTATCAGCGCCAATGCCCTCCTGAAAGAGCTGCTTTTTCTTCCTCTCTATCTGGTTGATATCCTTCTTCAGCCTCTCAAGCCTGTTCCTCAGCCTTATCTCCTCAGCCTGAAGCTCTCTAAGGGAGAGCCTCTCAATCGTGTTCTTCCTAAATCTGTCAAGTATTCCCACAGCCAACACCTCCGATCAGCATGAATGCCTGAAACAAACAATGAAATTTCAAAGGAATCCCTCCCTCACGAGGACGTAGCCAACACCCTCGATGAACTTGGTCGCATAGCCTTTCTCCTTCGAAAGCTCGTGGAAGGCCCTCTTTACGGCTTCTTCGGTGAAGTTTTCCACAGCTTCATCAAATCTGACATAGCCTTTCGCAGCTATCTTTTCCTCAAGGAAGTCCTTAATTCTGCTCAACAGCTCTTCATCCCTCTCAAGGTGGAGCATCGGCGCAAAAGCCTTCGCATACTCGTCGTGGGGATTGTAGATCAGCTCGCCGCTCTCAAGGTCGAGTAAAGCGAGCGAGACGTTCTCGGAGATAAAGTTCCTGTGGAAATCGCTCGAATCAACATAGTGGGCTATGCGCTTCTCAAAGCCTGTCGGAGAAGCTACGAGGAGAACTATCCTTCCAGTCCCTGCATCCTTCCTCGCATCGACGAGGAGGGCGTTTATGTCGGCGAGCTCCAGCGGGTCAGTATCGAAGCCCACCTCCGCATATCTCTCCGGCCTGCTGTAGAAGAGGGCTTTTACTGTTATTTCCTCCTTCTTCCCGAAGAGCTTCTTCTCCCTCAGGCGTATCTCAACGAGCCTGTTATCCGGGATATTCTTTAGATCGCGCTCGCTGAGCTTCCCCTCATACCTGTTTATCTCGAAGGTTGACTTCTCCTCAATGCTCCTGACGCTGAATGTCTTTCCGAGGAGCTTCACCTCACCCCTGAACCTGCTCCTAATCCTTCCGACGAAGTTCATCTCAAGGATTCTGGCCTCATCCCTCTTTACAAAGCGGGAGCCCTTCTCGACCTTTCCTGCCAGACTCATGACTTCCCTGATTTTCTTTGAGACCTCATCCTCCTTTTCCGCCAGCTCAAGCTCCTTCTTTCTGAGCTCCATCTCCTTCTGTCTCAGCTCAAGCTCCTTCCGCCTTATCTCCTCCTCCATTGCTTGAACACTGGCCAGCATCTCCTCCCTTACTTTCCGAAGCTGCTCCTCCAGCTGTTTCCTTGCTTCTTCATCTTTCATTTTTGATATCTCTTCAATCAGACGCTGTCTCTCCTCCTCAAACCGCCTCTCCATTTCCTCCTTATCCCTAATGAGTCGGTAGATTTCCTCTTCCTTTGCAGTTTCAAGCTTTTTTCTTAGTTCTTCCTTCTCCTTCTCCAGCCGGCTCCTGAGTCCGGAGATCTGCCTCTGATAAATCGCCTCGACGGCACCTATCTCCTCCTGCTTCTGCCTCTCCCATTCGGCCATCAAAGGCCTGAACCAGTCAAGGCGCGTCACGGCTTCGCTGATAGCCTCGTTGACCTTGCCCTTATAGGAGTTCCATTTGTTTTTCAGAAAATGCCTAAGTGCGAGCTTTATTTCCTGATCATTCAACACCTCTTCAATCCACTCATCCATACCCAGATAGTATTCTCTCAGCAGGCCGAGGAGTTTTTCATCCCTCGCGACAAGCTTCTTGAGAACATCCTCCCGGCTCATAATCTCAAAGACGCTGTAGCGCAGAATCCTGTCAACGGCCAGAATTTCCTTGTTTTTATATCTCTTCTGGGCAGGGGGATAAATCTCCCCGTTGTGCCAGAAGCTCCATGCCAGAACTGCCATCGCGCCCTCAAACTTGCTCCTGAAGTGGCTGTCCAAGTCGGCGAGAAAGCTGCCGCATTCACCATCGAGGTAGCGGTTGTAGTTCTCCTCCACCTTAATCCACAGCTTCTCCCTTCTGCTGAAATCCTCATCCTGTATGTCCGGGCCCTGCCTGATAACCCGCTCGGCAGGCATCAAAAGCTCCCGGATACAGTCAGTTTTTCCTTCCTCGAATATCCCCATCTCAATCACCTGCAAAAAGCTTCATTTCTTCATCAATCCTCTCGGCCAAAAAATCCACGGCATCTCCATATCCTTCAATTCTAAAAATGACGGTGGAAGTTTCACTCCCTCTTATGATTGTCTTGATAACCGCCCTCCCCTTCCGGGTATAAACGTCATAAACCTTCGCAAGAGCGTCAGAGTAGGAATAGGTGGCGTTCAGCTTTGAAAGGAGGTATTCCACGAACTTCCCCACAACCCGGGCCCCTTCCGGTATAGAATACTGGAGGATTTTTACATTGGCCTCAATATTCCTGACAGCCTCCTCAACCCTGTAGATTTCCACCTTTTCGGGGGCATTGCCTGAAAGCTTCGAGAGCAGCTCCTCCAGAAATTCATTCGGCTCTTCTGTCTCTATCATAAAAACCGTGCCCTTCGGTTTCTTTATTTTAGCCCTGCCGGACCATTTGTCCAGAAGGTAATCAACACGCTTTCTCTCAGCATCTGTTTCATAGCTTACGAAAACGATATACTTCATCGGCACCACGGCAGAATCTTTTTGGCGGTTTTACTATATAAACTTTTCTCCAATTTGGAGATTTCTCGCTGTTGTCATACGTGGAAAAGTTGGAAAAGAAGGAGTCCTGCAGTTTCCATCAGGTTCTTAAATCCCTGAGGAGTATTAGAATCATGCGGAGCAGGCACTACATCCATCCCTTCAAGGAGCCGATGCTCGCCCTGAGCAACGCTCCCCACAACGGAGGTCTGGTTAAAGCCAATGGCTTCTTTTTCATGCACGTGCATAAAAACTACAGAGGGGACTACAGGAAAGACTGCAGGGAGTTTGAGCAGGAAAATGGACTGAAGGGCTTTGTGGGCTTCATGACGGCAGCGGAAATCCCGGAAGTTCTCGCCCATGCGAAAAGCGGGAAGGTGGAAGCCTATGTAACCGCGGGCATAACAAATCCTGCCATAGCGGGTGATGAGCCGCCGAGATTTGCGAGCAGAACAATAAACATAGCCCTGATAATCCATGAAGGCCTAACAGCCGGGGCTCTCACAAACGCCATAATGACGGCCACGGAGGCAAAAACCTACACTCTGATGAAGCTCGGCTATAAGGCGACAGGAACAACCAGCGACGGAACAGGAGTGTTTGCCCATGGAGGCTGCGGGGAATGGGCGGGAACCGCAACAGAGACAGGAATCTCAATAGGAAAGGCCGTGAGAAGGGCGCTTGAGGAGAGTATTCGAAAATGGGAGAAAAGCAGAAGATAGCTACTTTATCTTAAAAAGGTCAGAACGGGTTATTATTCCGATGATTCTTCCCTCCCTATCCTGCACAATCACCGCAGGGTGTTCCTCAAGGAGGTATTTAACGACCTCTATATCCTCCTCTTCAGTAACTATGGGGAAGGGCTCCTCCATGACCTCCATAACCTTCCTGTCGTAGAGGTCCTCATATTCGAGGCTTTTTCTCACGAGAATTCTCTCGGTTACGGAACCGACAATTTTATTGCCAGCCAGAACAGGAAGCTGGGAGATGTTATATTCATTCATGAGTTTTATGGTGTTTTCGACTGTTTCATAGGGCTTGACGGCTATAACCGGGGAGGACATGATCTGCCTCGCGGTTAGCTTGGCCTTTTTACACTCAAGCAGGGCCTGAAGAATTCGATTGAAGGTGGAGAGCCTCGGGTCGACCCTGCCCGCTTCAAGCTTGGCTATATAAGCCTGCGTAACCCCCGCCTTTCTGGCCAGCTCCTCCTGTGTTATGCCGAGCTCCTTCCGGATTCGGCGTATTTCTCTCGGGTTAATTGGCCTAGGGATGGGCATAAATAACCACCGGTTATTAATTTAGGGAGAAGGGTTTAAAAAGCTGTGGGCCGGCAACAGAGGCCCGCCCTCACCGCTCAGACGGGTGGATGCACCGGCCCTGTGGGCCCCGCGTGAGCACAGCCCCATCACTTGACCCCGAAGTGAGGTCAGGGGCGCGGGTTGACGGGGCCCATGAGGAGACTTCTGTCCCCTCACTGTCGGCATTGTATACTGAATCTCCTCATCTTAAAAAGATTGGCTCTATGCTGTTGATATCAGTATGACACCTATGACGGCGAGGATGAGGCCCTCGAATATTTTCCTGTTTGGAGGCTCTTTGAGGAGGAACACAGCCAGAAAAGATGCTATTATCGGGTTTATGGCCGATACAGGTGCGGCTATCTGGGAACCCACAAGGTTGATGGAGTACACAAATAGATACTGACCTATGAGAAGCCCAAAGGCAGCGGCTCCCGTAAGGAGGAGGGCCTCTCTCTTGGTTATGCTCCTGACCTCACGGCCATATCTCGGCAGGAAAATTGATACTCCTACAGCCGCAAACATCATCCTAATGCCGGCGAGGGTCAGCACAGGCATCCTTTGAACCGTGAGCCAGTCCATGGTCAAAATTGCAAAACTCCACGAGAGGGGAGCAATCATGGCGTATATGAAGCCCTTCGGGTTTATGCACTCTTCTTCCTCTGCCTTCCTGACCTCGACGATAGCCGCGACAACGAAAACGGCCCCGAGAATTATCCTGATGTTGATGGCTCTCCCAAGGAAGAGGAAGGCCCAGAGAATTGCCCAGAGGGGGTATGTGGAGGTTATTGGAACGGTTCTTGAGACTCCCATCAGCTTCAGGGCGGAGAGATAAAAGTAGTCGCCTATGACAAATCCAAACTGTGCTGAAATAAATGCAACGGCCAGTTCCTTCCCAGAAAGGGATGAAAGCTTTGAGAATGTTCCGTTCACAAGGAAGATGAGCACAAACATGAGCGAAACCGCATAAAGCCGGAATATATTGGCCGCTATGGGACTCTTATCCCTCATCCCGGCCTTTATGAGTATGGCCGATGCTGCCCATGAGAAAGCAGATACCAAAGCCGCGAGGACGCCGAGTAGCACTGTGTTCATGGTTTATGGAGATGCTTTTAAGCTTAAAAATTTAACGTTTCGATGAAAAACGAATAGGTTATAGAAGCAGAGCCAGAGGCAGTGTGTACAACCACTCACCGTCCACCCAGACGTCGAGAAGCTTTCCGGGTTTATATCCTTCCTTTGCAAAATGGAAGATGTATGCATAGCCGTTCAGGATGGCAAAGATGAGCACAGGAATGTATCTTCCAAAGTAGCCGGATTCATAAACCAGCAGGAGCCAGAGAATGAAAGTCGAGTTCAGCACTACCAGGAGGGCTTTGCTTTTCCTGAATCCTAGTTTTACAGGTATTGTTCTTATGCCGCTGAGCCTGTCCCCTTCTATATCCCTGAGGTCAAAGAGAATGGTGTTTATCATGCTCTTCATAAAGAAGAAGTAGTATATGAGGGCAACCTTCAGGAGGGGTACGCCTCCCACAACAAGATAGGGCAGGAATGTCGTTCCGTTTGCCCATGTCATGGCTATTATCGTATTTTTGACCCCTGTGATGTCCTTAAGTCTGGGATAGTCCGGGGCTATCCTGATGCTATAGAGAACTCCGGAAACTATGGGGAAGAGAACGACCAGAACGGCCCATGGGCTTGTGAGGACGCTCAGAAAAATGGCTAGAATCAGTGAAATGACAACAGCATATTTGAGGGCTCTGGCCACCCTCTTTATGTATCCCACCCTCTCAGGATTGTTGATTTCATCCTCGTCCATGTCGGTTAGCTTGTTGATTCCGTAGACGCTGAAGACGAGGAGAAACGTGGCCGTGAGAAGATTCCATTGAGGTGAGATTCCGTAGAGGACGAAGGAGAGATAGAGCTTAAAAACACCGCTTGTTGCAAGAAAAAGGGATGTGGAGATCATAAAGGCAAATATACCCCTAACTAACTCAAAGCCGGACTCCAATATGGTTATGGCTCCGCCATGTTTCAGATATTCCACATAACTTTGAGACAGCTTTGTACTTCCTCCCATCAATTATTAATTTACATAGATACTATATAACTCTTTCAGCATTCCTCTTATAATATTCAAAAAGATCAATTCCCCATTTTTTAGCACGTGGGCTTGAGCTGATAAGGTCGTTCATCATATCATACGTGCCATTCAGGAGGAACAGTCCTAAAGACAGGAAGTTGTTTGTTACAGTAAAAGCTACCTTCGGGTTTTCGTTAATCACGTATAGCTTAACATTAGGCAGCTTCCTGACTTTTTCAACTGCCTCGGGAGGAGCCAGCTCAATAAGCTTCTCATAAACAGTTCTCGTTGTTATAATCTCTATATCAACCTCCTCCCCGAAGGCCAGTCCCAGAAACTCCTCGGGATAATCTGCAAAGAGTATTGGCGAAACCCCTTTAATCCACTTGGACGTTCTTATAAGCTCCATATATACATCATGGGGCAGCTTCAAATACTCGGGAGTTGTTGTATGAAGCTTCGAATCCTTCAGATCACCTATCCTGAGCAGTAGTTCTTCAGGAATACCACTCAGGTCATGAGACAGCCAGAACTCCTCGAACTTTTTTATGCTCTCCAGGGCCCTTGAAACATTTTTCATCTGAAGAGATACGAGGTGGCCTATGTTTGTAAGATTATATTTCTTGGTATCTGGATCTTGGGTTATAAGCCCCTCATCCACTAGATCACTGAGAGCATGGGAAATTGTCGACTTGGTTGATCCAACCTGCGCCTGGATTTCACTAAGTGCTTTTGCCCCTTCTGAAAGAGCCAACAGTACTTTATAGCGCACACTGGATGTTACAATCATTTTGAGCACATTTTCTGAATTCATGGTCTCTCCTCCCTTTTTAATTATGCTATCTCCCCTAATAAACTTTTTCTCTGTATGCAACTTTTGTTCTCTTAGAACAATTTTGTCTTTGTAGAGCAAAAAGGTTATATACCCCATATGCGGAGAATATATCGTGTGGTACAACATGCAAGTGGTAACATCTGGATTGATGGATATAGACCACGCAGTTGGTGGAGGGCTTGTGAAAGGCTCAAGTCTGCTGGTTATTTATGACTCTTTTTCACTCGGCTGGGCGCTACCTTTCAAGATACTCAAACACCAAATCGCAAGGGGATATCTGGGCATCATTATAAACTACAACCTTCCTTTTCCAAGATTGATTCTTAGAGCCAGGTCCACTGGGCTTGATATTGAGGAGGAAGGCAAGAAAGGAAACCTTGTCGTCATTGATGTGTTTGGTTCAAAATATGATTTCTACTACCCCGGGGATTACATATACAGGATAGATATTTTCAATCCAGAAACTTATATCCCGAAGCTTGAGCAGATATACAAAGATATCTTCCAGAAGACAGACAAAGAAGGTATAATCGAGTTTGTGTTTTCTCTTGACGGTATGGCATTTGAAATTGGAGAAGAAAGGACTGTAAAGCTCATAAAGCGCCTCCTTTCAAACAGCATCATAAACGGAAGACACATGTTCTCCCTCTATCTTCTGAACAGGGACAGAGTCTCCATGGGCTTCCTCTCGTGGAATATTGAATTCAATGATTATATAATTGAGTTTTCAAGCAAGAAGGACGACCATGAGATACAGGAACATATGTATGTTCTTAAGTCTCCTCTATTTGAGTTTGAACCGCGTGTATATACATATGACGTGAAACATCAGCGCATTGCACCTGCTACCCACCCAAAAATTAAATCGTAAGGGTCATTTTTATAAACCCCATAGAACAGCGACAATTGTGATGATCTCGGCCGAGCTGACGCTAGGATGATGAAGATCTTGAGTGCTGAAAAGCTGGTTTCCCTGCTCTAAAGAGCGGGGCTTTCAAAGGGAAATATAAAAGAATCAGCGCACTATTATTTTAACTTTCTCCGGGACTATTGAGACACTGTAGTCCTTGGAAGTATCCCTGATAGCCCTCTCTATAATTGTCCTGGCTTCCTCTCTTATTCTATCCCCTGAAGCTCCGGAAAACGCCCCGAAAAGGCCACCTACTTCTTCCCTTACAAAGCTAGCCTCAATATCGACCCTAGCTGAATTTCCATCAAAATCCCAGTTAAATTTGAGCCATTTAAATGTAGCTCTGGGAACAAGTTTAAGCTCACTGTGTATTCTGGATTTCAGAGTTTCCATTGCGGGCTGGACACGGTTCATGAGAATAGTGCGCTCACTCTCCTTCTTCTTTTCCTCTGTAAATGGCGCGAGTTCATCTACTCCTGCCTGCTTCAGCAGCATCTCAACTTCCTTCTCAAGTTCTGCCTTCTTCTTCAGTATCTCCTCGGCTTTGGAGGAGGTCACCACAGCTGCCGGCCCTTTAACCTCTTCCAGCTCAACGGTAACTCTGTGGACTGTGGTGTATTTATTGAGGAGTTTTCCTATCTCCCTTGCATGTTTCGATACAATTGAGCCCACAATGATCTCGGCTCTGGCTTTGTCTAAAGCCGCTATGCCTGCAAGGGAGACATTGATTTCAAACTCCTGTCTTCCAACGATATCCACATACATTTTTTTGACTTTAATCCCGGCATCTTGTATCTCCTTGAGAATCGTCTTTGAGAATGCACTGAAATATGTCCAGTAATCTTCCAAGGCTGTTAGGGTTATTATCCCCTCTCTACCAACTGGCCCGGTTTTCCTCTTATCTCTGTCCACAATCTCCTGAGGCCTTGCCTCTTCCCCATCTATTATGACCCTTATCTCTTTGACAATCGGTTTTATTCCCGCCTCACGGAGTATAACCGGAGCATACTTGCTAACAGCGTGCATCATTCTCTTTTCGGCGATTTCTTTCTGCATTTTGGGGGCGTCCGAAACCGCCTGCAGGGTTACGTTCAGGTATACAACCCCTTCTCCCACATCCCCCTCAAATATTATCCTTGTAATCCCGAGGCTCTTAATCCGTTTAGATTCTTTGATAAGGTCTTCAGCATATTTTCTGAAAGCATTTTCAGGAATCGAACCTCCTCTAAGTCTAATCTCAACTTTAGGCAGACCTGGAGGTGCCTTTTCAGGTGGTTTGATTGGAGGGGCTTGCTTTGGCTTCTCCTCTTTCCTTTCCCCTATCTCCTTCTCAGCTTTTACCTCAGGTTCATGTTTTACCTCGGGTTTTGGCTCGATCTTTGGCTGAGCCGGAGGTGCAACAGTTTCGACTTTCTCCTCTCTCTTTACCTCCTCTCCTCCAAAAAGCTCGTTTAGAGGCATCTTCGGTGTCGCGGAGTATGCATCTATGTTGTCAGCCAGCGAAAGTTTGAGGGAGATTTCATCGAACTCATAGACGTCAACAATCATTGGCCTGCCTAAAAGAGACCTGAAGATTTCAAGGGCTTTCTCACCCTCTGCGGAGGTTTTTTGGTCTACAAGCATCGCCTCCATTGCCAGAAGCTTTGACCTGTCCACGAGCATCATGAGGTAATACTTACCCGTGACATCTTTTGCAAAAATCTTCAGAAGAGCACCGCTGGCATTGGATAGGGCATCTCTCACAAGGGATTTGAGCTGCTGGGCATCGGTAACCACTATATTCTCCTTAACAGGCTGTTCAGCGGGTAGCTGCATGATCACCACCATTAGGTATATATATCACCTTTTCTAAAGAATGCTGGAAAGTTCATCCTCATAGTATATCAAAGCAGATATTTAAACATTATTGTACTCAAAAGGTGATGGTGATGAAAATACTGATCCTTGGCGGCGGTGCTATCGGACGATTAATAGCAGAAGCTCTGAAAGGGGAGTTCGACATCACGATAGTAGAAAAGGATAATCTGAGGGCTAAAGCGCTTTCTGAAAGTGGGTTTCAGGTGATACAGGGGGACTTTTCCTATACGGCCACCCTCCTTAAGGCAGGCATTGACAAAGCTGAACTGGCAATAATAACCGCGGCAGATATTAGCACGATAAAAAGAACCATCCATGTCGTGAGAACCAACAACAAGAACCTTCCAATTCTGACAATCCTACCTGATGAGATAAATGCAGAGGAGCTGGAAAAGGAAATCAAAGAGGAATTTGAAACAGACGTGCGCATAGACTATGCTGTCTATCCAAGAAAGGCTGTTGTCAGTGCCATCATCCGGATTGTGGAGCATCTTGGGGAGAGGAAAAACGCAAACCTCCTCGCCAGAACTCTTCAGCAGCTGAAGAAAGAAGGTGACGGTATAGCTATAATTGTCCATGATAACCCTGACCCGGATGCACTCTCAAGTGCGATGGCATTGAGTATTATAGCCCAGAATGCAGGCTTAAAAACGAGGATATTCTACGGGGGAGAAATTACCCACCACGAAAACAGAGCCTTTGTGAACATCCTCGGAATTGACCTCAGGAAGGTTTCGAGAGGGTCTTATGAGCTGAAGAGGTTCCCGTTTATAGCCCTGATAGACTGCCAGCCGAACGGGAATCTGACCATACTCGAAGAGGAGGATCTTCAAAAGGTGAAGATTATAATTGACCATCACCAGGTTCTTCAGCATCTCAGGGAGATCCTCCAGAATAATGTCTTCCTCGACATACGTCCTGATGTCAATGCTTCAGCATCCATAATGGCGGAATATCTCAGGATGATGAACATAGAGATGAGCGAAACCCTCGCAACGGGGCTGTTTTATGGAATCTACGTGGATACAAAAAGATTCTCCAAACTTGGACACACTGACCTGAAGGCTATAGAATTCCTCACCAAGAAGGTTAATTACGAGCTGCTGGACAAGATAGAACATCCAGATATCTCAACGGAAACGGCAGAGATACTGGCAAGGGCCATAATGAACAGGAGAATTTACAAGAACATCCTTATATCGAACGTTGGATTTATACGGAGCAGGGATGCCATTGCAGAGTCAGCGGACTTCCTTTTGAGGCTTGAGGGAATAACCACGGTTCTCGTTTTCGGCATCGTTGATGACAGAATAGAGATATCCGCGAGAACCCGGGATGTCAGGGTGAATATCGGGAAGGTTCTCAAGGAGGCTTTTGGAGGCATAGGAAGCGGAGGCGGGCACTCACAGATGGGAGGGGCAAGAATACCTCTGGGCATATTTACACTCGCAAAAGACAAGTCCTCCCTGCTGAGGCTTGCAGAAGAGGCAATAACAGAAAAGTTCCTCGAAGCGATGAAAATTAAAGAGGGTTAACCTTCCTTGGCTTTCACGAGGATTATATCCCCTATAGCTGTAACCCTGTCGTATGAGACCCCAACCTTACCTCCCGGCAGTCCGAGGGCGAGCACCTTTCCCGAGCCCCTATCTATATCGATAAGAACCTCATCAACGTAACCGACATAATTACCCCTTGTGTTGTATATCTGCTTCCCGTAGAGCTTTGAGAGCCTCAGCACCATTTTAATCACCTGAAATACTTCTTCTCCATGATATTTAAAGATTGCCTTTAATCCCTGCTCCGGAACATTCCAAAAAAGGCCCGGAGCAGGCTCATGAAGAGAGCCACAACCGCCCCGGCAACGCCTGTGACCATCACGCTCATGGCAGCACCGTCAATTTCACCGAGATGCACGTTCATGAAGAGGAGCATGCCCAGTATGAAGCCTCCGAAATAGGAGAAGGGAACCAGACCTATGTCCAGATCGCTTTTTCCCTCCACCATGAACATTCCGACGATGACTATCACGAGGAAGGCAAGGGAGTAACCGAAGGTGAGAGGTCTGTAAATCCAGAGGTAGTTCAGAAGAACCGTTATTGTTAATCCCAGTGCAAATGCCACCCCTGAAGCATTTGCACCCTTTCTCGCCGCTCCGTAGAGCGCCCCGGCAAAAAGCCCTGTGAGGTATATGGGGGTCAGGGTTTTCATGCTCGTTGAAGGATGGAAGAGCATCACTATGACCAGAAAGCTTATCGTTATTCCCAGACCCGCAAAGGCCATGGAGGACAGAAACCGTTCCCTCATTTTATCACTCTCAGCGTTATTTTTGAGCCATCACGGAGATTCAGCGCCTCTCTCAGGCAGATAGGGGCCACAACCTCCGCAATCTTTGGAGGGTGTATGGTTCTTGATGGAATGACTATGGCTCCCTCAATGCCGTTAATATGAACCCTGTATGCCTTAACATCTCCAAACGTTCTCCCCTCCCGGACAAACCCGGGAATTGTTATAGGCTTAGCTCCGCAAAGGGCATCAAATATTGTCTTCGGAAATATGACGCTCACATTAAGCGTGCCCGGGTACGGGGTGAAGCCAAGATACTCCTCTATCAGAGGGGCATAATGCTTCACATAGTATGCACCCTCCCCGATTCCGGATATAACCTCTCCGATGATTATTCCCCTGTAAATGGCGTCGTAAACCTCGTCACAGAGCTCCTCTAGGAATTTCAGCCCATTCTCGCTGATTTCCAGATAGGTTTTTCTGCCCGTGATTACCTTGTGTATCAGTCCCTCCTCTTCGAGCTCATCAAGAAGTCTGAGCACGGTCTGGGGTGAGGCCCCAAGCTCCTCCGCAAGTCCCCTCACGGTCATCCTCTTTTTTTCTCCGATGGCGCCTTTCTTTGCCAGCAGCAGCATGAGCTTCAATCTCCTCATCCTTTAACCTCCCTTGAAAGCCTATCCGCAAGCCTGAGTGGTTTGGGATAACCTCTTTCGTTCAGCCTCTCAACTATTTTCACAGCACTCTTTAAATCAATTAGGTTGCCGACACTAACATAAGCTTTTCCCACCCTCGCCAGCATCCCTTCAGGATAATCCTTCAGGGGCTTTTTGGCAACACCGATAACAGGTTTTCTGATCAGCAGGCCTATGTGAGATGCCAATCCGTATCCCCTCGGATGGGCTCTCCCGTGCCCCTCAACAAGCAGAACATCAAAGCTTTCACCCTTCACCGCCATCAGCACGGGTCTGGCTTCCCTGAGGAAGAAGAAGGTCGGGATGTAGGGAAAGCCCACACTGGTTTGGATTATTTTGCTTTTCAAAAGCCTGCATTCAGAAAAGGAGCAGAGGACAAAGGCTGCTCTTGCAGTGTTTCCCCTGTATGAAACATCCACCGCGGCGACAGTTCTAACGGTTTCAGGTTCAACCGGCCGCTCAACTATTTTTCCGGCCAGCTTTCTCTGAACTTCTGCAATTTTTTCGAGGTTCATTGCCCTCACCGGCTGCATAAAAAATTACAGAATTAATTATGCAATTATGTTTTTAATGCATTGTTTAATTTTTCCTCAAGGCTTTTTGTTAGCTTTGCCCGGGTCAGGTCTTCAAGGGTTCTCTCGATGATGTATCTCGCCTGATCCTGCTTCTGTCTTATGTTCACAAGGCCCTTTGGGTATTCAAGGGTCATGAGTTCCTCATAAACCAGGTTCATTGCCTCATAAACCCTCTGGGCTTCTCCAATCCTGCCGTCCATGAGGAGGAGAAGAAAATGCCTTCTCAGCTCTCCTATGAAATCCCCTATTCCGAGGAGGTAGTGTGCCTCAGGCACGCCGAGCTCCTCCGGCGATGGGAACTCGGAACCGGTTATATACGAATAGAAAAGCACCGCCTCCACAAACTCCTGATGGGCATTCTGCACATAACCCGTGAAGTAGAGATCAGGGTGGGCTGTTAGCTTTTCATTCAGCTCCTCTATCCTTTTCCCTGCCTCCTCTATTCTCCCATGCGCAAGCTCCACCTCTCCCCTGTGGAGGGCCTTTATACTGTCCCCGCTCAGCCTCACGATTTCCCTCGTAATCTTCAGGGCTTCCTCCCTCAGCATATCCTTTTCATCCAGAACTTTCCTTATCTCCTCTATTATCTCCGAAAGCTTCACGGTCTCCACCGTAATTTCTGTCCAAGAAGAGCTTAAAAAGTGTGGGCTGGCTTTAATGACTGTTAGTTATATTAGGAATCCTAATTTATGCCGAAAAATATATAAAGCGATGCACTGAGCTGGACATAGAGGTGATGATCATGGCTGAAAAAAACAGGAATATAGTTGTGGAGGAGCTTATGCGCACCCCGGTTGAAATGCAGAAGGTTGAGCTCGTCGAAAGGAAGGGAATTGGGCACCCTGACAGCATCGCCGACGGCATAGCCGAGGCAGTGAGCAGGGCACTGAGCAGGGAGTATATTAAGAGATACGGCATAATTCTTCACCACAACACTGATCAGGTGGAAGTTGTCGGCGGTAGGGCATATCCGAAGTTCGGCGGCGGTGAGGTTATCAAGCCGATTTACATTCTCCTCTCCGGAAGGGCCGTCGAAATGGTGGATAGAGAGTTCTTCCCTGTTCATGAGGTTGCGATCAAAGCTGCAAAGGACTATCTCAGGAAGGCCGTCAGGCATCTTGATGTTGAGAACCATGTCGTCATAGACTCCCGCATCGGGCAGGGGAGCGTTGACCTCGTTGGGGTATTCAACAAAGCTAAAGAAACCCCGGTTCCCCTCGCCAATGATACATCCTTTGGTGTTGGCTACGCCCCGCTGAGCGAGACCGAGAAAATTGTCCTTGAGACAGAGAGGCTCCTCAACAGTGAGGAGTTCAAGAAGAAGTGGCCCGCGGTTGGAGAGGACATAAAAGTAATGGGCCTCAGGAAGGGAGACGAGATAGACCTGACGATAGCAGCTGCCATAGTAGACAGTGAAGTTCAGACGCCCGATGATTATATGGCGGTGAAAGAAGCCATCTATGAGAATGCTAAGGAGATAGTTGAATCCCATACCCAGAGACCAACGAAGATATTCGTCAACACTGCGGATGATCCGAGTAAGGACATTTACTACATCACAGTTACCGGAACGAGCGCTGAGTCAGGGGATGATGGCTCTGTTGGAAGGGGAAACAGGGTAAACGGTTTGATAACCCCGAACAGGCACATGAGTATGGAGGCAGCCGCAGGCAAGAACCCGGTTTCCCATGTCGGGAAGATATACAACCTCCTTTCAATGCTCATCGCCAGGGAGATAGCCGAAGAGGTCGAGGGCGTTGAAGAGGTCTACGTCAGGATTCTCAGCCAGATAGGGAAGCCCATCGATGAGCCGCTTGTGGCAAGCGTTCAGGTAATTCCAAAGAAGGGCTACCACCTTGAGGCAATCCAGAAGCCTGCATATGAGATAGCAGATTCATGGCTGGCTAACATAACCAAGATACAGAAAATGATAATTGAGGATAAGCTCAGCGTCTTCTGAACTCTGAGCCTTTATTTTTAATTTCATATTCAGAGTGTTATGCTGTGTTTGTTCTGCTTCAGAAATCTAAGTAGCCTTGCTTCCTGCGTCATCAGGAAGAATCTTTCCTTTCTAACAGCGGCGAGATTCTTTGCAGCATCTCTCTTCTGATGCATCATCCTAACAAGCTTGGCCTCCTCAAGCATGAGGAGCTCCCTCTGCTTCTTCACAACCTGAAGTTTTCGCTCAAGTAATTTTAGCCTTTCCATAACAGTCACCACCTTTAAATTAAAGGTGTCATCCTTAAAAATTTTTCGCTTAATAACTAAATTATATTCGGCAATAAACGAAATCCGAGCCATAATCTTAAAAACTTGTTCTTACAGTTTATCATAATGGAAGTGAAAAAATGATAATAGCAGTGACCGGAACTCCTGGTGTAGGCAAAACCACAATATCCAAGCTCCTGGCCCAGAAGCTGGGCTATGAATATATAAACATAAAAGAGCTGGCCGAAGAAAGGAGTATAGGGAAAAAAGCGGGGGACGAAGTTGAGATAGACATGGAGAAGCTGGTAGAGCTGGTTGAAAGGGAATTCAGGGGAAAGGACGTGATACTGGACAGCCATCTGAGCCATCTGTTGCCTGCGGATTATGTTGTGGTCATCAGGCTCAATCCTGAAATTCTCCTGGAAAGGCTCAGGGAGCGGGGCTATCACGGGGACAAGCTCGGCGAGAACCTCGAAGCAGAGCTCGTGGATGTCTGTCTCGTTGAAGCCCTCGAAGAGCATGAGAACGTTGTTGAGGTAGACGCCACCGGTAAGAGCCCTGAAGAGGTGGCTGATGAAGTGGCCGCTCTCATGAAAGAAGGAATCAAAAAGAGGGTTGGGATTGTCGACTGGAGTGAGAGCTATGAGAAGATTTTACCCTATTTAAGGAGGTGATAGTATGGGAATCGGGCTGTGGCTTAGAACAGGGCTCCTGATGGGAATAATGACAGGTCTCCTTATGGCAGTTGGATACGTGATAGGAGGTCCAAACTGGATGCTCTTTGCATTCATGTTTGCACTGCTGCTGAACTTCTTCTCCTACTGGTACAGCGACAGGCTCGTGCTCGGCTGGTACCATGCAAGAATCCTGGATGAGATGGAGGCTCCAGAGCTTTACCGCATAGTCGAGGGGCTGGCCAGAGAGGCCGGGATACCCACCCCCAGAATCGCGGTAATCCCTACAGACACACCGAATGCCTTCGCAACAGGCAGAAATCCGAGGCATGCGGTGGTTGCGGTAACGAGGGGGCTGCTGAAGATACTCAACAAAGATGAACTTGAAGGCGTTCTCTCCCATGAGATAAGCCACATAAAGAACAGGGATATACTAATCGGAACCCTCGCCGCAGTTCTGGCCGGAGCGATTGTCCAGCTTGCCTACTGGGCGAGGTGGATAGCAATCTTCGGCGGATTCGGCAACGACAGGGACAACGACAACATCGTAACAGCCCTCCTGATAGCGATTCTCGCGCCTCTGGCCGCAATGCTGATACAGGCAGCTATAAGCCGCTCAAGGGAGTATCTGGCCGACGAAACAGGGGCGAAAATCAGCGGCAAGCCGTGGGCACTCGCAAGCGCTCTGGCAAAAATAGAGCACACCGTCAGGATAAGGCCGCTACGCGAGGGGAACCCTGCAACAGCCCATATGTTCATCATAAACCCGTTCGCAGGCGGGATAGCAAGCCTCTTTTCAACCCATCCACCAACAGAGAAGAGGATTGAAAGGCTTAGGAGGATAGCCGAAAGAATGGGAATGGCATTCTGAGGGAGCACCATGAGGATAGTGGCCATCACGGACATACACGGAAGGAGCGAAAGGGCAAAAAAGCTCGCAGAGATCCTGAAGGAAGAAAAGTTCGACATCCTCCTGATTGCAGGAGACATCACAAACTTTCAGGGGAGGGAAAAGGCAGAGGAAATCCTCACACATTTTCTTTCTCTCCAGAAGCCTGTTCTTTCAGTTTTTGGCAATTGCGACGGCAGGGACGTGCCTGAATTCCTGAGGGAGGCTGGGCTGCTTCTCCATGACAGAAGGATGGAGATCAAAGGAGTTGGCATCGTCGGTGTCGGAGGATCGAACAGAACTCCCTTCGGAACGATATGGGAGCTCAGGGAGGATGAGATACTGGCAGTGCTGGAGAGGAATTACAGGAAGGGAGACATAATACTCTCCCATGCTCCACCCCACAGAACGAAAGCTGACAGAGTTCGTTTTGGCATGCACGTTGGGAGCAAAGCTCTGAGGGAGTTCATAGAGAAGAATAAGCCTCCTCTTGTGATAGCGGGCCACATCCATGAGGCAAGGAGCGTTGATAATCTCGGAGAAACCTTTGTCATAAATCCCGGTCCCCTCTTCAGGGGCTACTACGCGCTCATCGATTTTAACGTGGAGAGAAGAAAAGTGGAAAAAGTGGAACTGACGAGACTCTAAATCAAACCAGCTTCTTCTCCTCCAGAACCCTTTCCATTCTATCCATGGCTTCTTCAAGCTTCTCGTAGGCTGTTGCGTAGCTTATCCTGATGTAGCCCTCCCCTGCCTTCCCAAAGGCTGAACCAGGAACAACTGCCACCTTAGCCTCAAGGAGCATCAGCTCGCTGAACTTTTTGTCAGTTAAACCCGTGTCCCTTACCCGTGGGAAGATGTAGAAAGCACCCTTTGGCTTGACCGTAGGAAGGCCCATCTCATTCAAGCGCTTCCAGACAAGGTTCCTCCTGCGGTTGTATTCCTTCCTCATTTCCTCGACAGCCTTCCAGCTTCTCTCATCCCGGAGGGCTTTCGCAGCGGCATACTGGACAAAGGTAACCGGACATGTGGAATTGTACATCTGGAAGCGGGTCATCTTCTCTATCACCCATGCAGGAGCGGCCGCAAAGCCGAGCCGCCACCCTGTCATTGCAAATGTCTTGGAGAAGCCGTTTATTGTTATCGTTCTCTCAAACATTCCGTCAAGCGATGCTATGCTGTAGTTCCTAACTCCATTATAGACAAAATGCTCATAGACCTCGTCGCTCAACACCATCAAGTCATGCTCAACAGCAAAATCTGCGATTTCTTCAAGGTCTTTTCTGGTGAGAACAGCTCCTGTTGGATTATGAGGGGTATTGATGATCAATGCGCGGGTTCTGTCTGTAGTGTGCTTCTTCAGATCATCAACGTTCAGTCTGAACTCATTTTCCTCATATGTCGGAACTTCAACCGGTTTTCCTCCAGCCAAGATTACGACCGGGGCATAGCTAACGAACATCGGAGAGGGAATAAGCACCTCATCCCCGTCCCTGAGAAACGTTGCAAAACCCATGAGCAGGGCCTGATTGGCACCTACAGTTACCATTACCTGGGTCTTTGGATCGACATCTATGTCATTCTGTTTCCTGAGCTTCTCCGCTATCGCTTCGCGGAGCATGAAAATTCCTGCGTTCGGGCTATAGTGAGTCATTCCCCTGTCAAGGGCCTCTTTAGCATATTCCTTGATATGCCCTGGAGTGTCAAAATCCGGCTCACCAATTCCGAGTGAGATGAGGCCCTCAATACCCTGAGCAATATCAAAAAGCTTTCTAATTTCAGAGGGGTTCACAAGTTTCAGCCTATCGCTCAGCGCCATTAATATCACCAAAGAATTTTCGATTCAATGTTTATAACATTACCTCAACGGAAAGATGAACATTGAAGTGCTGAAAAGAGCATGAGAGAACCCCTCAGGACAGCTAACCGCGCCACACAGCTAGCCCTTCAACAATCAACAGGTCAAGCTTTGCTCTTCTGAAAGTATTCAGGGCATCCAGAGGTGAGCACACTATCGGTTCGCCGTGCATATTGAAGCTCGTGTTGAGCACCGCACCGAGGCCGGTCTGCCTCTCGAAGTCTTTTATCAGGCGGTAATATACAGGATTCACCTCTTTTCCAACGGCCTGCGGCCTCGTTGTGCCGTCAACATGCACGACAGCCGGAGCCTCTATCCAGAACTCCCTACAGGCAATATAACTCATGGTCATGAATCTGTTCGGACTTCCATTCAGGTCGGCCAAGTACGTCCCAGCTCTCTCCTCAAGGATAGATGGCGCAAAAGGCTGAAAGACATCCCTGTTGAGGGCAATGTTTAACCTTTCTCTGACACTCTCGTCCCGCGGGTCAGCCAGAATCGAACGGTTTCCAAGCGCCCTTGGTCCAAACTCCATCCTCCCTCTAAAAAAGCCCACGAGCTTTCCTTCAGCAATCGTGTCGGCTATGAGGCCAGAAACGTCGCTAATCTCCTCGAATTCAACCCTTTCTCCCTTCAGAAGCCCCTCAACTTTTCCCTCAGAATATTCAGGGCCGAGATAAACGTGCTCCAGCCTGAAAGGCTTCCATCTGCCGTCGAGCCTTTCGAGCTGTGATTTCATGAAGATAGCTGCACCGAAGGCCAGACCAGCGTCGTCCATCGCAGGAAAGACCCAGATGTTATCATCACCGAAGATTCCTCTCAAAACCGCATTGGCCTTAACATTCTGGGCAACTCCGCCGGCGTATGCCAGCTTCGGGCCTTTCTCTCTCATTCTGAGTCCCAGCTCCCCAATCAGCTTCTCAAGGTGTGCCTGCGCGCTCGCCGCTATCTCAACCGCCTTTCGCTGGAGCTCTCCATCAAGCTTTCCTTTTTTCATCTCAAGCGCGATTTCCCCTGCTCTATGGAGGGGGTAATCAAAAAGAGCAGCGAGCTTTTTTGTAGCCTCAGTCCCTATTGTCCCGAGGTGGTTGTCAAAGCTCAGACCGTTCAGTTCAATAATTGCGCTTAAATCGTAGGTGGGCTTTCCATAGGTGGCGAGGCTCATAACCTTCCCCTCATGCCTCATGGGCTTAAAGCCAAGAAGCTCGGTTACTGAGGCATAGAAATCGCCGAGGGAATCAAGATACGTGCTCTGGGCAATTCTTATCATCTCTCCATCCCGGGCGATGTATAATGAGGAGCTCAGCCCGTCTCCAGCAGCGTCAATGCTCAGGGCGATGGAATCCTTCCATCCGGATGTGTAATATGCTGAAGCTGAATGGGCCAGGTGATGTTCAACAAATACAACCTTCCTTTTGAAGTCCTTTCCAAAAACCTTTTTGAGATTTTTCTCAAGCTCCAGAAGTCTCTTCTGCCTTCTGAAGAGGCCGGCTACCGCTATTACCTCCACATCCTCTGTGAAAGCCCCGGCCATCTCAAGGACTTTTTCAACGCTGAGCTTTGGAAATCCGCGGTATTTTTTGATGCGGTTCAGCCTCTCCTCATTAACTGCAAATATTCTCTCACCATCCACCAGCACAGCTCCGGCGTCATGCCCGTCGTGGATTCCGAGAATCATAGGCGTCACTCTGGTATCCTTTTGGAATCCTCTAGAGGAGAAACCTTATAAAAATTGAGGTGTGTATCTCTAATGGAGGTGACGGCCCATGAGAAAGGAGCTTATTACGCTGGGGATCCTCCTGATGTTTCTGGCGCTACCTTTGACAAGTGCAGCTTACGTAAACCCAGAGACCGCAAGGGCACAGGCCATTGCAAAGGTTTCAATATACTGGTACTATGCATACATGAAGGATGACATTCTGTTCAAAGAGCTCTATAATGAAAGCATTGTTAAGGGAGTTGACAATCAGACCCTCGTCCTTGCAGAGGAACTTTATTCCAATGCCACAGCCCAGTTCAAAAAAGCAGTGGGCGGCTTCGGGAGATACGGCTTCCCATTCCCCTATGAAATGCTGAGAGCATACAGATACATGAAGAAAGCCGTCAAAACCCTTGAGCTTGCACTTAACGCAACTGAAGTGAAAAGGTAACTCCTCTTCTTTTATTTGTTCTGGACTGAAACCGGTTTTGCCTGCAGAATTTTAACGGTGATGAGCTGAATATAAAAAAGGATTAAGGGCTGATCAATAAGTTCTGGCAAACCTTACTATAACTCTGGCTTCCCTCCCACAGTGAGCACATTTCTTCCCTTCAATCTTCGCCTCTTCTTCAGGATAGGGTATGCCGAGCATTTTGGCATCAAGGATTTCCTCCATCTCCAGCCCGCAGCTCTCCTCACCGCACCACGGGATTTCAACGACGCCCCTTCTGTCCTCAAAGACCTTCTTTGCCTCTTTAATTGTATCCACGCGCTTTATGTGGTTCTCAAGGAATTCCTTAGCTCTTGCATAGAGATTCTCGTGGATGGCGTCGAGCGTCTCCCTGACCCTGCTGACGAGTTCTTCCCGATCAATCACAAATTTTTCAAGCGTGTCCCTCCGTGCAAGCACAGCTTTTCCGTTTTTGATGTCCCTCGGGCCGACTTCAATTCTGAGGGGGACTCCTTTAAGCTCCCAGTCATAGAACTTCCTTCCGGGCCTTATATCTCTCTCATCCACATGAACCCTGAAACCCGAGTTTTTGAGCTCCTCCGCGATGCTCCGGGCATATTCATAAACATCATAAACTGAATCTTTCTTCGGAATCGGAACGATCACAACCTGAATCGGTGCTATGGCCGGTGGCAGAACGAGACCCCTATCATCCCCGTGGACTGCCATAACCGCGGCCAGAAGGCGCTCGCTCATTCCGTATGTCGTCTGGTGGACGTATTCATGCTCGCCAGTTTCTGTCTCATATTCTATGTTGTATGCCCTCGCAAAGTTCTGCTTGTAGTTGTGCATGGTTCCGATCTGGAGGGTTCTTCCATCAGGCATAACAACCTCAGCGCCGAGTGAGTAAAATGCCCCCGGGAATTTGTCCCAGTCCGGCCTCTTTGAGACGATATAAGGCATCGCAAGCTTTTCCATAAGCCTTCCAAATATCTCAAGATCTTCCCTTATCTGTCTCTCAGCATCTTCAAAGCTGTCATGTGCTGTGTGTGCCTCAAAAAACCTGCTTATCTCCCTCACCCTGATTAAAGGTCTTGTGTGCTTCGTCTCATAGCGATAAACATTAACTATCTGGTAGATTTTGAAGGGCAGATCAGCGTGGGAGCGTATCCAGAGGGAGAACATGGAATACATGGCAGTTTCGCTGGTCGGCCTCATGATTAATCTTACATCCAGAGGGTCATGACCCGCATGGGTGACCCAGAAGACCTCTCCCTCAAACCCCGCTATGTGCTCCGCTTCCTTCTGGAACTCCGTTTCAGGGATCAGTGCTGGGAAGAGAACCTCCTTATGACCCGTTCTCTCCATTTCCTCATGAATAAAACGCTCTATGTTGCGCATTATCCTGAGACCGTAGGGCAGCCAGATGTTCATTCCCTTGACAGGATACCTCTTGTCCTGAATTTCAGCTGTCTCTATAAGCTCATTATACCACTCGCTGAACTCTTCGCTCCATCTCTTCCTCTCGACCATAACACCACCTGAGGGAAAGAGAACTTTAGAAGTTTTTAATCTTTCGCCAAAAAAGTTTATTAGTCCGTTTCGATAAACATCTACTTAAGGTGATATCATGAAGCCGAAAGTTCTGGTGCTTTTTAAAATGAAAAGCAAGCCTCTTGAGGAACTGAGGAAATACTGCGATGTTGATTTCCTACTCTATCCCGGGGAACAGGAGCTTATGGAAGTCATCGGGAAGTATGATGGGATGATAATCTCGCCTCTCAACCCGCTTAGGGGAAAGGTTATCCAGAATGCAGAGCGGCTGAAGGTGATAAGCTGCCATTCAGCCGGCTACGACCACGTGGATCTCAAGGCTGCAACGGAGAGGGGAATTTACGTCACGAAAGTTGCCGGAGTTCTGAGCGAGGCCGTTGCTGAGTTCGCCGTTGGACTGACGATAGCCCTCCTCAGAAAGATAGCCCACACCGACCGCTTTATACGCTCCGGAAAGTGGGAAAGCCACAAGATTATCTGGAGCGGATTCAAGGACATTGAAACCGTCTACGGCAAAACCGTTGGAATTCTCGGCATGGGAGCCATAGGGAAGGCGATAGCGAGAAGGATGAAGGCGATGGGCACAGAGATACTCTACTGGTCGCGCTCCCGCAAGGAAGACATCGAGAATGAAGTCGGTGCGGTTTACAAACCCCTCGAAGATGTCCTGAGGGAGAGCAACATAATCATCCTGGCCCTCCCAGCGACCCCTGAAACATATCACATCATCAACGAGGAACGGCTGAAGCTCCTTGAGGGGAAGTATCTCGTCAACATAGGCAGGGGGACCCTCGTCGACGAGAAAGCCGTCGTTAAGGCCATCGAGGAAGGAAGGCTGAAGGGCTACGCAACCGACGTTTTCGAAAACGAGCCTGTCCAGGAGCACGAGCTATTCAAATTCGAGTGGGAGACTGTTTTAACACCCCACTACGCCGGCCTCTCCAGAGAGGCCATGGAGGATATGGGATTCCAGGCTGTCAAGAACCTGCTCGCAGTTCTCCACGGCGAGGTTCCTGAGACGCTCGTTAACAGGGAGGTTATCAGGATTCGCCCTCCCGAGGAGGTTAAGATGATCTGAGGTGAGAGCATGCTGATTGAAGAGCTTAGAGAGATAACTCAAATTCCCGGAATTTCCGGCTATGAGGAGAGGATCAGGGAAAGGCTCGCCGAATGGATCAAACCCTACGCCGACTGCACCACTGACACAATCGGAAATCTCATCGTAGAGCTCGGCGAAGGAGATCTTAAGGCAATCTTCATGGCCCACATGGACGAGATTGGACTGCTCATCACAGGGATAAGGCAGGATGGAAAGCTAACCTTCAGGAAGATAGGCGGCATAGACGACCGCCTTTTATACGGCAGGCACCTCGATGTCATAACCGGGAACGGAAAGCTGGACGGCGTTATCGGGGCCCTGCCGGTTCATCTAAACCTCGAAAGGAAGTTTGATACTGTTCCATGGAGCAAGCTGGCGATTGATGTCGGAGCGGAGAGCAGGGAAGAGGCCGAAAAGCTTGGCGTTAAAGTTTTAGACTACGCC
>WAPO01000154.1 GCA_015520705.1 Thermococcus sp. | reverse complement strand
GAGAATGGGAGCATCAAATTCGATGCAGAGGCGCTTTCAAAGAGACTCAAAGACCTCAGGGACGTGATACCTAAAGGAGCAAAGCTCTACATCGGCTACGATGAGGGTTTCGTTAAGTCCCTCGGCTGGAACGCAGACGAAATTACGGAGAAACTAAAAGAGAGCGAACTCGAAGTCGTTGCAGGGAGCGTTAAGGAAGCGATAGATGGCTTCACCAGGGAGATTGAAGCATACTACGGGTGAGCCAATGATACGGGTGAAGCTTAAGGCTTGGACCGCATCCTTCCGCTTTCCAACATTTCAATCGGGATACCAGCCAACGCTACCGGTTCCTCCCCCCTCCACAATCCAGGGGATACTCTCGGCGGTGAAGGGCGAACCCGTTTACCTGACTGAGATGCCCTACGTCGGCTACGTCTTCAGGAGCGGGGGAAAAGGTGTAGACCTCGAAAAAATCTATGCCCTCGGAAAAGTCGAGACAGATATAATGAAGCGCGAGTTCCACTACAACGTGGAACTCTACCTTTACCTTCCTGATGAATGGAAGGAACTCTTTGAGAGGCCTCGCTATCAGCTCCTCCTCGGAAGGTCAAGCGATGTTGCGACGGTTGATGAGATCAAAAAGGTCGAACTTGGAGAAAAAGAGGCACCATTGGGAGGTACTGTGGTACCTATTGAGCTGGGACTTCCGGGGATGATTCATGCACTCATTGTTGAATACGACTATTCAACAGTTCCGAGGGTGGCAAAGCTGGTAAAACCTTTTGTGGTGCTTCCGTTTCCAAGGACTCCAGCAGAAAGGAGGAGACAGACAGCAAAAGCGCTGTATGATCCAGAGCTCGGCATTGGAGTCTATCTGCACAGGTGGAGCGAATGAAGCTCTGCTATGCCAAGTTCAATCCCCATCAGTTCCTTGAATGTCATACTCTCGATGCCATCAACGTCCTGAAGAGTTTGAAAAACTCGTTCAGCTGGCTTGAAGAGCTCTCTCCCGGCATCTTTGAGCTTTCTTTTTATGCCGTCCTTCTTCATGATATCGGGAAGTGCGCTTCGGGGTTTCAGAAAAAGAAGAATAAGTGGGGTTACCGGCACGAGCTTCTGTCTGTTCCCTTCGTCCAGTTTCTTGACTATGGTGAGCGGGAGCGCAACCTCATAGCCCTTGCAATACTCACACACCATAAAACGCTTGATGAGATAGAAGTTCTCCTCCCTGTTAAAGTTGAGGATGTTCCCTTGGAGTTTGACGAAAAGCTTGATGAACTCTTGGAAAGATCCGAGTACATCGAGAAATTCTTCGTCTCTAGAATCCCCAACTTAGAAGCCTACTACTTCGGAACTAAAAAGCCCCCAAAGAGGTTTAAACTCCCCTCCAACTGGAGGGAAAATCTTCGGGAATTTGACTTCCAGGGACTGAAGGAGTGGTACGAGGAAAACATTGAGGGGGAAAAGATAACCCTGACCTTTATGAGAGGCCTTCTCAACGCTTCAGACCACCTCGCTTCAGCAGGCGAAACAGAAATACGCCTACTACCAGACATCGCAGGAAGGCTTGAGCTGAAAATTCCAAGAGAAAGACTGAGACCACTCCAGCTTGAGGCATCGAGATCTGATGGACATATACTCCTCAGGGCTCCAACAGGCTATGGAAAAACCGAAGCCGCTCTGTTGTGGGCCAACCGAAATGCCTCTAGAAGCGGGAGAGGAATAGCGAGTAGAATATTTTACGTGCTCCCCTATAAGGCCAGCATTAACGCAATGCACCGTAGACTCCTTGGACTATTTTCGGATCCTTATCTTGTGGGGGTTCTACATAGTTCGGCCACCTTTTACCTATACTCTTTGGCCATTGAATACAGAAAACTCAGCTCACTTTACAGGAAGATCTACACTCCCCTGAAGGTTACTACCCCGTTCCAGCTTATGAAAGCTTTCTTTGGAGTCGGCTTTCACGAGATGCTGAAAACGGAGCTGGCCGGCTCGCTCCTGATCTTCGATGAGATACACGCCTACGAGCCCAACATTCTCGGCATAATTCTGGCGATGCTGGAGGAGATAGACAAATTAAAGGCGAAGGCTATGGTCATGACGGCAACACTGCCTGACTTTCTTGAAGACCTGCTAGAGGAGACGCTTCCATTTAAGGGATTAGAGACTCCTCCGGAAGAGGCAGATCAATTCACTCGCCATCGAGTTCACATTGTTGAGGAGGGTATAGACTCAATTGGAGACCTCCTTCATGAACTCGAACTTTACATGAAGGTGCAGAAAACTTCAAAGCCCACGCTCATCGCTTGCAACAGTGTCGATAGGGCTATACAGACCTACAATACCCTGAAGGAAGAGGGTTTTAAGGTTCTACTCCTCCACAGCAGGTTTACCCACGGAGACAGGGAAGCTAAGGAACGAGAACTTCTTGAGAACATGAGCAACTACGATTTTGCCGTTGCAACTCAGGTCGTGGAGGTTTCCCTCGACGTCAGCTTTTCAACGATACTGACAGAGCCGGCTCCTTTAGATGCTCTAATACAGCGTCTTGGCCGCGTGAACAGGCAGGGATGGAGAGATGGAAGAATAGGGGATGTTTATGTCCTCGCCAGAGGGTCTGAAGCCGACCGAAAAATATACAAACCGTATTCGGTCGTAGAAGAGAGCGTAAAGCTCCTGAGAGAACTCGACGGAAAGGAGCTAAAGGAGTCACAGCTTCCCGAACTCGTGAGTGGTGCTTACCAGAGGGTCGCTGAGGAGCTTGTGGAGAAGGTTCTGCGGTACAAGAAGATGGCGAGGGAGGTATTTGACAGCCTGAAACCGCTACGGACAGGCGAAGACGAGAAGAAGTTCTACGGGATGTTCAACGGGCTGGAAGTAGTGCCCGGCATCCACGCTGGAAAGATCAGTGAGTTACTTGACAAAGGCCTGGGGATAGAAACCCAACGTTACCTCCTCCCGATACCTATGTGGCTCTATCACTCGGAAAGGGAGAGCTTCCACACTCTCTCGGACAGGGGAGCAGGGAGATATATTCTTGTTGCGGAGCTTGAGTACGACCCTGAGGTAGGCCTCAAGAGGGTTCCACTAAATGGAGGCGACATACTCTGACATTACACCAAAAACTATAAAATTCACTACACCAAATACTGTTACAGGTGAAGGTGTAATGGAGGCGCCCTTCATCTACGGGAGGAAGGTGGGTAGGGAGCACTTCGCGGACAGGGAAGAGGAGCTTGAGAGACTCAAAATAGCCATGATGAGCGGTCAGAATGTTATCCTATACTCTCCGAGGAGGTATGGAAAAAGCTCCCTCGTGAGCATTGCCCTGGAGGAGCTGGGAGACAGGATATATCCCATCGAAGTAGACTGTTCGGGGATTCTAACCAAGAAGGAGCTTGCAGAGCGAATAAGCTCATCTGCCATAAGGACATGGAAAGGCCGCGTAGAGGAGTTTATCAGGAGGCTCTTTAAGGCCACGGTGCCCCGAATCGTCATCAGAAAGAACCTCGGCGTGGAGTTCGCAGTAGGAGAAGAGAGGGTCGCCTTTGAGGAGGCAGTGAAACTGCCAAAACGCCTTGCCGAGATCACGGGGAAGAGGGTCGTAGTCGTTTTCGATGAGTTCCAGGAGGTGGCAAACCTCGGAAAAGACGTCCTCCCAAAGATGCGTGCCGAGTTTCAGAAGCATGAGAACGTGACCTACGTCTTCGTGGGGAGCAAACAGGGAATGATGCGTGAGATATTCCAATCTCCCAGCAGTCCCTTCTACAACTTCGGGATGCACATGATACTCAGGAGAATTCCGGAGGAGAAGTTCAGGCCGTTCATCGAGGGCAAGTTCAGGGAGAGCGGGATTGAAGTCAGCGAGGGGCTAATAAGCTCTCTCCTGAGGATAACAAAGGGACATCCCCACTACACGCAGATGCTCTGCTACCGGCTGTGGCTGAACGCTATACTCTCCGGGAAGAACAGCGCCTCTGAGGAAGACCTTGGGAGGGCCGTTGAAGAGATACTTAACGAGACGGGGGAATTCTTTGAGGAAATATGGGATTCATTAACGATAAACCAGCGCAGGATTCTTGTTGCGATAGCGCGGAACGAAAAGGACATCTATTCAAGGGATTTCCTTAACAGATATGGATTTGAGAGGGCCTCAACGGTTCAGGCGGCGCTAAGAACCCTAAAGGAGAAGGAGCTGATAGTGCGGGAAAACAGAGGGTACCTGATAGAAAACCCACTTCTTGGGCTCTGGATACTCAGGATAAGCGGGGGTTGAGAGGTGGAAGAATACCCCCTCACCGATCTCCTCATCCGCGGCACCGAGATAAACTACCTCTTCATATGCCCAACAAAGCTGTGGTACTTCTCCAAGGGCATCACGATGGAGCAGGAGAGCGAGTGGGTTGATCTCGGAAAGTTCCTCCACGAGAGGCGCTATGGAAGTGAAGAGAAGGAAGTCCAGATTGGCCCGATAAGCATTGACTTCATCCGCAGAGGGGACATCATCGAAGTCCATGAGGTCAAGCTCGGCAAAAGCATGGAGAAGGCCCACGAGATGCAGGCGCTCTACTATCTCTATTACCTCCAGAGGCATGGCATCAGCGCTAAGGCAGTCCTCCACTATCCCCAGCTAAAGGAGACGAAGGAAGTAAGCCTCAGCGGGAGGGAAAAGGAAGTGGGGGAGGCCGTAAATGAGGTTAGACGAATAAAATCACTTCCAAAGCCGCCGGAGCCGGTTAAATCAAAGAAATGCAGAAAGTGCGCCTATTATGAGCTGTGCTGGGTGTAAATAGTAGAAACCTTAATATAGTACTACATTTAATCTACTATTAAAAAGGTGATACTATGCCTGTGACAAAGGTAACCCGAAACTACCAGATAACCCTCCCTGCGGAGATTAGAAAGGCACTCGGGATTAAGGAAGGGGAGCTACTTGAGGTGGAGCTTGAAGGAGAAAGGATAGTGATAAAACGCTTCAAAAGAGAACGCCCAACCCTCAAGCTCGGCAGGCCGATTACCCCAGAGGAAATCGAGAGAGCTATCCAGGAGGGTATGGAGGAATGCATGCAGTGATCGATACCAACGTTTTGATTTATGACACCTTCTCGGATAATCCCTTCCATGAGAACGGCCGGAGACTTCTGGAGTCCCTTGATAAATGGTACATCCCCGCGCTTGTACTCCAAGAATACCTCTGGTTCTTCAAGAGGGAGAAGAAACCCCTTCAGACAGCTAAGAAAATGATCGAATGGTACATCTCTGACCCGAGATTCCGAGGTCTGGAGATGAGTCACGAAATCATAATTCACGCCCTCAAGATACTTCAGGATTACAACCGCTCCTTAAGCCATATTAACGATGCCATAATCCTTTCCCATGCCGTTTTAAAGGGGTTTCCACTTGCCACTTTTGACGTCAAACTAAGAAAGCTGGCTCAAACGGTCGACATCAAAGTTTTACCTGAACACATAGGGTGATCGTATGAGAAAGGGTTCTCTGACTCTGCTCTCGGATGGAACTCTTCTCCGGAAGGAGAATACGCTTTATTTTGAGAGCGCCCGTGGAAGGAAGCCTCTCGCGGTTGAGGGCATCTATGACATTTACATCTACGGCCATGTGAGCATAACCTCCCAGGCCCTCCACTACCTCGCCCAGAAGGGCATAGCGGTGCATTTCTTCAACCACTACGGCTACTATGATGGAAGCTTCTATCCGAGGGAGAGCCTCCATTCCGGTGATCTGGTGATAAGGCAGGCTGAACACTACCTCGATAGAGAAAAGCGCCTCAGGCTCGCGAGGCTCTTTGTGAAGGGAAGCGCCCTTAATATGGCACGCAATTTGAAGAGATGGAAGGTTGAGGACGGCTTCTCGGAGCTTCTGGAGGGGTTGTTTGGAGAGCTTGAAGATGCAGGAAGGATAACCGAGGTCATGAACGTCGAGGCGAGGATACGGTCGGAGTATTACGGAAGGTGGGATGAACACCTGCCGGAGGGCTTTAAAATCATAAAACGCACAAGAAGACCGCCACACAATGAAATGAACGCTCTGATAAACTTTCTCAACTCCCGCTTATATGCCACCATAGTGAGCGAGCTTTACAATACCCAGCTGATTCCAACCGTTAGCTACCTCCACGAGCCCGGCGAGAGGCGTTTTTCGCTCGCTCTGGATTTAAGTGAAATATTCAAGCCGGCCATAGCCGATAGGATAGCCAACCGCCTCATCAAGCAGGGAATCCTCAGGAGAGAGCACTTCAGAGAGGAGCTCAACGGCGTCCTGCTGACGAAGGATGGCATGCGTAAAGCTGTCGAGGCCTACGGCAGAGAGATGAGGGCGAGCGTTAGACACCCAGGACTAAAGAAGAACGTCACGAAGCAGCGCCTGATCAGACTTGAAGCATACAAACTGATAAGGCACTTCGTGGGAGTTGCGGATTACGAGCCGCTGGTGGTGTGGTTTTGAGATAGAAATAACAACATGATCCATTATCAACCATGAGAGATCCCTACAGGCCTATCAGCCCCCTCAGAACGTTGAGCAGAGTAAGCACAACCAGCACGAGAAATACCGTCCTGAGAACCTTTGGGCTGAGCCTCACAGCAACTCTGGCACCCAGCCATGAGCCCACTGCTATCGGAACCAGAAGTATAGCCCCGAGAGGGTAATCCACGGCCCCCTGAGAGGCGTAGCTTAAAAACGCCATGAGGTTTGTGAAGAAGATTATCAGTTTTGCCGTTGCATTGGCTCTGAGGATGTCCAGCCTGAAGAAAAGACCCAGTGCAGAAATTGCAACAAGGGTGGAGGCCTGACCCAGAACCCCGATGTAGAAGCCGAGGGTTATTCCGATCAAAAATTGCCAGAAGCGCCCTTCCAGAACTGCTTCTCTTTTCTCCTCTCCCCTCAGCATGAAATACGCACCGATGATCAGGAAAACGGCCACGAGAATCCTCGCACCTAATTCAGAGATCCTGAGCACCAGAAGGCTGCCGAGATAAGCTCCGAGAACTGCAGAGGCTGTCAAAAACGAGGCGAGCCTCAGGTCAAGAACCCCTGCCCGTAAGTAGCCTATGGAGGAAACGAGGGTCAGTCCGGCTATCACCATCTTCAGGGTTCCAATGGCCGCTTTAATCGGAAGGCTGAGCGATGTAAGGATAAAGAAGACTATTATACTGCCGCCGCTCATGAGCGACCCGATGAATCCGCCGAAGAGTGCGAGGGAAAGCAGGAGTATCTTTTCCATGAGAGCAACTAGTGCACAGGTTGATTTAAATTATATCTCCCATGGGATTCTTCTCCATTCCGATGACTTCCCTTCTCGGCTCCGAGCGGAGCTTGTATATGACGACCGAATCCTCATCCTCGTCGATTAAATCCCTGATGCCGGCCTTTATGCGCTCGAACTCTGCCCTCGTAACCTCCCCCTCGAAGACGCTGTTCTGAACCCAGTGAAGGTGCTGGCGGAGGAATTTCTTGATCTTATTAACACGGGAAACATTGATGTCATAAACTACGATGATATACATATCCCTCCCCGCTTTACTCCGGTGTTTTCCTACTTATGGCTTTCGAGGGATTTTCGATACCCGATGATAAGAGAGCCTGTGGGAATGGAGGCCTGTTCCTGGGAGGCAACGGCAGCAAAGACCGGCAGAGCACTCCGGAAGTGTTTAGTAACTTAGGGTTGTTATTTAACATCACGTAACAGGCTGCTGGCAAACATGTAACGAAATTTTTTCAAAGTTGAAAGAGGAAAAACGGCAGAGCCGGGCTTAACTATAACCCTGCTGAAATTAGAGCTTTCCTGATTTTGAGTCAGGTTATATACTCAATCTGAAATTAGGCCTATTATAACCGGCTGGAGCCTTCAGGTATAATGCTCTACATTTGGATTTTAAAAGGAGGAGAGGCATGAGAAGGGCCCAGTTAGGAGAGGACGTGCTCCATATAAACGCCGGAGCTGGCTCCTTCATCAACCCTCCGAAGAAAAGCTTAAATATTCTGGACTCTCCTATTCTTTTATAGGGCAAAAGGACGAAATAACCGTCCTGTTCCAATAAGACTCTGGGAGAATTGAAAGCTCGCATAAACAAGGTGGTAGTAGTCCCTGGTGACGGTTCCAATAAGACTCTGGGAGAATTGAAAGGCCTCCAGCCATGGCCGGGCCTCCAGCTGAAGTCCCGTTCCAATAAGACTCTGGGAGAATTGAAAGGGAGGTTGATGAGCTTGCTGGGAAGTATGGGCTAAGTTCCAATAAGACTCTGGGAGAATTGAAAGTTCTGAGGGCTCCTTTTTATGGTGTTCTGAGATTCACCGGTTCCAATAAGACTCTGGGAGAATTGAAAGGTACCTGGGTGCGGCCTTTTCCCTGCCTGGGATAATAGTTCCAATAAGACTCTGGGAGAATTGAAAGAGATAAAAAGGAAAGAAAGAACCTCAGCCTTTCCAGAGTTCCAATAAGACTCTGGGAGAATTGAAAGCCCTTTTTCACCCCCTTTTTGAGGTCTACATAGACAACGTTCCAATAAGACTCTGGGAGAATTGAAAGTAATCCAGCAGTGCCCGTTTACTAATGTTGCCCAGAATGTTCCAATAAGACTCTGGGAGAATTGAAAGGGTTGAGTGGGGAGAAATGAGAGCATGGGGATACACCAGTTCCAATAAGACTCTGGGAGAATTGAAAGGTACTCCTCCCGGCTGACACGCCGGCGGAGCTTAATCGTTCCAATAAGACTCTGGGAGAATTGAAAGTCAAAGCCTCAACAGCATACAAATACATCCTCTCCCTGTTCCAATAAGACTCTGGGAGAATTGAAAGAATAAAAGGTTAAATGAGTTGGATGAAGTGCTCTTTTGAGAGTCTGATGGTGTAGTGGCGGGGTTTAAAGCCCGGAAGGGGGGATTTAGGAACCAGCACGGTCTCCTCAAGCCCTGCATGTCCGATTCTTGAGATAAATTCTATAATTTGATCGCTGAGACTGTAGAGCCACCCGGTGACCCACTCTGGAACTGCATCCTTGTTCAACATGGAGATAATTAGAATGTTCCTGTTTCGGAATACCTCCGTTTCAAAGGTCGCGAGGGATGCTCTGATTATGCGATCCATCATGTTCTTTCCAAATTCGTGATACAGGCCCTCCAGAGTGGCGACGAGGCAGACCACAGTGGTATCCTCTGGGATTATGACGTTCAGCTCTTTATACGTCTGAATAAGTTTTGGAATTCCAGTATCATCGCTCCAGTCCCTTATCTGAATCACATACGGTCTCTCATCCAGAATGCTGTATTTTGACCCGAAGAGGTCAATTACATAAAGTGCGCCTGCTTCCCCCAGTTCCCTGATGTCAAGCCCCACGTGTTTCGTCCTCAGCTCCAGCTTCGAAAAAGGCAGGGTCGTGTTGAGTATAACTCCAACTGCCCCGTTTTCAAGCATGCTCCTGAATATCCGCAGTCCCAGAACCCACCCGAGGGATCGTTTATCATAGGCTATCAGCAAACTCCCGCCATTTATCAAACCGCCTCCAAGTGCGGAATCAATCTCCTCTAGGCCTGTTTTGATTGGAGCTACCATGGGTCTTCCCCCTATTTTTACATCAGGTTAGTTTATTCTCCACACTTTGGTATAAGAATATTTTGGTTTTTCGAACCGGATTGTATTAAAAATCAGGAAGTCCGAAATCTGTTAAAGGGGATTTGAAATGGCCAAAAAGAAGCCGGGGAGGATACTTATTCTAATTCACATCACGCTTAGTCCGCGGGTCATCGAACTTCTAGATCAGACAACATATAACAGGAGCCGTTTTATTGAGGACGCGATTTTAATGCGGCTTTCGCTTGGGAATGGTGTTTTGAGAAGTGAAGGACAGTTGTGGAGCCGGGAGCGGGATTTGAACCCGCGACCTGCGGATTACGAGTCCGCCGCCCTGCCGAGCTAGGCTACCCCGGCACCCCAAGAGATAAACCCCTAAAGCCATTTATAAGCTTTTCTTAAGGAGTGCCGAGCAGTCTCTGGAGTATGGTCGAGTATATGGAAGGCTTGGAAGCCATAATCAGAACTATCGTAGCGAATATCAGGCCAAAGGCTGTTATCTTCCTGAGTTCTGAAATCTGGATAGAATGCAGGCCTGAAGGAAGCCTTGACGTGTAGCCCTCCGTCAGCTTGGAGATTAGGAAGGCGAGGACTATGCCGCTTATGATGTCGTATATCCAGTGATGGCCGAGGAAGAGCGTCACAACAGGAACCATCAGGTTGAAGAAAATTATAATCTTTGCAATGTTATTCCCTCTGTGCTTCCAGAGGGTTATTGCGTTTGCAGTTGCTATCGCGTTGTGAAGTGAGGGGAGCACGAACTCCTGCTGGGTCAGATACGTCCCTGCGGGAGATTCAACCGGCAGGTTGTAGACCACATGGGGGGCGTAGATGTGAAATATGCAGTATATGGCACCCGATACCGTGTAGAGCCCCAGATACCTTATGAAAAGCTCGTCAGATGCTCTAAAATCCTTTTTGTAAAGGAGCAGAAAGGCAACTGTAAGGCCTATCGATCCGGAGAAGCCAACGAAATATATGGCTTTCATGAAATAGTAAAGAAGGACGTGATCCCTGGCGAAGGAGAGTAAAGTCACGACAAAGTCATACGATGTCAGGGGCAACTTGAGAAACTGACCAGTCACATCCACGCTGTATCTCCCTATGATGGGATACAGAAGCCCGAAAATAATCCATCCGAAATAGATTATGACAAATGCATTGAGCCTTGCGAGGACTTCGCGGTCATGCAGGATATCCTTCATCCCCATGGTAGTAAAGTAGGTACTGAGGTTTTTAAAAATTTCGAAATATGCACCTCTTCACGGTTCGATTAACGTAGGATAAACTAAATAAAGGGTCTTGCCCAATATTAAGATAACAGTGAGGGAAGATGGATACAGACCTGAAGAAAGTTGCTCTAATTCTAATTCTGATTTACATTATTGGCCTGCTCATCGTGCTTAGACCGCCTCCCGAGCAGAAGGAAGAGGTTGAAACCCAGAATGTGATACCTGATGACGAGCTGTTCGTTGCCAAAAGGCTTGGTTTTCTGAGAGATGGAACAATTGACCCGAATGAGGAGAAAATCATAAAGGAAATCCTCCCCCTCTATAATTACAGAAAAACGCTTTTTGACGATGTTAATGTAACAAATCCGGAGAAGTTTGCCGCTCTCTGCAGTGAGGTTTATGGCACCCTTCAGAGCATTCCCATCCTTCTCCGTGATGACATGCTGCGCTTTCTCTTCGCTGAGAGCCCCTACACACTGGAGGAATTCTCGAAGCGCGTGGCGATGTTCAACCTCAAAGTGCGTGAGTTCATGAAGTTCTACTCCCAGCTCCCCTCGAACATAAAATACGGCATCGAAAACTCGAAGGAAATCTACAGGGTCAAAAACCTCGATGAGTACATATACCTCGTTAGTGAGCTCAGGAACTCCCTTGCAGGGCTTCCTCCGGAGACGGTTGAGGCTATTGACAGCATGAAAAACATCACGGATGGATTCGAGCCGAGAGAAATCAAAATTTTTCTGCATGAGTTCCCGGAAATCAGGGAGGAGCTCATAACTAACACAACGTTCTCGGACTGGTTCATAATGAACTCAAAGCACTACAGGATTACGGAAATAAACCTGACATTCATCAGGTTTCAGGAAGAACAGAGGAGCGACAAAACGCCTCCAGAGTTTGAAGGGGACGTCAGAAGCCTCTCAAATGGAACCCTGCAGTTCGAGATTACGGTAAAGGACAACGCCAATCCTCCCAAGGAGATACTCATTACCCTGAATCGGAAGAGATACAGGTTTGACCTCAGAACGGAACATCTGAAGAAGTTCAGGCTCATACGCATAACCGCGCCATGGGACAGATACAACATCTCAGTGGAAGCCTATGACCTGAAGGAAAATATCGCCAGGACATCGTTCAGTTTCCTCCACTACCCAAAGGTTTTCAGGATAACCTTCAACAACTCGGGGTATCCCTTCCAGAGGGCCAAGCTCTACAGCAAAGAGGAAATCAGGTTCATGTGGATTAAGGCATCTGAGTATAAGCCCCTCCAGATTTATCAGGAGGTCTATCCTGACCTCGGCTTTACGCGCTACGGGAAAATAAATCTGGGCAGCTTCATGAGCTTCATCTACGAGGACGCCCGCAGGGAGTTTTTCAGGTTCTACAAAAAGCCCCTTCCTTTCTATTCCATAACCGTCCTCCATGTTGTCTATTTTGTCAATCACTATGTGCATTCCTACTCCACCCCCATAATCGGGACGCTCCACTCGGGCATCTGCGGCTACGACGGAGAAACTCAGGCAGTCCTGATGAACAGGTTCTTTATGGATTTCAACCTGAATGCATGGGCTGTTCCCATCCCTGCATCCCTCCGGAGCAAAGCCCTGAACCACATCGAACTCATTGTCCTCTGGAGGGCTCCCCTTCTTGTGGGGAGCAACTACCGGGCAGTGTACCTCTTAGGAAAAGACCCGTATGTAACCTCAAACGTCTCATACTACCCCTTCAGCCCCAGATGGCCGAGGAAGTATGCAACCGCCACGGTCGAGATTATGAGGCTCGGCCTCCTGCCCTACCGCCCTGAGGAGTGGACCATGAAGCACTTCTATGAGCGGTTCAACATCCCTGTAATCCCGGATTACCCGCTCAAGAACCTGATGAATGAGTTCATCTCGGGCTATGAGTTCTTCAGCCCCTACATCGCCTTCAGATTTGACTACGCCTATGTGCAGCACCTCCTCACCATGGTCAGGGAGGGGAATCTGAGGCTCCTCGACGAGCTCAACAGGCTTGAAGCGGCGAGGGCGCTCTGGTACCGCATAGACGGCCACAACATGTACTACATCACAGGCTATTCCCCGGACTATGTTGTTGTGGACAAAAACGGCAACTTCTATTACCATCACATGAGGCGCTCCCGGATGTTCTCATCGGGATAGCAAAAAGCACATATACCCATGAGGGGATGTCATTCCGGTGGTGATTATGGAGATTCCAAACTACGGAAAAATAGAAGCCAGAGCAGTGCTCTTCGACCTGAACGGAACCCTCGGAGTGGAGGGCGTTGTGGATGAGGAGGTGAAGCACCTGCTGGGTCGCCTTGCAGAGATTTATGAGGTCGTTGTGCTGAGCGCCGACACGTTCGGAACCCTTGAGGAGCAGTTCGAGGGCATGCCCGTTAAAATCGAGCGTGTTAAGAACGGAAACGAAAAGCTCGAAAGGGCCATGAAGTACGAGCCCTACATAGCGGTGGGAAACGGCAACAACGATGTCAGAATGCTCGAAAATGCAGAATTAGCTTTTTGCGTCATAGGGAAGGAGGGAGCGACCGTTGATGCGCTCCTTGCGAGCGATGTGGTTGTTACTGACGTCAAGGACGCCATAGTCATGCTGCTGAATGGAAAGAAGCTCACAGCGACGCTGAGAGGGTGAGCATGAAAACGCTCGGAGGAGCGGGAAGCGCGGAGCTGGTGATAAAGAACTCCGTTTTCATAGGCTACGCCTCACCGGCGAGTTCGGAGGATGAAGCCAGAGAGTTCATAGAAAGGATAAGGGCCCACCACAGCGATGCAACCCACAACGTATATGCCTATGTGATCAGAGGAAGCGGGAGCTTTGCAGTGAGGTATGACGACGATGGGGAGCCGAAGGGTTCGGCCGGAAAGCCTGTCCTGAGGGTCATTCAGAACAAGGGACTCAGCAACGCTGTCGTCGTTGTTACGAGATATTTTGGGGGCATAAAGCTGGGCTATGGAGGTCTGGTTAAGGCATACAGCGATGCCGCCAGCAGTGCCATAGAGAACGCGGGAATCGTTGAGGTGTATGAAACGGAGCGTTTTGAGGTTGTCTTCCCCTACAGCCTCTTCCATGCCGTTAAGGAGACGGTTGAGAAGAACGGGGGAAGAATCACCGGGGAGGAATACGGAGAGCGGGTTAAGTTCACCGTCGAAGTGAGGAAGGGTGAGGCGGAGCACCTGATGGCGCTTCTAACGGAGAAAACAAGGGGCCGGGTCTTCACGAGGAGTCTGTAGATTCCAGAACTCTCTTCCATATCCTTATTGCCTGCCACTTGTCCAGAAACTCGTTAAATGTTCCGCATCTGGGGGAGTAGACGCAGAGAGGACAGCCGTCCCTGCAGCTGCAGCCCCTCAGGTGCTCATAGCTCCTCTCCATGAGCTTTTCTATATTCTCGAAGAGGATTTCGGCCAGTCCGAAGCCGCCTTCATTGCTGTCATAAATGAAGACAACGGGCTTTCCTGTGTGCGGGGAATTCGGAAAGGCCGCATAGCTGTATCCTCCAAGCTCCCGGCTGTCAATGTATGTGAAGATGGGAGCTATCTTGATCATGCTGTGCTCCACCGCATGAAGACCTGAACCCACGCCGTCTTTGCTGTCGACCATCTTCTTCACCGCAAATGCCACTTCCTCGTCCTGAATTCCTGCCTTCTGGAGGGACTCCCTGATGGATTTCCTCAGGTAGTAGGACGTTGACCCCAGAAGCTCCGGGAAAAGCTCCTTCCTGCTGAGCCTCCCGTAGAGGGAAAAGGCCAGATCGCCAGCATTTTTGTCTATGGCTGTTCTGAAGAACTCGCTGAACTCTTCATGTGCAACCTCCCTGATTTTCTCGGGAAACACAAGCCACACACCGTCCGTTTCAAACTCGCGCTCAAAGGGGCTCTCAAACTCCACCCTTGCGAACTTCTCCCAGTTCAGAATCGAAAAGTCCTCCTCAGCTTCAATTCTTTCCCCGCTCACCGGAGAATATATCTCCCCTTTCAGAATTCCCGCCTCTTTGAGCCTGATCAGCTCGGCCACGTAGCTCCCGGTATCCCTGCCCTTAACCGCATAGCCCCAGTAGGAGTGTCTGACCCTGAGCCTTCCGAGGTGAACTTCCACTCCCTTGTAACGCTTGCTCTCCTTTACTTCGAGGATTTCAACGTCCTCCCTCTTGCTGGCAAAGGTCTCGACCTCCCAGAAGCGGTTCATCCCCCCTGCAAACACGAAGTGAAACTTCCCCATGGTGAGCGTATCCTTCACCATATACAGCTCCCCTCTGGAGAAGTAGGCCATCCCCGGAAGGAGCGAGCGGTAGTATTCAGGCCTGTCCACCTCTTCGATTACGTAGCCTTTAATTTTAAGCCAGTTGATGAAGCGGAGCAGCTCTGAAAGTCCGGATTTGCTCATGATGGCCGGCCTGATCCACGGCTCGTCGAGAACCAGATAATAGCTCTCATCTCCCGCCGTCCTGAGGGAGGAATAGCTGAAGGCGGGCTTTAACAGATGAAGCTCAAGCTTTCCAGTGAGGGGATTCTTCTTCAGCGAGGCCTTTCTCTCAATAACGAGACCCTCCGCAACGGTTTTCTCAAAGTCATCCAGCTCCTCCCATTCCACGATTCCCATTTCCGTAAGGAGGTAGTGGAGGTGCTTTCCTGCAACTTCCCTGTTCTCCAGATTCACGGGCATGTATTCGATGACGCCCTTCTCCAGCTTCCCAACAAGCTCGTCCGTGTGCTCCTTGTAGTAATAGTCCAGTCCGTTTTTTCTCAGGATGATGCCGTTCAGCGCCTCCCTATCGGCCTTTCTTCCGGCCCTGCCGAATCGCTGAATGAGCGAGAAGAGGCCGTCAGGCGGGATTCCGTAGTTCAGCACGGCATCCAGGTCGCCGATGTCTATACCGAGCTCAAGGGCGTTTGTGGTCAGCAGCGCCAGAAGTCTGCCCTCCTTGAAGTCCCTCTCAATCTCCCAGCGGATGTTCTTCGGCAGCGTGCCCTTGTATGTGGATATCCTTGAGAAAGCGGGCGAGTTCAGGAGGAAGCGCATGAGGTTTTCAGTTCCCCTGCGCGAATCAAAGAAGATGAGGGTTTTTACGCCGTTCTGGGTCAGTCTTTCAACCGCAAGCCTGAGGAGCTGCTTTTCGTTCAGATTTCTGGGCTCAAAAAGGATGAGAAATCTCCGCGGGAAGGGGTTCGTTGCCTCAGTTATGACATCGAACTTTTGCCTGAACAGGTTTTCCGCGAATTCCCCGGGCTTTCTGAGTGTTGCCGAGAGCGCTATTACCTGCGGTCTGGCATTCAGACGTTTGAGCCTGAAGAAAAGGCGCCTGAAGAGGTAGGCCGCGTTTGTTCCAAAAACACCCCTGTAGATGTGAAGCTCATCAACAACAAGGAATCTCATGTTCCTGAGGAGCCATTCGTAGTCCCTCCAGCGGCGTAGAATGTTGTAGTGGAGCATGTCTGGGGTTGTGAAGATAAGGGCAGGCTTCTCTTTCACTATCTTTCTCCTCTCCTCCCACGCCACATCCCCAGTAAGAATCCTCGCGTCTATAAATCTCTCCGTAAGACGGAAGAAGGTAAGGTTCTCCATAGAGAACTTTTCAAACTGGTTGTTGATGAGCGCCCTCGTCGGGTAGATGAGGAGGTATGTGTGGGAGGGATTTGAGAGGTAGTCGTCGAAGATTGCCAGCCTGAAAATTTCGCTCTTCCCGCTCGCCGTCGGGGTTGTAACGACTATGTTTCTTCCGGAATAGAGGCTCTCAAGGGCCTTTACCTGATGTTTATACAGCCTGAAGCCCAGCTCTTCAAGGAGCAGATTGATTTCACGGTTTCTGAATTTGAACTCTGAATACTCCCCTTCTCTGGGCGGGAAGACACTTACATGGGCGATTTCACTTTTGATGTCCTTCATCACTTCGAAGAGGCTCATGGAATAAGATAAATCGCAACCTTTTAAAAATCACCCCCGGAATCAGAGACGGTGAGAAAAATGAGAATTGCGGTTATTGATTACGACAGGTGCAATCCCGATAAATGCGGTCATTTCCTGTGCGAAAGGGTCTGTCCGGTCAACAGGATGGGAGGAGAGGCGATAATAATCGATGAGGAGAACTACAGGCCCATAATTCAGGAAGCTTCATGCACCGGATGCGGAATCTGCGTGCATAAGTGCCCCTTCAACGCCATAACGATTGTCAACCTTCCAGAAGCCCTTGAGGAGGGCTGTGTGCACCGCTACGGCATCAACGCCTTCGTCCTCTACCGCCTGCCAGTCATCAAGGAGGGCATGGTCGTCGGCATACTCGGGCCGAACGGGGCAGGCAAAACAACCGCCGTGAGGATTCTGGCCGGCCAGATGATACCGAACCTCTGCGGTGATAACGACAGCTGGGACAGCGTAATAAAAATGTTCAGGGGAAATGAGCTCCAGACATACTTTGAAAAGCTCAAGAATAATGAAATCCGACCTGTAGTCAAGCCCCAGTATGTCGACCTGATTCCGAGGGCTGTTAAGGGAAAGGTGAGAGACCTTCTCAGGAAGGCCGATGAGAGAAACGCGCTTGAGGAAATTGCGGCAGAGCTCGGCATCACAGAAATCCTCGACAGGAACATCGATCAGCTGAGCGGCGGTGAGCTTCAGCTCGTTGCCATAGCGGCGGCGCTCCTCAGGGATGCACAGTTCTACTTCTTCGATGAGCCCTCATCCTATCTCGACATAAAGCAGAGGCTGAAGGTTGCAAGGATAATCAGAAAGCTTGCTGATTCAGGAAAATCGGTTCTGGCTGTCGAGCATGATCTGGCCGTCCTCGACTATCTGAGCGACATCATACACGTCGTCTATGGAAAGCCCGGAACTTATGGTATATTCTCCAAGCCGAAGGGCGTGAGAAACGGCATAAACGAGTTCCTCAGAGGATATCTCAAGGATGAAAACGTGCGCTTCAGGCCGTATGAAATTCGCTTTACAAAGAGCGGCGAGAGGAAGAGCCAGGGAAGTGAAATCCTCGTTGAATATCCCCGCCTTGTGAAGGATTATAGCTCTTTCAGGCTTGAGGCCGATCCTGGGACATTGTACATGGGGGAAGTGGTGAGCATAGTGGGGCCGAACGGCATAGGTAAAACCACCTTCGTCAAGATGCTTGCTGGCGTCGAGAAACCCACGGAAGGTGAGGTCGACTGGGAGCTTAAGGTTAGCTACAAGCCCCAATACATCAGGGCTGACTATGAGGGCACGGTTTATGAGCTGCTGAGCAGGATAGATGCTTCCAAACTCCTCAGCAACTTCTACAAGACTGAGCTGCTCAATCCCCTCGGCATACCCGAGCTCTACGACAAGCAGATTAACGACCTGAGCGGTGGTGAGCTCCAGAGGGTCGCAATAACCGCATGCCTGCTGAGGGACGCCGATCTCTACCTCCTTGATGAGCCGTCGGCACATCTGGACGTCGAGCAGCGGCTGGCGGCTTCTAGAGCTATAAGGCACCTGATGGAGAAGGGTGAGAAAACCGCCCTTGTCGTCGAGCATGATGTCCTCATGATAGACTACATCAGCGACAGGATAATGGTCTTTGAGGGCGAGCCGGGCAGATACGGCAGGGCGCTTCCGCCGATGGGAATGCGCGATGGGATGAACAGATTTCTGGCAGGTGTTGGCATAACGTTCCGCAGGGATCCAGATTCAGGGAGACCGAGGGCAAACAAGGAGGGAAGCGTAAAGGATAGGGAGCAGAAGGAGATAGGGGAATACTACTATGTGGCCCCCTGATGGCATCTTCCCTTTTACATTCAGCTATTTTTCGTTTCAGGCCGTGGAGCTCTCCGTTTAAACCTACATAAACGATGACAAACGTTCTTTAACGGTCATAGATGAAAAAAAGCAGCTGGGAGGTTTAATTTAAACAAAAGCTAACATTAATGGACGATTGCGTGAAAAAAGCTTAAATATCTCTTATTACATAAAACCAAGTGAGGTGATGTGGTATGATGGGAAGAAAAGCCCTGGCACTGCTCTTCAGTTTGCTGATATTAGCGATGCCAATGACGTTCAGCAGGGCATCAGCCGCCAGCTCTACAGTGGTCATACTGGTCAGCGACAATGAGGCTGACTGCACGCTGGCCCAGTATATCTCCAACCTGACAGGAGCGCCTGTTGTAGTAACCCCATGGGGAGTATACAACCCTAACATAACGACAAAGATCGTGAGCTATGCCCCAGATGAAGTTATAATAATAGGTGGACCTGCAGCGGTTCCGGAGGAATATGTGGAAGACCTTCAGAACCTCAGCATAGCCGTGGAGAGATGGTGGGGAGAGAACAGGTATGAGACAGACCTTGCAGTGATTAAAAACGCAACCTCCAAATTCCAGCTACACTTCCAGAGCAAAATGATAATAGCAGTTGGAAACGACACCATGGCAATCCAGAGAGCCCTGCAGCTGGCCATTAGGGAGAGGGCAATGATAGTGTTTGTGAACAGAACCTCCAACATCACCATGGTCATTAAGAAGCTGAAGGTTAAAACTCCCGCCATGATGCTGATTGGAACGCCCGCCATGAACAGAACTCTGGCAAAGATAAGGAAGCACATAATGGAGCGCTTTAAAGAGTGCAACTGCTCTGAAATGGAGCTGAACATAACAGCGGAGAGCGTGCTGAAGGTCATCAATGCCACGGAGGAAAGGCTCCTCCTTGCGGAAAGTCTCATGAAGAACTCCACATCTCCAGCTGCCGAGAGAATGCTGAAGCTCGCGGAGGAGCAGCTCGATAAGGCCAAGAAGGCCTATGAACAGGGAAAATACGGAGAAGCCTACGGTCTTGCAATTGCGGCAAGGGCGAAGACAGACTTCGTGATCAGATTTGCTGACATGGACTTCAAGAAGAAGCTTCACCTCCACATGAACATGATGCTCAACAGAGACCTTGTGAGGATTGAGATACAGGTAAAGTTCATGAAGCAGGCAGGCATAGATGTCCAAGACCTCCAGAAGCTGATAGATTCAATAAAGGCGGCAATCAAGAATGGTGATTACGACACAGCACACGAGCTAATGGCCCAGCTCAAGGAACTGCTGAGAGAGAAATACAGAACTGGGAAGAGCATAATCAAAGAGAAGTACTACCCAGAAAAGCACCACTCAGGAAAGAAACACAAGCCGTGACCAAGAGCCTTTCTGTCTTTATTTTTTGATTCTACCCTTTAAAAAGGGATTATTTCTTCTCCGGATAATTTCTGAGGAGAGAAACCTTTTTATTTTTCCACCGCAAATTATGCAACGTGCATATACCTTATGTTAGCATTCTGATACGTGGTTGAAATGGTGGAGAGCATTCAGGAAATTGTCACGGTTGCAGAAGCCCTGAGTTCGCCGGTAAGGGTTAAAATCCTGAAAATGCTCTGTGAAAAGGAGTGGTATGTCTATGAGCTTGCCAAAACCCTAGGCATATCAAGGCAGCTGCTCTACCTTCACCTGAAGAAGCTTGAGAAGGCAGGTCTGGTCGAGAGCGAACTCCGTCTTGAGCCGAATGACCCCAGAGCCAAAAAATACTACAGAGCAAAGCCTTTTAGCCTTGTTGTGGATAATGAGATTATAAAAAATCTGAAGGAGGAGTGAAGATGTACGGCGGAACGCCAAGCGGATGGGTTTCCATAACTCTTGGGCTGATCCTTATCGTTATAGTTGTATTTGCCTTCTACCAGCTGAACAAAACATTGAACGAGCTTAAGCTTGAGCTCGCAAACCTGAAGAACACCCTTGAGGAAACAAAGCGATACACGGAAGAGGTCAAGAAGAAGCTCGAAGAGGTCTGAAGGCTGATATCATGCTGCCGGGCAAGGTTCCTCCAGAAAAACTGAAGGAGATAGTCTTCAATCACCTCGGCGCCGAAGGGGAGAGGGTTATAATCCGCTCCGGTCTGGGGCTGGACGCGACGGCGATAGACTTCGGCGATACCGTGCTGGTGGCCTCAACAGACCCGATAACAGGCGCCGAGAGGAACATAGGATTCTATGCAGTCCATGTAAATGCCAACGACGTGGCGACCTTCGGGGCGAGGCCAAAATGGTTCCTCGTGACAGTCCTTCTGCCGGAGGACGCGGATGAGGTGCTCCTGAAAGAGATTATGCAGGAGATACACGAAAACTCCAGCAGGCTGGGTGTTGCAGTTGTCGGTGGGCATACGGAAGTAACTCCCGGACTCAAAAAGCCCATAGTTGTCGGCACCATGCTGGGAGAGGTGAGAAAAGAAAAGCTCGTAACGTCTAACGGCGCCAGAGCAGGGGATGCTATAATCCTTACAAAAGGGGCGGGGATCGAGGGAACCGCGATAATAGCCAGCGAAAAGGAGTGCGACCTGCAGGAGGCCTTTGGAAGGGAGTTCGTTGAGAGGGCAAAGGCATTTTTAAACAAAATCAGCGTTGTCAGGGATGCCCTCATCGCATGTGAGATAGGGGTTCATGCCATGCACGATCCGACAGAGGGAGGAATCGCAAACGGCCTCCACGAGATGGCTGAGGCGGCTTCTCTGGGCTTCAGGGTCTATCACGAGAGGATTCCCATAGCTGAGGAGACAAGGAAAATCTGCGAGTTCTACGGCCTCAACCCCCTCGCACTTATAAGCTCCGGGGCTTTAATGATAGCGGCAGAAAGGGACAAAGCTCCTCTGATTGTCGAGGCCCTCAACAAGGAGGGCATAAATGCCGAAGTTATAGGGGAATTTCTGGAAGACACGGATAAGAGGGTCATCATCCAGAACGGGGAAGAGAGGCCTCTGGAACAGCCCCCTACGGATGAGCTCTGGAAGGTGGTTTAGAGCTCCACGGCGATGCTTATTCCCTCTTCCTCCTCAATTACCTTCAGAAGGGAAAGTATCTTCGATGGCTCCAGTGACATTTTCCTCAGCTGCTCATAAACCCGTCTGACTTCTTCCTTCTCCGCACCCTCCTTTCTGCTGTAGAGATACATGAGAACCGCAAGAAGAACCCCTTTAAGGCTCTGTTCGCTCAGAGGAAGAGCCTTCCAGCCCTTCTCGTTTATATATGCCGCTCTTGGAACTTCCACACCCGTCAGCTTATCCACAGGGACGAAACTGCTCCCCCCGGCACGCAGATAGGCTATAAGGACGTCCTCACCAAATCCCTCCCTTTTAAGCCCGGTAAAGCTCAGCTCGAAGGCCTTCAGCAGCGTGGAGAGCTTTTCAAGCTCATGAATCCTGTTCTTTGACAGGAGGGAAAGCTTCAGCGTGCTCCTCTCTATTGGCTCATTTTCAAGGTTGACCCTCAGAAGGATCCTTTCGCTGAGGGAAGAGCCTTCCTCAAAGGCCTTCAGCACTATCCAGACCGCCCCGTTTGTGAGGATTCCATACTTTACGCCTGTGTTGAAGCAGTATCTGCCGAGTTGCCTCAGGGGTTTCTCATTTTTGATTATATTCACGCCGAGGTTCTTGGCCTCCACGTATGCGAAGACATTCCCATCGAGAATGAGGGCATAGTCGGCCCTCCCATCCTTTGTCTTTTCCTCCGGACGCACCTCAAAGGGATTGTCCCACTCCCATCCAAGGCTTCTGAAGATGTGTCCTATTAAATGCTGCTTTACAGCCTCCTCATTCCTCAAATAGAGCTCCCTGTGGGTGTGAATTTTCAGCACTACTTCACTCACGGTATCCCTGAGCCCCTCCATTCCGTGCACCATATTTTCTTACCCCTCAGCTTTTAAATACTTGTCTCCACGGGGACGACGTATTTTCTGCTCCCCTTCTCAAATCCGCGGAACGACCCGAGCTTAAGTCTTTTGATTGCCTCATCAACATCCATAACTTTCATGGCGGCGAGATGCGTAACACCTGTTCCCCTCAGGAAATCCGGGAGGAGCTGGGCTGTTGGCCCGGTCAGCACAACCAGCTTTGCCCTCTTGGAGCGGTCAAGTATCATCTCAAGGGTTCCGTTGAGGAGAGCCGAGCCGCTCACTACCACCGCGTCCATCTCCGGAAGAAGGGAGTATTCAAGGGAATCACTCAAAGTGTCTCTATCCCAGAGCTTTGGGTTTCTCTCAAAAACATATGTCTGGAAGCGCTCCCTGAGCGTTTTAACCAGAGGGGGCATGTTTCCAATAACAGCCACCTTATCAAAGTCTCCTTCAAGTATCTCCGTAACATCGGCGCCTTCAGCATTTTCAAGGCTTATATGATACTGAGAAAGGGCATTTATCGCCGCCAGTGCCAGAGTCCTCTCAATGATGTTTAAGCTCCCTGCCTTCTCCATGAAGCCCTCGAGGGAAGGCTCTTCAAATGATGTTCTGAACCTCTGAACCTCCTCGGGCAGCGTCATGGCAACCCCAAGCGCTTTCCCCCGCTTACCCTCAATCAGGACGTAGGTGTAGGGAAGGGCAAAGGAGAAGTCCAAGAGCCTGAAATCCTCATCAACAGACGCCAGCGCCTTTTTTCCTATTTTCTCGAGCAGCATGGTTATCCTCCTCCATTTATACTCAAAAGTTTTTGGTGAAGCTTTTATACTTCGCGGCCCTATTCAATACGGTGTGGTGAAATGTGCAGAATACTGTTTGCCGCAGGAGACGGGTATGAGATAAGGAAGCTGCTCGATACATTTGTCCTCTCCTCAGAAAACGACCCCTACAAAGCCCGGAGATACAGAGGAACACAGCATAAGGACGGCTGGGGATATGTGCTCCTGAAAAAGGACTCAGCCGAGCACTACAGGAGCATGACGCCGGTTTTTCAGGATAATGCCGTTCTGGAGCTGAAGAAGAAGCTTTCGGGATTCAGTGTGCTGATGGCCCATTCCAGAGCCGCCAGTCAGGGCGGCAGGAACCTGTTCAACGTGCAGCCCTTTGGATTCTCAAGCAGAAGGGGGTTCAGCTTCTGGTTCTTCCACAATGGAGACCTTAAAAAGGACAGGATAATTGAGATGGCGGAGCTTGATGAGAATCAGCTTGGGAAAGCTTCCGACAGCTTCACCGCGGCAGCTTATCTGTGCAGATTTCTGGAAGGAACAAGCTTGGAAAATCTGCTGGCAATGTTCAAAGAGCTAAAAGGAACTGCGAACACAGCCCTTAACACCGCAACTCTGATGACCACTCCCCAGAATGGGGTAAGGGCGTTTATAACCGCTTATATGGTGGATAAACTCCTTGAAAATCCTCCAGCATGGGATTACTACCGTCTTTTAAGCCTGAAGAAGAGAGGTCTGTTTGCAGTGGCATCATCGACATTTGAGCTTTACTCCCACGAACCCTTCCAGAACGTGGAGAACGGAACAGCTTTCTATATTGACGTCTCCTTCGAAGAGGAGAGTTTTGATGTCAGAAAAGTCAGAATTTAGGCGGGTGAGAGAATGGAGACGAAAGCTCCCATAAAGGTTTATATGACCCGGAAACTCATAGGAGTCGGGCCTGATGACAGCGTTAAAAAGGCCTGTGAGGTCATGGTTGAGTTTGATATCGGCTCCCTTGTTGTCGTTGAAAGGGGGAAGGTTGTGGGATTCTTCACCAAGAGCGACATAATAAGAAGGGTTGTCATCCCGGGTCTGCCCAACACAACCCCTGTGAAGGAGATAATGACGCGGGAGCTGATAACCGCTGATGCAAACACACGGGTAAAGGATGTGCTGGACATAATGGCTAAGAAGGGTATAAAGCACGTGCTGATAGAAGAAAACGGCGAGATTATCGGCATTTTCAGTCTCAGAGACCTCCTTGATGCCAGCAGGAGAAAGCTCGAAACAGCTATAGCCGCGGAGTGATTCCCATGATCAGGATAGCCCACATAAGCGACACCCACATAACCTCGGACGCCGCTTTTAAGGCCTATGCCTTCGACCTAATTGTGAATGAAATCAACAGGGGCGATTTTGACCTCGTCATACATACGGGGGATGTTACAAATCAGGGGCTCAGGGAGGAGTATGAGCATGCGAGCTATCTGCTCAGGAAGATTCAGAAGCCCCTCATTGTAATTCCGGGCAACCATGATGCGAGAAACGTCGGATACAAGCTCTTTGAGAAATTCATAGGGCCGCTGAACGGGGTTTATGAGAACGGCGACCTCGTGATAATCTGGCTTGATTCAACGATTCCGGATTTGAGCGACGGCAGGGTGGGGGGCTATAAGTTCAAATGGCTCAAGTCGAAGCTTGAGGAATACGCCCACAAAAAGCTCAAGATAGTTGCCTCCCACCACCACCTCCTTCCCCTTCCAGAAACGGGGAGGGAGAGGAATGTTCTCTTTAACGCAGGTGATGTCCTTGACCTGCTTCTGAGGCATGAGGTAAACCTCTACACCTGCGGCCACAAGCATGTCCCCAACGTCTACAGGGCAGAGGACTTGGTGATAGACAATGCAGGCTGCACATCATGCCGGAAGACGAGGAGGGGGGACGTCAACAGCTACAACATAATAAAAATGCACGATGACGGCAGGGTGGAGGTTAGCATCAGGAGGGTTACGGGGGATGAGTCCAGAAAGGAATACAAGCCTCTGAAGCCGAAGATTTTCATACCACGCGGGAGGAGGCTCATGAGACTCGTCCAGATGAGCGAGAGTAGCGTCTCAGACAGGGTGTATTTCAGAAAAAAAGTGCTTGAAAATGCTATAAGGGCAATAAACGAGAAGTTGAAGCCTGATCTGGTAATCCACTGCGGCGATATCGTGGATGTGGGCATAGAGAGGTACTACGAAAGGGCATACGAGTTCTACGAGAAGGTGAAGGCCGAGAAGATTATAATCCCCGGCCACAACGACATAACATACCTCGGATACGACCTCTTCCGTGAATACTTCGGTGATCCTCAGATAATGGAGCGCGGGGACTTCGTTTTCATTCCCATACTGTCGGTTCAGTATGAGACCCCCATAGGCCTCGTGGGCAGAATGGGGCAGGAAAGACTGAGAAAGCATCTGGAGGAGTTCAGGGAGAAGTTCACCGTGGTTGTGATGCACCACAACATAATCCCGATTCCGAGGAGCAGGGAAATCGGCTTTCTGGAGGACGGAGGGGATGTTCTGAAGCTGCTCACATCGGAGAGGGCAGATCTTGTTCTGACCGGCCACGGGGGGAACGCCTTTGGACTCAAAATCGAGAGCACCCCCATAGTGAATGCGGGCTCCATAAGCTGGGAGCTTCACAGGAACCCCTTTGGAAACTCCTACAACCTGATAGACATCTATGAGAACATGATAGTGGCATTCCAGATTCAGGCAACGTGGAACGCAGGGAAGTTGCTGGGAATATGGAAGATAAAAACGGAGGTCAGATGGAGCTAAATCTCTATGCCCTTCTCCGCCATCCTCTCGGCAACACGCTCCATCAAATCTCCCATTATTTTGTCAATTGTGTCCTCAAGCTCCACATTTTCCACGACGGGTATCCCGTGCTCCTTCGCGTGCTCGACTATAAATTCCTGTATCTCCATTATGGCGTCGAGATTCCTGATGTAGTAGTCCGCAGGCCTCAGGCTGTATCTCTCGCGTTCATAGAACCTCGCCTCAAGGGATTTTTTGTTTCTCACGGCGACCACATACATGAAGCTCCTGTCGTTCAGTGTTATGTAGCCCGGCACGAGGTGTATGCCCTCAATAACCGTGTTGAAGCCCTCCGTATATGCCCTGTCAATGACCGCACTGATTCCAACCGCCACATGCCTCACCTGTGTCTCGAAACCGTAGATAAGGGGCGAAATTCCCTTCGGAACCTTGTTTATAACATCCCACGCCATAAATGATGATGTGTGAAGGGCGGGGAGAAGCTCTCTGGCTATAATCTTCCTCATAACCTCCCTGATGGTATCTGTCCCTATCGTTGTTCTTATTCCAAGTCTGAAGGCCAGTTCTGTTGATATCGTTGATTTACCGACTCCTGTGGTTCCCCCTATAAGCAGAATCATGGGGAACTTCAGCTTCTTTATTTTGCGCCAGAAGAGATATTTCCTCGCCTCGTCCTTCAGCCCCCTGTCCAGAAGCTTGTAGTACGTCATTTCCCTTATCTCGTCCTTCGTGACGACCTTCTTTCCCCTCTCGGAAAGAGTCTTGATGATTTCAGTGGCTATCGAGTATGCTATCCCAACATCCACACCCGCGGAGGTGATTGACCTCGTCAGTATGCCCCTTGAAAAGGGCAGTCTTGTTTTCTTTTCCGGATCCACAACAATTATCATCCGCCGCCCTCCAGTATGCGCTTTCCAAGGTTCAATATGCTCTCCCTCAGGTTCTTTCCATCCACATTCACAGGTTCATTGTCCATGAAAACTACCTCCCTGCCCTCTTCCAGCGCCTTCCGGGTGACAACATCAACCGCAGCGGCCTTAAGCTCAACCAGCACAGCATCGTAGCCTCTGAAGCGCCTCATGTCCTCAGCCAGCTTCCTTCTGTTTGAGAGATGGCCTGAGAAGCCGACGACCTCCACGTCGTAGTGCTCCTCTAAATATGAAGCCGTTTTCTGCAGCCCCCTCCTGTTTGCGGTCATTATCAGGAGTATCCTCCTTCCATCAATTCTGCCCAGAGGGCGGGGTATGAACTTTGTCATATGCAGGTCAGCATCGGGGTTTATCCTGGAAATCACCCTCCTGATGGACTCCAGCTTTCTTCCGCTTATGAGGTCTGCCATTGTAACCACAACGATATCCGCAAGCTTGATTCTGAAGGGGCCGAAGTAGCCTCTGATAAAGCTCATCTTCTGGGTTGCTCCGACGACAGTTACACACCCATCGGCCTTTACCGCGGGGATAGTTGCTCCGCTTCCCTCAAGGATAATCAGGTCGTTGTCGAGTCTTTCAGCGATTTTTACGCCCTCTTCCACAATATCGAAGAATGAAAATCCCGCCATTCCCCCACCGCACCTCCGGCAGCCAACCGTCAGCACCCTTGAAGTCAGGGCATCCTCAAAATGGTCCGAGGCTGCGTGCTTCCCCTCTTCCGAAATCTTCAGGAGGAACTCGGGCGTTATCTCAAGCCTGTCTCCCTCTATAATCTCCGGCTTCTCAGGCCCGCCCCTGCCCATCGTCAGAATTGCAGGCTTTGCTATCTCCTTCAGAACCCTCGCAACAAATCCGCTAACAGCTGTCTTTCCAACCCTTTTCCCTGTGCCTATAACCGCAAGACTCGGCTTGTTCATCTTCAGCGGGGGCTTCGGCTTAAACATAAAATCGGCACCTGTATAGGTTATCCCGCTGGCCAGAAGGAAAGAGGCAATCCTGAATCTGTCCTCATAGGTAAGAATGGGCTCATCACTCAGGTCTATGACCTCGCAAACATCGTTTTCCTCCACCGCCCTCCTGAGGGCATCCATATAATCCCGGCTGTAATAAACCCTAACCCCTATCTTCTCTTCAATCTCCCTCAAATCCCCGACCTTTTCAGTTCCGCCGAGGAAGACGGCACAGCACACATCACCCAGCTTCTCCACAGCCCATGCCGTCACATCCGGATAGTGCTCTCCATCAATCAGAACCAGCCTCACTATCATCCCCCGATGTGATATCAACCTTCCTAAAGATTAACCTTTCGATAGATTTTTAATCTTCTCCGCCGAATGGGCATTAGAGGTGATTTTCTTGGCGCTAAAAAATATCGGAGAAGGCCTGTATCTGTATCCGGGCAGTCCCTCCACTCTGATTAAAATTTACGAGGGAAAGGCTGTCATAGCAGACCCCGGCCAGGGGAGCGGGAGGCACAAAGACCTGAAGAGAGAGATTAGAAAGCTGAATCTGAAGATTCACGCCCAGCTTACAACCCATGGCCACGCTGATCACGTTAAGGTCGCCCCGAAGCTTGAAGCTCCTCTCTTCGCCCATCGTTTCGAGTTCAGCATTGTGGAAAGCCCCCTTAATAGGGAAATCCTCACATTCGGATCAAAGGCTCCGAGAGGCTTTCTGGTTTCCCAGTTTGAAGGGGAGGTTAAAGTCCACGGCATATTTGAGTGGGATGACGTTCTCTTCGGTCTGAAGGCTGTAAAGCTGAACGGCCATTCCCCAGGGATGACAGGATTCCTCGACGAGGAAAATAGCGTTCTCTACGCAGGTGACAGCTTCTTCGGCGAGAGGGTTCTGAAGTCTGTCGGTGTTCCCTACCTCATTGATCCAGATTTATTTAAAGATTCAATTAAAGAATTGCAGCACTATGCAGAAGAGGGGCTGCTGCTCATACCATCCCACGGGAAGGCCGTGAAGGGGAAGGAAGCTCTGGAGCTCCTTGAGTTTAACCTCAGCAGGGTTGAAGAGGTGGAAAGCAGAATTCTTGAACTCCTGAAAGAGCCGATGAGCATTGACAAGCTCGCATACAGGCTGTCAGAATACTTCGGCGTATCCCCAACCCCGCAGCTTTTGGCTCTGAATCTCGTTCCGCTGAGGGCATTCATGGCAAAGCTCTATAATGAGGGAAAAATCGAGGCCCTCGTGGATAAAGGGCTGAAGTGGAAGGTCCTCTGAATTTTATTCCTTTCCGTTGTCCCCGTAGCAGAGGTAGTAATAGGGACAGAACCTGCACATGAAGTTGTTCCAGCCCTTCGGGGGTTCATCCCTCTCATAGTGCTTCTTTACTGTGTAGAACTGCTTTATTATATCCTTGAAAAGTGCCCTGTCGTAGGGGACTTCAAAGGCCTTAAAGTTTCTGCCCCTGACTATGGGAAATCTGGAGAAGTCAATGCCGCTTATGACCTTTGCAGGCTCCTCGTGTAGTTTGACATAATAGAGGTAGCCGTATTCCGCTCCGGCCCATCTGAGGTATATTGTGAGCTGTGCGAGGTGGTAATCATGAGGCAAACGAGGAAGGCTTGTCTTTCCCTTAATCTCGATAGGAAAATCCCTTATTGCATCAATCCTCCCGTGTATCTCAAAACCCAGCCGGGGGGAGCGCAGAATCATCCTTTTTTCAAGTTCAAAGCCAAAGCGCTTCCTGAGTATATCCCCCAGAACCTCGTGTGTCCTGATGCCCTGATTCAGCCGCACTCTAACAAATTCCGGCCACTTCTCCGGATAGCCCTTGAGCCTGAAGTATATCCTCCTCGGGCATGTTAGTGCTTCGCTGGCATAAAATTCGATCAGCTCCTCTACCATTCCGTTCACCTCTGTGAGGGCGGTTCATCGGTCCGCGAGCCTCCCCGCCCAAGCGTCAGCTAATACCGACGTCATCATTAATCAGACTGGGCAAGGGTCGTCATCCGCTATAAAGGTATAACCTGGTGGCCTTAAAACCTTTGGGGAGCAGATAGGGAGAAAAGGAGAGGCTTAAAATTTCAAATTCGGGCCTTACTCTTTCTGAAAACGGAACTTCTCCTTATTGAATAGCTCAGACCGTATGCAGGCCACAGCCCCGGAGGCATTGAATAGTGGTGCAGGTTCCTCAAAATCTTCTCGGCCTCTTTCCTGCTCTTTGCCTTGACTATGAGCTTCCCCTTCACGAGCTCCACTTCACCGTTCGGGAGTTTGATGTGCAGCCTGTCGCCCTCTATTTCAGGTTTTGCCCTCATCAGAAGGGCTTTAAAATCTTCATATGCATCCTCTGTAATTTCCTGCTCAAGAACAGCGCCTCTGTTTGATTTAAACAGTCTGTCCAGCCAACTACTCGAGCCTTCGTCATCCATAATCCAACTCTACCTCCGATACGGTTCTCAAAGTATATTCTATCTTCAGGGTTTTTAAGCTTTTTTAATCGCTTTTTGCCGAAATGACAGAGCCTGACAAATTTTTCCATTAGGGGCAAAGAATTTTAAATTCCCCCACGACTCCAGTATGATGACGAGAAAGAACACCAGAGTAATAAAGCCCCTCATAAGGGAGATGCTGAGCAGAAAGCTCCCCAGAGAGCTGGTTAGCCTGCTCCCCAAGCACTGGGTTCAGATCGGTGATGTTCTTATACTCCCTCTCAGGGAAGAACTCCTGCCCTACAAACGTGAGATTGCAGAGGTTTATGCACAGGTTCTTGATGTTAAAACCGTGCTGAGAAAGGGCCGCATCTTAGGGGAGCTGAGGGAGCCCCACTACGAGGTTATCTATGGCGATGATACAGTGACGGTCCACAGGGAGAACGGCATTCTCTACAAACTCGATGCTGCTAGGATAATGTTCTCCCCCGCCAATGTCAAGGAGAGAATCAGGATGGCTGGAATAGCCAGACCGGATGAGCTTGGGGTCGACATGTTTGCCGGAATCGGCCATCTATCCCTACCGATAGCAAAG
>WAPO01000153.1 GCA_015520705.1 Thermococcus sp. | reverse complement strand
ATTGACTATACATGAAAGCTTTAATTTGATTCAACAAGGGATATATACAACATTTCTGTCCAATTCTTGGGTGTATCGGATGAAAACATACACCATTGGCCTGATTAGGGTATTAACTATCCAGGATGAAGAGCTTCTGAATGTCCATGGGAAACTCATTGAAAAGGCATTTCCAGAATTGAAGGTGGTGAGCAGGTGCATCGAAGAGCAGCCAAAGGGTATATACGATGACAAGACTGAAGAAGAGGCAAAACCAAAAATCCTGCGCCTGGCAAAGGAATTTGAAAAGGAGGGAGTAGACGCCATAATCATAAGCTGTGCCGCTGATCCTGCTGTGAAAGAAGTCAGGAGAGCACTATTAATACCTGTCATTGGTGCAGGATCTTCTGTTTCAGCATTAGCGTTAACATATGGTGAAAAAATTGGTGTTCTCAATTTGACCGAAGAAACTCCAAAGGTAATAAGGGAGGTCCTTGGCGTCAACTTAATTGCCGAGGATCACCCGTATGGAGTTGCAAACACACTCGATTTAATGACTGAGAAGGGAAGAGAGGAAGCAATAAATGCAGCAAAGAGACTGAAAGAAAAAGGTGCTGAGGTAATAGTCCTTGGATGCACTGGGATGTCGACCATTAAGATCGCCCCTATTCTTGAAGAGGAAGTTGGCATTCCAGTTATTGATCCTGTGATCGCTTCGGGTGCTATGGCACTCCACGCTCTCAGGAGAAGGGATGTATGGAGGAATGTTAATGAAGATTAAAGTTGATAGGAGAATTGCCGAAGCAGCTGTTCTCGGAGGAGCTTTCTTTGGTGGTGGAGGAGGAGGCGATTTGAATCTGGGATTAAAGCACGCAAAGCTTGCCGTTGAGCTTGGGGAGGTTGTGATAGTAGATGTTGAGAGTGTTCCCAAGGATAAATATATCGCCACAGCTTCGATGGTTGGGGCTCCTGCCGCTAAAGAAAGATATCTTCTACCAGCTCATGCTATAAAATCTACAGAGCTTTTTATGAATGTTGCTGGAGTCCCACTTGGCGGGCTCATCTCATCCGAAAACGGTGGATATTCTACAATAAATGGGTGGATACAATCCGCACTTTTGGGAATTCCAATTGTAGATGCCCCGGCAGATGGAAGAGCGCATCCCACGGGTGTTATGGGTGCCATGGGGCTGCACAAGATTCCGGGATACATCTCAGTCCAAACTGCAGTGGGAGGAAGCAAGGAGAAAGGACGATATGTGGAAGCTATTGTAAGAGGTTCCCTGGAGAGAGCTGCAAAAATGATCAGGGAGACAGCAGTTCAGGCAGGAGGCCTAGTTGCGGTAACAAGAAATCCCGCAACCCCTGACTATGTAAAGGAAAATGCTGCAGTAGGAGCGCTCTCGCAGGCAATAAAAGTTGGTAGAATAATCCAGGAAAATCGTTCTGACGTCTACCAGATGATTGGGGAAATAACAGAGTATCTTGGTGCAGGGAAGATAATAGACAGCGGAAAGGTTGAGGAAGTGAGATTGGAGACCAGAGGGGGCTTTGATATAGGCAGGATAATTGTAGGGGGAAGCACAAATACAAAATACGAAGTGACTTTTTGGAATGAGTTCATGACAGTCGAGGACTCTAAGGGAAGGAGACATGGAACATTTCCAGATTTAATTGTCATGATTGATATTCAACAGGGGCTTCCCTTAACTTCTGCAGATGTAAAGAAAGGCGACAAAGTTGTTCTGGTTGTAATCCCCAGGGAATACCTGCTATTGGGCGCCGGGGTTAGAGATCCGGAAATTTTGAAACAGATTGGAGAAATTGTCGGAAAAATTAGATAGGTGGTTAAAATGATGAAGCAGGTTATAGAGGCATATGAGCTATTGGACAGTGCATACATAACAGGAGAAAAAGTTGCGGAAATACTGAAAGAGAGAGGATTGGAGAATATAGAGGTTCACAGAATAAAAGGAGAAAAAGGTTCCACGGACTTCATTAAAATTGTCATACCCGGAAAAAATGGAAAGCTTTCAGGTGGAAATGCTCCAACCCTTGGAATAATTGGAAGATTAGGAGGAATCGGGGCAAGACCGGAGATGATAGGTTTAGTTTCCGATGCAGATGGAGCGGTAACTGCAGTAGCTGTTGCTCTAAAATTTGCAGACATGAGAAAGAAGGGAGATGTTCTGGATGGAGATGTCATTATCAGTACTCATATATGCCCAAACGCCCCTACCCAGCCCCATGATCCGGTTCCGTTCATGGGCTCTCCGGTGGATATAGCCACAATGAACAAATATGAAGTTGACCCGAGGATGGATGCTATTCTTTCTGTGGATACCACAAAGGGAAACAGGATAATAAACGTTAGGGGCTTCGCCATAACTCCGACAGTAAAAGAGGGGTGGATACTCAGGATAAGTGATGATTTGCTGGATATAGTCCAGTATGTAACTGGAAAACTTCCTGCTGTTGTTCCAATCACAATGCAGGATATAACTCCCTATGGAAATGGGGTTTATCATCTAAACAGCCTTTTACAGCCAGCCACAGCCACAGCTGCTCCAGTAGTTGGAGTTGCCATAACCTCTGAAGTCCCTGTTCCTGGATGTGCAACAGGAGCCAGTCATGTAGTGGATATTGAACAAGCGGCAAGGTTCTGCATTGAGGTTGCCAAGGGGTTTGGTAGAGGCAAGGTGAAGTTCTATGATGAGGGAGAATTCAAACGGCTGGTTGAGCTTTACGGGTCGATGCACCATCTTCAAACGCTCGGGAGGGGAAAATAGTGAAGGTGGGATTCATAACAATAGGGCAGTCCCCACGGGTGGATGTTGTCCCAGAGATAAAACCTTACCTAGGAGATGCTAGGATAATTGAATGCGGAGCACTGGACGGTCTAACACCTGAAGAGATAAAAGAAATTGCTCCGAAAGAAGGCGATTACGTACTTGTGAGCAGGCTCAGAGATGGCACTCAAGTCAGGCTCAGCAGGAGAAAGATAGTGGAAAGGCTTCAAAAGTGCATTGAAAAATTGGAAAAGGAAGTAGATATCATCGGAGTTCTCTGCACTGGAGAATTTCCAGAGCTTAAGTCTAAAAAATTGCTCGTTGAACCATCTTTACTCCTTTTGAAAACGATAGAAGCAATCGGGGTATCAAAGCTTGGAGTTATAGTTCCTGATCCGGATCAAATTGAGTTAACAGAAAGAAAATGGAGTAGTATTGTTAAGGATATTAAAGTCCGGAGTGTTTCTCCCTACACAGGAAGAGATGAAGAGCTAAGAAGAGCTGCCCAGGAACTAAAGGATTGTGAGTTGATAGTGCTGGACTGCATTGGATACTCCTTATCTGCCAAAAAAATCGTAAAGAACGCCACGCAAAGGCCTGTTGTTCTGCCGAGAAGTTTGATGGCGAGGGTTATTGGGGAAATTCTGGAGGGATAACCATGTTTGAAATCGACCTAGACTTATACAGGGCATGTGAAATTGCATTGAAGCAGTGTATGGGGGTTAAGGAGGGAGAATCGGTTCTTATAATCGTAGATAAGCCAGAACGTAAAATTGGCTACCATCTCTGGATGAAGGCTAAGGAACTGGGAGCAGAGGCGGTTTACGTAGAGATCATTCCCAGAAAAATTCATGGGGAAGAACCTCCCCGTCCTGTTGCCGAAGCCATGAAGGTTGCCAATGTGGTAATAGCCCCCACTTCAAAATCGATAACACATACATTAGCAAAGAAGGAGGCATGTGAAAAAGGAGTTAGGGTTGCGACACTCCCTGGCATTACCGAGGAAATGTTCATCAGAACAATGAGCGCTGATTACGGCGAGATATTGAAGCTCACAAATAGAATAGCGGATATCCTCGACAAGGGTAGCATGGTGCATATTAAGACCTCTCTTGGCACAGATCTGAGATTTTCCATAGAAGGCAGAAAAGCCAGGAGGAGCACTGGAATTTACAGGAACCCCGGAGAATGTGGTAACCTTCCTGGAGCTGAGGCATATATAGCGCCTGTTGAGGGAACAGCAGATGGCGTTGCTGTTATCGACGGTTCTATGGCTGGAATTGGGATCTTAAAGAATCCCATTAAGCTCGTAATTCGTGATGGTTTTGTTGAAAAAATCGACGGAGGTGATGAAGCAAGAAAATTGGAGGGAATTTTGTCAAAATATGGAAAAGAAGCAAGAAACATAGCAGAATTCGGGGTAGGAACCAATCCAAGAGCAAGAATCAGCGGTAACATATTGGAAGATGAAAAGGTTTTTGGAACAGTTCACATAGCTTTAGGGAGCAACTACGATTTTGGAGGGACAATAAAAGCGCCAGTGCATTTAGATGGGATTATTAGGAAACCGACAGTTTTGATTGATGGAGAATATCTGTTTAAAGATGGAAAAGTGGTGGTGTGAGATATGGAACAACCTAAAAAACACCCCTCAGCATTTGAGTTAAAAATTTTGATATTGAACCTGATCTTAGCGGCATGGGGTGCTATTATTGGTTTAGAGCTCATCACGCGCTTGGGCATATCCACAAATACATCAATAATTGGTGCACTGATAGCAATTCTCGTGGCGAGGATACCTTATCAAGTGCTAAAAGAATTCCTAGACCTGAATAGGCAGAATCTTGTCCAAACAGCCATCTCTGGAGCAACATTTGGTGCTGCTAATGCGATATTCTTGCCTCTTGGTGTAACATGGTTACTTAAAAGACCTGATCTATTCTGGCCAATGTTCATTGGAGCAACGGCAGCTGCATTTGTTGATATGACAATGATCTACTGGCTGTTCGACACGAGGGTCTTTCCTGCCAAGAATCCATGGCCCCCGGGAATTGCCACGGCAGAAACATTAATTGCAGCTGCCAGTAAGGGAAAGAGAGCACTCTATCTGTTGTACGGAATTATCGGCGGTGCTATAGCCAAATATTTCTTCGCGATCCCTGCAGATATTGCTGGTGTCGCATGGATTGGAAACATATGGGCATTAACAATGTTCGGCATTGGTTTAATAGTTAGGGGATACTCTGTCCAATTATTTGGAGTAGACATAAACAAGTACTATGTTCCCCATGGAGTGATGATAGGTGCAGGTCTTGTAGCATTAATACAGATAGTTGGCATAATCTCAAAGAAAACAAAAGCAATGAAAGAATCAAAAGAAAAATATGAATTCACAAGAAGTGAAGAACATATAAAGTTTGCATTAACCAGAGGATTTGGAATATATCTGGGAATAGCATTGTTGCTGGCTCTCATGGGAGGGTTATACACAGGGATGTCAGCAGGGATGTTTGTTTGGTGGTTTATTTTTGCAGCAATTGCAGCAATTGTTTCAGAACTAATAGTTGGCCTTTCAGCGATGCATGCTGGATGGTTCCCAGCATTTGCGACAGCCTTGATCTTTCTAATCCTCGGTGTGCTGATGAGATTCCCAGCTCCTGCTTTGGGATTGCTTGTAGGATTCACTGCAGCTACAGGACCTGCATTTGCAGATATGGGTTATGACCTGAAGACAGGATGGATTATTAGAGGGGAAGGGAAAGACAAAGAATTTGAGTTTGAGGGAAGGAAGCAACAGTACTTTGCAGAGCTCACTGGTCTTGTAGTAGCCGCAGTCATGGTAGCTATATTTGCCAAGACATATCTTGTTCAAAATCTCGTTCCACCAGTAGATAGGGTATATGTGACAACAATACAAGCTGGAGCTACTCCTGAAATAGCAAAATACCTACTTATATGGGCGATACCAGGAGCTATAGTCCAGTGGTTAGGTGGTCCAGATAGACAGATTGGGATTCTATTTGCAACAGGATTACTCATAAAATACCCCATAGCGGGAGTAACAGTATTGGTGGCAATTGCCATTAGAGCTGTGATAGAACATGTCTACAAAGAGGAAGGAAAGAGAGTTCTATACATTTTAGGTGCTGGATTAATCGCAGGTGCGACATTGGTTAGCTTCTTTACCTCAACACTGAAACTCGGTAAGAAATGAGGTTGAGGTTGTATTTTGTTCTTTTCTTTTTTGACATCTCTACTTTTTAGTAGTGGAGGGATAGAAATGAAAACTTATGAATTTGAACTTGGATTGGCTGCCAAGAGGTTGGTTAGGGATATTTTGGATGTGCAATCTAATGAGGTTGTGGGGATAACTGCTGATACACTCTCACATGAAGAGGTCGTAAATGCTACCGCGAGAGCTGTCTTTGAGATTGGAGCAAAACCCATGGTTATCTGGATGGCAGCCCCTAAAGGAGTGGGAAAAGCAGCTGATCCAATGCTACCTCAAAAGGCATTGATTGGAGCATTGAACAATGTAGATGTGTGGATTGAATTTAATTATCAGTGGATACTTTATTCCACAGTTTTCGACACAGTGATGAAGGAAAACAGGGATATCAGATATATATGTCTCGTTGGGATGAATCCTGATATGATGATCAGAACCATCGGGAGGGTGGACATAAAAAAGCTTGCTGAATTCCTTGAAAAGATAGCCGAGATAACTCAAAAAGGAAAACACGTCAAAATTACAACCCCTGCTGGAACGGACATCGAGTTCGACAATCATCCGGAGAGGCCACCGATAGTTCACTCAGGCTATGTCCCCAAGGGCACGTATGAAATGCTTCCAGGTCAGATAAGCTGGACTCCAAAGCTGGAGACCATCAACGGGACGATAGTATTTGATGGCTCAGTTTACCCACCAATAGGTCTGTTAAATGAACCCATTAAATTGGAGGTAGAAAAAGGAAGGGTAACCAACATAGAAGGTGGGAGAGAAGCTAGAGAGTTTTCCAGCTGGCTTGAAAGCTTTGACGACCCAAATATGTATCAGTTAGCCCATGTCTCATATGGATTCAACCCGGGGGCTAAGCTTACAGGGGATATTGTCGAAGATGAGAGGGTATGGGGAGCCACTGAATGGGGGATAGGCAATATCGGGCCGAGATTGGTTCCGGATATTCCAGGAGGAATACCAGCAGCCTCTCATACAGATGGGATTTGCCTTAATTCCTCAGTTTGGATAGATGACGTGCAGATAATGGACAAAGGAAACATCATCCATCCCCCAGAGATAGCAGAGTTGGCTCAGGAACTTAAAAAATGAGTTTTATCCTTCTTTATTCATGTGCTCATAGGAGGTCATCATGATGGGGAGAATAGAGGAGGTATGTAATGAAGTCGAACACTTGAGGAATGAGATGGTTGATACTCTGGTGGAACTCATAAAAATCCCTGCAATTGGCCCTGATAATGGAGGAGAAGGGGAATACGAGAAAGCGGTGAAGCTTCTTGAGATTATTAAGGACTGGCCTTTTGATAAAGTGGAGCGTTATGATGCTCCTGATGAGAGGGCTAAGAAGGGTGTTAGACCTAACATCATAGCTTATTATTATGGGCAGGATGGGGAGGAAAGCCCGCGCTTGTGGATTCTCACGCACTTGGATGTTGTCCCGCCCGGAGACTTGAGTAAATGGACGATTACAAAACCCTTCGAACCGATTGTTAAGGATGGCAAAATTTATGGCAGAGGAGCAGAGGACAACGGGCAGAGCCTTATCGCTTCACTTTATGCAGTCAGAGCGCTCATGAATCTTCGGATAAGGGCAAAACGTACTATTATCCTGGCTTTTGTAAGCGATGAGGAAACAGGGAGCAGATACGGACTGCAGTGGTTGATGAAGGAACATCCCGAGTTGTTCAGGACAGACGATTTGGTACTTGTGCCAGATGCGGGGAACTCCAATGGATCATTTATTGAAATTGCCGAGAAGAGCAGGCTGATGCTTCAGATTAAAACAATCGGGAAACAGACTCATGCAATGAGCCCTAGAAAAGGAATTAATGCTCATCTGATCGGGATGAGATTTGCGATAACATTACACGATATGCTCTATGCAAGATATTCTGAAGAAAATAAACTCTTTGATCCCCCAATCAGTACATTTGAGCCCACGAAAAAGGAGAAGAACGTAGAAGCCATAAACATAATCCCGGGGGAGGATGTTCTATATTTCGATTGTCGGATTCTCCCGGAGCATAACTTGGAGGATATCCTCGAAACAGTTCAAGGGATAGCATCCATTTTTGAAAGGATCTATGGAGCTCGGATCAATATATCAGTTTTAAGAAAATTCAAAGCCCCAGAGCCCACACCAGAGGACTCGGAGATCGTATTGTTGCTTAAAAATTCCCTTCAGTTACTACGGGGTATAACACCTCACATAGGAGGTATTGGTGGGGGGACTTTTGCAGCATTTTTCAGAAAGATTGGAATCCCAGCTGTTGTGTGGTGTACCTGTGATGAAACAGCCCATCAGCCAAACGAATACGCCAAGATTGAAAATATAGTGGAAGACGCGAAAGTTTTTGCTGTGATACCTCTTTTAGAGGGGGAGAGAAAATGAGGATAAAAGTCATTGTACCTGTTTCAACAGAGATCTGGAATAGGGGAATAGAAGAAGCTTACAGTGCAGTGAAAGATTCTGACACAGAAATAACTATAGTCAATCTAAGCAAAGGGCCGGAATCCATTGAACAATACTATGATATTGCATGGGCTGAGCTTGAAACATTAAAAGAAGCGGAGAAAGCAGAGAAAGAGGGATATGATGCGGTCATTATTTACTGTTTTAGTGATCCAGCCTTGTTTGCAGTCAGGGAAAAACTGAGGATTCCTGTGGTAGGACTGAGGGAATCCGCACTTCATGTTGCAGCAATGCTGGGCAGGAGATTCTCTATAATTGGTGTCGGCTCCAAGAACTCCAAAGGAAAAACATTAGACGCCGTCAGAATGTATGGGATGGAATCAAAGCTGGCTTCCATACGAATGCTCGATTTTCTTGTTCTTGATATAGCCGAGGAACTGGACAACATAAAGCAGGCATTACTGAAAGAAGCAGAGCATGCCATAAAAAATGACGGAGCAGAGGTTATAATCTTGAGTTGCGGCAGTCTCATCGGGGTAGGCAAATGGCTCCAAGAACGACTCGAAGTTCCTGTAATCGAACCAGGTTTAGTGGCTCTAAAACTTGCGGAGGATCTAGTTAAACTCGGTCTTTCCCACAGCAAACTGTCGTTCTACAGCCCTCACAGAAAAAGGAGGATTGAGTGATGAGCATTATGGAAGTAATTAAGGGTCGTAGGGCTGTTAGGAGGTTTAGGGAGGGGGAAATTCCAAGAGAGCATCTCTTCAGGATTCTTGAGGCTGGAATATGGGCGCCGAGTGGGAGTAACATTCAGCCTTGGGAGTTTATTTTAGTCACTAAGAGGGAGAACATTGAAAGAATAAAGTTGATTTCGCCGGGGCTCTTCGGAAACCCTGCGGCTTTAGTAGTGTGCTGTATTAACAAGGAGCGTGCTGAGAGGGGGGGTAAGTTTGGTGAAACTATGGCTTTGATGGATGTTTCGATGGCGGCTCAGAATATGATGCTGGCT
>WAPO01000152.1 GCA_015520705.1 Thermococcus sp. | reverse complement strand
TTTGGCTCAAAGCTGTGGATGATGTTTCGTTTGAGATCAGGGATGGAGAGACGTTTGGGCTTGTGGGGGAGAGCGGAAGCGGAAAATCGACAACAGGGAGGACAATCTTGAGGCTTTATGAGCCTACCGCAGGGAAGGTTTATTTCAACGATGTCGAGATAACAGCCCTCTCAAAAACTGAACTTAAAAAGATCAGACCAAAAATGCAGATAATATACCAAGACCCCTACTCCTCTCTGAATCCAAGACTTACAGTTTTTGACATCATTGCAGAGCCTTTAAAGGAATATGGGCATGAGAACATCAAAGATACAGTTCTGGAACTCTTGGAAGCTGTGGGGCTCAGTGAAGAGCATGCAAACAAGTATCCTGACGAGATAAGCGGGGGGCAGTGCCAGAGGGTTGCGATAGCAAGGGCACTGGCTCTTAACCCTGAATTTCTTGTCCTTGATGAACCCACCTCGGCGCTCGATGTTTCGGTTCAGGCTCAGGTTCTGAATCTCCTTGAAAGGCTTCAGAAAGAGAGGAACCTAACGTATCTCTTTATTTCCCATGATCTGGGCGTTATCAGGTATCTCGCGGATAGGGTTGGTGTAATGTATCTGGGCAAGCTTGTTGAGATTGGAACGATAGAACAGGTATTTGACCATCCGCTGCACCCATACACGAGAATGCTCTTGGAGTCAATTCCCGTGCCAGACCCAAAGACAATGTCATTCAAAAAAGGGAAGGTTATAGGGGAGATTCCAAGTCCTCTGAATCCTCCAAGCGGATGCAGGTTCCACACGAGATGCATCTATGCTAAGGAGATCTGCAGCAGAGAGGAGCCTGAGATGATTGAAGTTGAGAAAGGACATTTCGTCAGATGCCACTTTGCAGGTGAGCTGTGATGATGGTTATTTTAGACCCGATTAAAGATGAGAGGGGAATCTTTGAGAAAGAGGTCAGAGGATACATTTCAGCACACTACCCCGGTGATAGCTTTGAGGTTTTAACACTGAAAAAAGGCCCGACCTCAATAGGAAACTTTACCCAGAAAACCCTTGCATGTTCCGGTGTTCTGGAATTACTGGATGAGCTCAAAAAAGCCTCTGCAGTGGTGATAAACTGCTTCGCTGATCCGTGTCTTTTTGAGCTCAGAGAGAACCTGGATGTGCCGGTTTTCGGTGCAGGGGAGACAACGATGCATATGGCATCCCTGCTGGGGGAGTTTTCTGTGGTCGGGCCCGGGGATAACTTAATTTCATGGACACGAATGCAGGCTAGGGAATACGGGGTTTTTGATAAACTGGTCTCGGTTAGGAGGATAGAAATCCCTGTTGAGGGAATACTGAAGGGTGAAGGGGGGCTTTACGCGGAAACCAAGAGGGCATGCAGGGAGGCAATTGAAGATGGTGCTGACGTGATTGTTCTGGGATGCACGGGTTTTGCAGGTATCGCGGAAAAGCTTAGCAGGGAAATCTGGGATGAGTTTAAAATTCCCGTTTTGGAACCGCTCCTAACGACTTATGCTGTTGCACGCTCTTTACAGCCCTTTCTGAAACACGGAAAAAGAGGTTTATTTTCCGGGAGGTGAAAGAATGAAGGTGCTCGGTGAACAGGACTTGAGGGATATTTTGGAAGGGTGCACTGTCCTTGGAACGGGAGGTGGAGGAAGTCCCGAAGAAGGCTGGAGGATGGTGAAAAAAGAGCTTGATTCCGGCAGAGAGTTTAGATTAGTGGGGCTTGATGAAATCCCGGATGACGGAATTGTTCCCATGCCCTATTTCGTCGGTTCTCTGGCCGGCGAAAGGGTGGTTTCCATCTATGAGGAAGGAGAAGCCGCGCGTTCTTACAGGCTTCTTGAGGAATACATGGGAAGGGGGTTTGCTGGGGTTATATCAACTGAACTCGGTGGAGCCAACACCGCGGCTGCCCTGGCTACAGCGGCAAGGCTTGGAAAGCCAATAGTTGACGGTGATCCCGCGGGCAGGTCAGTCCCGGAACTTCAGCACACGACTTACTATATTGTCGGCGTTGAGATGGCTCCCTTCTCTGTTGTTACTCCCTACGGGGATGAGGTTATAGTATCGAAGGTTAAGGATGATTTCCAGGCTGAAAAAATCGTCAGGGCACTTGCAGCATCGCTAAAGACAAATGTGGGGGTTACATCACATCCCGTTGATGGCAGAACCCTGAGGAATTCGGTTGTCAGGGACGCTATCAGCCATGCATTATCTCTTGGAAGAGCCCTGAGAACAGCGAGAGAAGAGGGCAATGATCCTATAAAGGCCCTGCTTGAGGCAGGAGGTGGATTTTTGCTGTTCAAAGGAGTTGTCACGAAGGCCAGCTGGAGGGAGGAAAACGGTTTTACTGTGGGAGAGTTCGAGCTTGAAGGATACGACGAATTCAGGGGAGAGATCTATAAGGTCTGGTATAAGAATGAAAACCTTGTTTCATGGAGAAACGGCGAAGTAGATGTCACTATACCGGATTTGATTTCAGTGCTCACGCCAGAGGGCCATCCAGTGACAAATCCCAATGTAAAAACCGGGAAGGAGTATGTTGTTGTGGGATTCCCGGCACCGGAACTCTGGAGAACAGCGAAAGGCCTAGAAATTTTTGGGCCAAAGTATCTCGGCCTTGAGAGAGAATACATCCCCATTGAGAGGAGATTTTCCTAATCTTTTTCTTTTTATCTGAAGGAGGTGTTATCTTGAAGATTCTCGTGATAAATCCTGTTGGAACTGACAGATGGGATAAGTCTGACAAGGAGATGTATAAGAGATTTGCCTCTGAAAAAACCAGCATAGATGTTGTCAGTCTCGGGAAGGGGCCGGAGTCAATAGAGAATCGCGTTGCTGAGGCGGAGGTTTTGCCTCTTATTATCAAGAAAGCTCTGGAGCTCCATTCATCATATGATGGGATTATCGTCAACTGCTGCCTCGATCCGGGAGTGCATGCAATTAGATCAGTTATTGAAAAGCCTGTGGTTGGGCCATGTCAGGCATCCTTGGCTTTGGCCTCGGTCATCGGAAGGAAAATAGGTATAGTAACCGTATCAAAAACCGCCCCACCGATTTTTGAGGAGCTTGTCCTGAAATACAGGATGGAAAATCGGGTGGTCAGTATAAGGGGCATAGATCTGTCAGTTCCGGAAATTGAAGATGATAAGGAAAGAACCACAGCGCTCCTTAGAGAAGAAATAAACAAGGCCATAGCGGACGGGGCTAACGTTATAATCCTCGGATGCACAGGACTCGCTGGTTTTGCAGAAGAAGTTCAGAAATTCTTCGAGGTGCCTGTTCTTGATCCGGTTGCCTGTGCTGTTAAACTCATGGAGGATATCGTGGAGCTGAGAGGTGGTGTCCATGGATGAGCTCTCCATAGAGGTTCAGGAGGGAGCTTACAGTTTGATCAAGGATATTATGAAGGTGCAGAGGGGAGAAACTGTGGTTATAACCGCCGACACCGGAAGCGACTGGCAGGTTGTTGAGGCAACAGCCAAAGCGGCAAAACTCGTCGGAGCAAAACCTCTCGTTCTCTGGTATTCAATGCCACCCCATGTTGGAAAAGCCGCTGACCCCTACCTCCCGATAAAACCCCTTGAAGCGGCCTTAAAGAACGCGGATGTCTGGATTGAGTTCAACAAGAGCTGGCTCCTTTATTCAACACCATGGGATAACGTAATGGCTGAAGGCAGGGTGCGTTATATATGTCTGGTTGGGATGACTTCTGAGATGATGGTCAGAAACATTGGGATGATAAATGTTCCAGCACTCCTCGAATTTCAGAGGGCTCTGGCGGAGATCACGAGGAAAGCAGGGAGGATGAAGATTACAAGTCCCTCTGGGATGGATGTTGAATTTGAGAACGATCCAGAGAGGCCCATATTCACAGAAGGGGATGTAAATGGGCCGGGAGATTATATGCTCTTCGGCCAGGTTGACTGGGCTCCTGTTGAGGAAACCATTAACGGAACGATAGTTTTTGACGGCTCTGTTTGGCCGCCTCAGGAGCTTGGGCTTCTTAAGGAACCCATAACACTTGAGATTGAGAAGGGAAGAGTCGTCAGCGTTGAAGGTGGCTGGGAGGCTAGGCTCTTTGAGAGGTGGCTCAGAAGTTTCAACGACCCAAATATGTTTAACATAGCCCATCTTTCATACGGCTGCAATCCAGGGGCGAAGCTCACGGGAAACATACTGGAGGATGAGAGGGTATGGGGAGCCGTTGAATGGGGCTTAGGCAATCAGGCAGAGAGCTTTAAGGGAAAATTCGGCCCTGCAAAAAGCCATACGGATGGCATATGTCTCGCTCCTACAGTGAGGGGGGATGGGCGATATATCATAAAGGACGGTGAATATGTGCATCCAAAGCTCAGGAAACTACAGAAGAACCTCATTAAAGGGTGAGGTGGTTACTGTGGATTTTTTTGATGTTGTTAAGGGTCGTAGGGCTGTTAGGAGGTTTAGGGGGGGAGGAATTCCAAGAGAGCATCTCTTCAGGATTCTTGAGGCTGGAATATGGGCGCCGAGTGGGAGTAACATTCAGCCTTGGGAGTTTATTTTAGTCACTAAGAGGGAGAACATTGAAAAAATAAAGTTGATTTCGCCGGGGCTCTTCGGAAACCCTGCGGCTTTAGTAGTGTGCTGTATTAACAAGGAGCGTGCTGAGAGGGGGGGTAAGTTTGGTGAAACTATGGCTTTGATGGATGTTTCGATGGCGGCTCAGAATATGATGCTGGCT
>WAPO01000151.1 GCA_015520705.1 Thermococcus sp. | reverse complement strand
CTCTTCGCCTCCTGCACATCTTTGTCCCAAGCAAGGGCAACGCCAAGACGCCTTCCCTTATACGCCGAGGGCTTTCCAAAGAGCCTCACCGTTGTGTTTGGAACGCTCAACGCCCTGAAAATGTTCCTGAACCTTGGAGCGTAGCCCTCCTGATTCGATAGAATGACGTGCGTTGCAGCGGGGGTTAAAAGCGGGAGCTTCCTAACACCATCCTCTTCTATAGCAGGGATTGGCAGGCCGAGAACTGCCCTGAGGTGGAGTCCAAACTCTGAAAAGCTGGTTGGGTGAGAGGCCATAGTCACCATCCCCGTATCGTGGGGCCTTGGAGAGACCTCGTTGGCCCACACCTTATCGCCTTTGACGAACATCTCCACCCCGAAGAGGCCTAGGCCACCGAGAACGTCTGTTATGCGCTTTGCTATACGGTAAACCTCACGCTCGGCCTTTTCGCTTATCTCCGCAGGCTGCCAGCTTGAGTGATAGTCCCCATCAATCTGGTAGTGACCGACGGGCTTTGGAAAGGTCGTAACTATCTTTCCATTTTTGTCAAAGTGCCTGACCGCAAGCTCCGTAATCTCCACATCAAAATCAATATGCTCTTCAACGATTATTTTGTCCGCACTGCCGCGTGCTTTCTTTTTTGCTGTTTCCCACGCCTTTGGCACATCCTCAGGCCCTTTAACGAAGTAGGAGCCCTTCCCAGAGGAGCTCATTATCGCCTTCGTGTGGCAGGGATAGCCTATTTCTTCGCACGCCTCGTAGAGCTCGTCAAGGCTCGTGGCATATGTGTATCTCGATGTTGGCACCTTTGCCTCTTTAGCAAGTGTCTCCCGGGTGCGCTCGCGGTGCATGGCTATCCATGTGGCTTTGGCGTTTGGAACGACGAAGTAGCCTTCATTTTCAATCTCAAAGAGTGCATCCAGGTTTATGGCCTCGATTTCCGGAACTATTGCGTCCGGCCTTTCGCGCTCGACGACGCTCCAGAGGAAGTCCCTGTCCTTCATATCTCCCACATAACTTTTATGGGCAACCTGCATTGCAGGAGCATTTGGGTATCTATCTACTGCAACGACCTCGACACCGAGCCTCTGGGCCTCAATGGTTATCTCCTTTCCCAGTTCGCCGCTTCCAAGGAGCATTATCCTAACAGCAGAATCTGTTAAGGGTGTTCCAATCTCATCCCTCATCATGATCATACTAACCACCTCTTTATTGACATTATAATGTTAAAATTTGCAGATATTTAAGTGTTTTTGAACATAGAAATGATAAAATTTTTAAAGTCCCACCCCGAGTCTCTTTTGGTGGTGTTCATGCTCACTTACGCTCAGGCAGGTGTTGATGATGAGAAAACCCAGAAAGCTCTGAAAGGTATTATCTCCCTTGCAAAGGCATCTTTTGAGTTCAGGAAAAGCAAACCCGGCGAACCCAAAGAGGACATAGGCCACTACGCTGCCCTAATGGACTTCCGCGACTTTTACATAGCGATGACAACGGATGGGGTGGGCACGAAAATCCTAGTTGCTGAGGCAATGGGAAAGTATGACACAATAGGCATTGACATGATAGCTATGAACGTTAATGACCTGATATGCGTTGGAGCCGAGCCGGTAGCTCTGGTGGACTATCTGGCGGTGAAGGAGCCAGATGAGGAGGTTTTCGCTGAAATCGCCAGAGGGATATACGAAGGGGCAAAACAGAGTGGCATAGCCATTGTGGGGGGAGAGACGGCTGTCCTCCCCGAGCTTGTAAACGGCTTCGACCTTGCGGGAACTGCCATCGGCGTGGTTGAAAAAGAGAAGGTGATAACCGGAAGGAAGATAACGCCGGGGGATGCTGTAATAGGTGTTGAGAGCTCGGGGATACACTCAAACGGCCTGACCCTTGCAAGGAAACTTCTGATACCAAAATACGGTCTTCATTATGAATATGATGGTAGGGAGCTCTGGGAATGGCTTTTGGAGCCCACGAGGATTTACGTAAAGCCGATTTTGGAGCTTCTGGAGAGCGTTGAAGTAAAAGGACTGGCCCACATAACCGGAGGTGGGCTTTTGAACCTTAAGAGGATTACAAAATATGGCTTTTCCATTGAGATGCCGGGAATGAAGGGGATATTCAAGCTGATCCATGAGAACGGTGTTCCCCTCAAAGAAATGTTCCGTGTCTTCAACATGGGCATCGGCATGATTGCTGTTGTTCCTCAGGAAGAAAAGGAAGAAGCCCTTGAAATCCTGAACAGGCACTTCCCGGCTCATGAGCTCGGGAAAATCACCAAAAGAGCAGGAATACACGTTGAAAACTACAGCTTGAGGCTTATATAAACCATATGGAAGTGGGAACAAAGTTTATATCCTTCTGAAGGTAAATTTTTCTGGGGAAGGATGTGTATCATGAGATGCTGATGGTCGGGCAATGGTTCAGCACGCTGCTGAAACTTGTGGCTTCTGCATTTCTCTTTCGCACCTATCTGAAGCATTTGCGGAGGTCTGCACTTATATGGTCAGCAGCATTCTTTGTGGATGCGGTTTCAATAGCCTCCGACACTCTCAGCAAGGAATACGGCCTCGCGATTTCTCAGGCGCTTGCTGTCTCTCTTCTCTTCTACGGGGCCTTCATGTTTCTTGAGGAAGAGAATATAAGCTTCTCCCCTGCATACATCAGGAACACCGCTGGCATCGCTCCGTTAGCGCTGACGGTTTACACCCTCGGCTACTATGCATTTAGGGGAGGTTCAATAAGCTTCGATGAGCTGGCGCTCGTCTATGGGATAGCTGGATTTTTCTACTTTTTCACAGGTGTCCTGCTCATCGGTCTTAAGGATATATACTCCAGAAGGGGTATCTCTCTGGCAGTGGTTTTCATGCTCTACGGCATACACAAGATGGACTATCCGTTTCTGAGACCCGTTAGATGGTTTGCCCCCATAGGCTTTATCCTGGGTGCCCTGTTCACGCTGATCGAGGTGGCTCTGCTCCTTGATATAATATCCTCCGAAAAATTCAAAAAGCTGAGAACTACCCCCTTTAAGGTAAAATTTGGGTCGCATGTTCTAACTGTAAGTCCCAAGGAGTTCCAAGAGCTTAAAAAGCGCCTTGGAGAGTCGCCTGTCCTTGCATTTTTGAGGAACATGAGGGATGTCCCTCAGAGCTGGGAGGCATACTTTGTCAGCAATATCCCTGGGCCTCAGGTTATCCCTCCCACTGGACTGGAGAAGGCTATTGAACTCTCCCATGTGTATCTCATGAAGGCTGAGAGGCTAGGTTCCCATGGGATAATAGTTATCGACTGTTTGGAATATCTCATGACATATAACGAATTCACATCCATTGCAAAGTTCCTCAGTGCTCTCAGAGATTATGTGCTCCTCCATGGTGGCACGATAATTGTTGTGATCGAGGAGAAGGCTTGGACCGGGAGACAGCTCACTGTGCTTAGGAGGATTCTGGGAGTTGAAGAATGATGGAGCTAACAATAAGCCTTGAGGAGATTCCCGGGGTTGTTGAAGAGCTTGTTAAAGAATACGGGCTCAGACTCAGGAAGATAAAAATAGAGGAGGACGAAAAGGGCTGTTATACAGTATGGGTAACTTATGAGAGCCTCCTGTATAGCTCCCTGTAGGCTGAAATTAAATCTCCCTTCTCAAAGCGGAATACATCCTTATCAAAGCTTCTTTTAGTTTTTGCATCCCAGAAACGGCATGTGTCGGGGCTTATCTCATCTGCAAGAATTATCTCTCCCCTCTCATTCCTGCCGAATTCGAGCTTGAAGTCGACGAGAAGCACTCCCCTTTCTCTGAAATATTCCTTCAGGATTTCATTGACCCTGAGGGCAATGGATTCCATTTCCCTGAGCTCATCCTCTCCGATACCGAGTGCCTTGGCGTGATGATGGTTTATCATGGGGTCTCCCATGGCGTCGTCCTTGTAGTAGAGTTCAACTATCGGTTCTTGAAGCTCCGTCCCTTCCGGCAGAGGCAGTCGTTTTTTCAGACTTCCAGCAACAATGTTTCTCACAACAACCTCGAGGGGATACATGCTGAGCCTCTCAACGATGAGCCTGTTATCACCTGCAACCCCGATGAAGTGGGTCTTTATACCATTCCCTTCGAGGATTTTGAACATCTTTGCGGAAATCTGGGCGTTGAGCCAGCCTTTTCCCTTGAACTGGGCTTTCTTCTCACCGTTGAAGGCGGTTGCATCATCTTTAAACTCCATTATAAATTTCCTCTCATCGAGCGGAATCATCTTTTTGGCCTTTCCTTCATAAATCTCCATGGCCTTCATCATAATCACCATAAAAATGTTAAAAATTGATATTTATAAGGCTTTTCTTGACATGAATTTGTTAATAACGGGGTAAAGCTTTTAAGCATGAATCTGTAAGTCTCCAGTGGAAACAAAGCTCTCATTTACATGAGTCTGTTAAGCTGGTGGTTGCATGAGGGAGAAGTGCGGAATTTTCGCTGCAAAAACAGAAAATGCCGGAAGAAAGGCATACTACGCTCTAATGGCTCTCCAGCACAGGGGGCAGGAGAGTGCTGGAATAAGTGTCTGGAAGAATAAAATCAGGACTCTGAAGGGTAAAGGGCTTGTTTCTGAGGTGTTCAAAGGAAACAGACTGAAGCAGCTCAGGAGCAACATGGCGATAGCCCATGTGAGGTATTCAACATCCGGCTCCCTCAATGAAGCACAGCCCCTTGAGGCCTTCTGCTGCGGGAAGAGCATAGCAATCGCCCACAACGGCACCCTAACAAACTTCCTGCCCCTGAGGAGGGAGTATGAACGGATGGGCGTCAGATTCAGGTATTCCATTGACAGCGAACTTTTAGGTGTTTCGTTTCTGAGGCATTTTCAGGAAACGGGGGATGAATTTGAGGCCATGAAGAGGGTGTTTGATGAGGTCAGGGGAGCGTATGCGGTCGCATTTCTCTTCGATGGGAAGCTGATCGTCGCGAGAGACCCGGTTGGATTCAGGCCTCTGAGCTACGGTGAAGGAGATGGCTGTTATTTCGCATCTGAGGATTCCGCACTGAGGATGTTCAATCTTGAAGTTAGGGATGTAAGGCCAGGAGAGGTTTTTCTGGTCGATGAGGATGTGGAGAGTCGGATTCTGACCAGGGAGAAAAAAGCCCACTGCGTGTTCGAGTATATATACTTCGCCCGTCCGGACAGCACCATCAACGGAATAAACGTCTACCGTGCCAGATACCGCATGGGGGCGGAGCTTGCAGAGGAGGACGACATCGGGGGAGATGTGGTCATAGCGGTTCCGGATTCCGGCAGAGCGGCGGCTATTGGCTACTCCCACAGAAGCGGCATTCCCTATGAAGAGGGGCTGATAAAGAACCGCTATATTGGAAGGACTTTCATCATGCCGGGGCAGTTCTACAGGGAGCTGAAGGTTAAGCTCAAGCTCTCCCCAGTTCAGGAGGTTGTTTCAGGCAAAAGGGTGGTTCTCATTGATGATTCCATCGTCAGGGGAACCACGATGCGCAGGATAGTATCCCTCCTGAAGGATGCCGGGGCGAGAGAAGTGCATGTCAGAATAGCCTCCCCTCCGATTAAATATCCCTGCTACATGGGAATTGACATCCCAACGAGGCATGAACTTATAGCGGCATGGAGGAGTGTTGAGGAGATAAGGGAGAGCATCGGAGCGGATTCCCTCCGCTATCTGAGTGTTGAAGGGCTTAAGAAGGCAGTTGGAATAAGGGAGCTCTGCACAGCATGCCTCACAGGCTCTTACCCGGAGTGGGCCTTCCGCTTCTGAACCTTCCTGACCCTCGCTGCCGAGAACTTGAACTCCGGTGTTCCTGCCTTGTTCAGGGCGTCGCTCGTGAGTCTGTTGGCCTTGAAGTGGAAGGGAACCGCTATAACTCCAGGAGGTATTCTGCCCACCTCTGCCGGCAGCCTTATCCTCCCGCGTCTCGTCTCTATATCGATCAGGTCTCCCTTTTCTATGCCGAGCCTCTCCGCATCGGCTCTGCTTATCAGCGCCTTCGGCTCCCCCATGAGCTTCACCAGCGATGGACTCCTGAGAGTCATCTCGCCCGTGTTGTAGTGGCTGATCAGCCGTATGGTGGTCAGGATGAAGGGATAGCTGTCATCGGGTCTTTCCCACGGGGATATCTGCTCGACCGCTATGAATCTGGCCTTCCCGTCAGGTGTTGCAAACTCCCATGTGTGGAGCCTCTTCTTTGGTAGGAAGATTCCATTTCCATTCTTCAGTTCCTCGACTGTTCTGTCCTCCAGCTCCGGAAAGAGGCGGAAGTATTCCTCTGTTATCTCCTCCACGGAGCGGTAGTCAAAGCCCGGCAGACCCAGAGCTCTGGCGAGCATCGTCAGTATCTCCCAGTCCGGCTTTGAATCAGCATAGGGCTCGCACACCTTGTGGCTCCACTGGATTCTGCGCTCGCTGTTCATGTAGCTCCCGTCCTTCTCGCAGAAGGCGCTCGCCGGAAGGATGTAGTGCGCGTATTTTGCAGTTCTCGTCATGAAGACGTCCTGAACAACGAGCAGGTCAAGCTCTCTAAGGGCCTTTCTCACCCGCGTAAAGTTTGCCTCGCTTACGGCAGGGTTTTCTCCGACTATGTAGAGCGCCATGATCTCACCGCTCTCCACAGCATCCCAGAGCTCCGTGAGATAGAGTCCCCTCTCAGTTGGCAGCTCCTCAACACCCCACAGGGATGCAACACGCTTTCTGAATCTGTCATCCGTCAGGGGCACATAGCCGGGCAGGAATTCACTCAGTGCCCCCATGTAGGCCGCTCCCTGAACGTTGTTCTGGCCGCGCATCGGGTAGAGGCCGCCACGCTCACCTATGTATCCAAGGAGAAGCGCCAGATCAATGACGGCAAGGATGTTCTCGACACCCGAAACATGCTGGGTCAGCCCCATGCCCCACATAACCGCTCCGCTTCCTGCCGATGCAAATTCCCTCGCCACCTTTCTTATCAGCCCTGCGGGAACTCCCGTAACCTTCTCGGCATATTCCGGTGTGTATTTTCTCACAGCCATTTTTATCTCGGAAAAGCCACTTGTTCTGCTCTTCACGAACTCCTCATCGTAAAGCTCCTCGCGGATTATGACGTGCATGAGCGCATTGGCGAGGGCTATATCACTACCGGGCCGTATTACAAGCCTGTAGTCAGCGAAGGCCATCGTCCTCGTTTCCCTGACATCAACGACAATAACCTTGGCTCCCCTCTTCTTCGCTTTCAGGATGTAGTCCATCACGACGGGATGGGTCTCCGCGGGATTGTATCCCCATATGAGTATGGTCCTGAACCTCTCAAGATCCTCATAGGGATTTGTCTGGGCCCCGGTGCCGACGGTCATCTTTAGTGCATGCACGCTCGCCTCATGACAGAGTCTCGCGCAGTTGTCTATATTGTTCGTTCCGAAGAGGCGTGCAATTTTCTGAAGGAGATAGCTCTCCTCATTGCTCACCTTGGAGGAGGCGAGAAAAGCCACCGCATCTGCCCCGTAGAGTTCTTTTATTTCAAGGAGCTTTGACGCTATCTCATCCACCGCCTGACCCCATATTATCGGCTTCAGGCTGTTATGGGTTCTCTTGAGGGGTCTCCTGAGCCTGTCCTCGGAGAGAACAAACTCCGTTGCATGGAGGCCCTTGGGGCAGAGCTTTCCTCTGTTGGGTTCACCTCTGTGGGGTTTGACCTTCATTGTTTTCGGATCGATAAGAAGCCGGCACCCGAAGCCGCAGTAGGGGCAAACAGCTGTCTTCACACAATCACCGCTGAGCAGGAAGGGTTAAAAAAATATAAATCTTTTTGAAGACAATCGACGAAAAATTGTCAAAAGCCAAAGGCTTTCTGTAAAAAGGGAGTTCTTGTTCAAATCCTGAAGAGAAGCGTCGGAATGTCCCTTACCCTTTCATCCGTGTAGTTGATGAAAGCCTTGAGAAGACGGTAGATCTTGAAGAGCCTTTCCTCTTCATCGTTCCGCGGTTTCTCTCCCCTGTCAGCGCGGGAAAAGACATCAACAACATCGAACCGCTCTGCGAGAATCCTCGGCGTTTCCTCCTCCATAAGATCGTTGATGAAGTAATAGACGTTGAAGGCCTTCCCCTGTCTGTGGAATAAAACCTCCTGATGAGTGAAAACGCCTTCAGGATGACCTTCTCCAGCCCTTGAGGAGAAAGCTCGTTTAGTGCCCTCAGATATTCCTCCCTAAGCTCCTTCACAACATCGTCTTCCACATGGCCCGATTTCCAGAGCTCAAACTTTCTCAGGACCTTCCTCGGATTCCTTACGTAAACGACCCCAGCGTCCCCATCAGCAATTACCTCGTCTCCATCCCGTATTGCTTCAACGTCAACCCCCAACGACACAGGGAATTCCGAGTTCCCTCGCGATTATCGCCGGATGGGAGAGTATGCTGTCCACTTTAGTCACTATTCCAGAGGCCTTTACAAAGATGTTGTAATGCTCCGCGTGGAGAACGTAGGTCACCAGAATCCCGCCCTCTGGAAAGAGCCTTTCCGCCTCCTCCGGTGGCTGGTCGTCAAGAATGAAGTAGGCCTTCCCCCGTGAAACTCCCGAACTGGCGGGAATTCCCTTGAGAGGGTGCCAGCCCTTAATTTGGGCTTTGTTTTCTTCAGTTTCCATTTTGGTCGTTATGTCCCTTGACTGGAGTATCCAGAGGGTTCCGTCGTAGGCCCACTCAATATCCTGGGGCTTTCCGAAGAGGGCCTCAACCTCCGGTCCAAGGGTAATGAGGTCTTTCATCAGGCCGTCTTCCACGTTGGAAGGGTCGCGCGGGAGGGACAGCCTTTTTCCGCTGATTTCACCGCTAATGAGCTTTTCGGGAGAGCCTTGGACAAACTCGACGAGTGCTTTTTCATGATTGGCTGGGGAGCGAGTGAAAAGAACCCCAGAGAGTTCTGGATTTATTTGCCTCTGAACAACGACCGCCATCTTGGGTTCTTTGGTTATCCCCCTCCTTTTCATGTAGAGCTTGACTTTTCTGGAGGTTGCACTTTTGAAAACCCTTTCAATTCCCTCAAGAAGTCTGTCAAAGGAGTTAATGTCCGTAACGCTCTCAAAAACTCCCGCGAAGCTTGCCTTTTCACTGTCCTCTGCTGTTGCCGAGCTCCTCGCAACGACTTGGAACTTGCCTTCAAGAATGTATGGAGAGTAGAAGTATTCTTGAATTTCTTCAACGAGTTCCTCTGAAAGCCGACCTTCCTTTCTCCATATCCCGTAGGCCTTTGTCGTAACAACAAATCCCTCCGGAACGTTGAAGTACCGGGTTAGGATAGATAGGCGGTGGGCTTTCCTGCCGATTTCCTCAACGCTGCCCCCAGCTGAAATGGAGCGGATGAACATTTTGACACCCCCTTACATCTTTATCCTCACCAGCCACCTGAGATGACCTGCGTCAATTCTCTTGGTCATTAAAACGCCACTGTCGAAGACCCAGACGGCGAGTTTGAGCACCATGGCGTTCCATAGAACCAGGTAAACCAGCGCCCCGAGGGCCATGAAGTAATCCCCAGCCACCGCACTTAGGAAGGCCTGAACCGGCGTGTAGCCCGGGTCTGTCTTTACGAGAATCCCCCACGGTCCGGAGAGCCCGGCACCGCTGAAGAGCACTATCACGGGAATCAGGTATACGACCTCAACGAGACCGGCTATGCTGAGGGCGCTCCTCACGTCGAGCGTGAAGAGCGAAACGAGAAGGCTCGTCAGGAGCATCAGAATGAAGAGCAGGAACGTTCCAACGGAGAAGAATAGGAGCGGTGCTAGGCTGACGAACAAACTCCCTGAATTCCTAGAATAGGGAGAGAGCCGGGTGAAAACTCCGAATGAGACCGCGAGGGAGGCGAGCACAAGGACGCTGAATGCTATTGAGCTGAATATCTTGCCCAGTATTATGGACCTCCGTGAGATTGGGAGCGTGAGTAGGGTCTCAAGCGTCCTGCTTTCCTTTTCCATGGCCACGGAGGCCGCCACGGCCTGAGAGGCGTAGATTGCCACTACAAAGAGAACCAGTGGTACCGCTAGGGGACCCCTGAGGAGTGACGAGATGTACCTTGAGGGCTCGACGTTCAAAACACTGCCACCAACTTCAATCTTGAACTTCGACTTCAGCGAGGGTAAAACTCCACTTCCAAAGCGCAATACAAGTCCCTTTACTACCTCGGCGGACCTGACTGTCTTGAAGTCGAGGGGATTTGAAAGATCAACCTGGATTATCAACTCCGGGGAGGTACTACTTTCGATGGCTTTGGAGAAACCCGCTGGAATTATGAGAGTCACTGGAGAGCTTTCGTTGACCTCAATCCCGTTCTTCTGGAGAAACGCCACGAGAGTCCGCGAGTATTCGCCGTTGTCGTTGTCAATGACCCTGACGCTCACACTGGTCGAGTGGTTTGATGACCCAATAATCCCAAAGAGTAGCGGTATTAGGATGAGTGGGAGCACCACGGCCGTTAAAAGCCTCCTGTCCCTGAGGATATCCATCAGATCCTTCCGAAACATAATCCAGAGCTCACCCATAGGAAACCCTCCTCGAAGCCCTCACAAAAACCTCTTCAAGATTTTCGGCGTTGTATTTCTCCTTCAGCTCCCCTGGCGTTCCGGCCTCGACTATAATTCCCCTGTGAATTATCGCAACCCTATCGCAGAGGAACTCGACCTCAAGCATATTGTGGCTTGAAACAAGGACAGAAACGCCCCTCTCACGGGAGAACTCTTTTATTCGCTCCCTGATTTCGTAGGCGTTCATAACATCCAAACCGCTCGTTGGCTCATCGAGGATTGCCAGCTTTGGAACAACCATCAATGTCCTCGCGAGCAGGAGCTTTCGGGTCATGCCCTTTGAGTATGTAAAAACCTTATCGTCTAATCTTGTCCCGAGCCCAGCAAGTTCGATCCCAAGCTCGAACATCTCCTTCTCATCCTTCCCAGTTGCGTTGGCATAGAGTTCCGCAACGAAGCGGAGGTATTCTCTTCCGGTCAGGTTTCTGTAGGCTCCGGCCTCCTCTGGCAGGTAGCTTATCAGTTTTCTTACCTTTGGAGCTTCCCTGATGATATCGTAGCCCGCTACCTCCACCCTTCCCCTATCCTGGGGCATCAGCGTTGCAAGGATTTTTAGGGTTGTGCTCTTCCCGGCACCGTTCGGTCCGATTAGGCCGAAGATTTCTCCCTCTTTCATTTGAAAGCTTATTCCTTTAAGGGCCCACAGGCTCCCGTAGGACTTTTCGAGGTTTGAGACCTCAATAATTGGCATCCCACTCACTCACCTGTGAGTGTCTACTCTTTTCGCAGTGAAATCTATTCTTATCCACTGGTGTTTTCTTTCTTGGTTTTTTATTACAATATACCAGATTTGGTTGGGAGTCGTCAAATTTAGTCTAACGAAAGTCCTGTTCACCCACGACAATATTGCTGTAAAGTTCTTTCCTGCTTTCAGGTCACTTAGGTTGTCCCATGTTAGTATATAAACGGAAAATTTTCCTTTAGATTCCACAAATCCCGTTATGTGATGCTCTGGAGGTATCTTATAGTACCTAATCTCATTCTGCTTATAAAGCACGTTTTCATTATTGTACATAAATGGTGCCTTTTCTATGAGTTTCTCACCTAAAAGACCAATCAAGCATCCAGCCATGATGAGGAAAATGACAAAATAAATAACACCCTTCAATTAATCATTCCTCCTTTATTGATTTTAGTTTGTTAATTGTGTGTTGTTGGGATTTATAAGCATAAACCAACTTCAGATACTCCTGAATGTTCTGTGCCAGTGGCATACATTCTCTGTTACCCTCCATGGCACGAAGAGGACAACCTCCCATACATACTGGTAAAAGTTTGCAAGTACTGCATTGTTCAAAGGAGAACGGAGTGTATGATATCCACCTATTAAGGCGTTCATTAAATCCCTCATTTACGTGTCCAACGGATTTCTCTTTCACTCCAATTTCATGCCAACATTTGTATATATACCCCTCAGGGTCAATGCAGATGTTTCCATATTCTCTAACTGCTCCACAGGGAATATATCTCGGAAATGGGTAGATGTTCAGTTTGAATCCCCTTTCAATTAACCTCATGTAGAGCTTCTTCTCTACTTTGCTGTATTCCTCTAGGCTCTTGATGTAGCAAGCCCATGCACGGGAGGAATATTCGTATTCCTCTAGTTTTGAGAAGTATATACCTATTTTGTTTTTCAGTCCCTCTTTATCCAATGTGTCAAGGATATTGTCTATGTTTTTAGCAACTTCTTCATCAACATTTACACGAATAGTTATGTTGGTATCCCTGTATTTGGCCAGTGTTTTTATTGCGTCGATGATTCGATTAAACGTCCCTTTTCCATTTTTATATATCCTCTTTCTGTTGTGTGTATCCTTATCTCCATCTAATGTTATCTGGAATGCTTTGATTTCTAGTTTATGTAACTCTTCCGCAATTGTTGGAGTTATTAGGGTTCCATTCGTGATCATGCTGGCAGTATATCGAATATCAAGCTCATTTGCAATTTTAAGAAATTTCTTAGTAAGCTCTCTTATCACTTGGAGCCCCATTAGTGGCTCCCCACCATACCAGAGTACACTAAGCAACTTGGTGTTATCTCTAATTATATTCCTCATGAAGGATACTAATGCTTCCTGAACATTGCTGGGCATTAATAACGAATTATCAAACTCTCCTCTATTTTGGTAACAGTAAATGCATGCCAGATTACATTTCAGTGTTGGAGCTATAACCAATCCAAGAGTTGTTGCACTGTGCTTTAATGTAGTATACCTCTCTTTTATATATTCAAGTTCATTAAAATCAGCAGGAACAACAAACATACCTTTTTTTAAGTTCTCTAATAATGAGTTATTCTCATCCTCGTTTAGATTCAAAGAGAGATACTTTCTATATTCCTCAAGGGTGAGTTTTGCAAATGCTCCTGTGATACTATTGTATATTAATACTCCATCTTTGTTCGTGAGCACAATATTATATTGTGAATGTTTTAACATTTTAAACCCTCCTAATTATTGTGGGTGGGTGATGGATAAACCAAAAAACAAAAACAAGAGTTAGAACAAAGTTCAGAAAACATCGACTATACATCCATCAACTGGGCATAGATCTGCAGGGCAAATGTTAACTAGGCAACCATCTGCGATGCATCCATTTCCTCCACATCCACGTATTGCACAACCTTGGGCTCCACAACCTTGGAGGGCACAACCCTCTCCTCCACAGGCATCTCCACCGCAGTCTGATGGTTGTATCTTATTAACAGGTTTTACAATCCATTCCATTTTTGCACACCTCCTATAAGTTTATAACACAGACTAGTATGCATGAGTCTCGTAAACATGTGTAATATGGGCATCCATCCCATGGACATATGTCTATTATACATCCATCATCTAAGATGCAGGTAGTATCTGAATTGCTGGTTACACTTTTTGTCCTTGGTCTAATTATCCATTCCAAAAAATGCACCTCCTATCAGCCAAAGTTTATGAAGCAATCTATGATACATCCCTTAGCTCCACACTGGTTTATGAGGCACCATTCTGGCTCTATTTTGTCTTTATCTGTCGGCTCAATTACCCATTCCGTTTTTATCACCCCCTCATTAAGTTTTTGCATTCTATTCTGTGCCTGCAACAAACTATAAGTTTTACTGCAACGAATTTATAAACCACTGAAACAAATTTATAAATAGTGTGAAACTATCCACAAAGAAAAAAAAAGAGCAATGCTTATAAATAATTTCATAAATTAATTTTAAGGTGATGTCATGTTCGTTACCCAGGGGTTCAGAACGGTCAAAGCCTTCGTCTTCATCCAGAAGGAAGTCTTCTTCTCAAGGCGCTTTGATCTGCTCCTCCAGTTCATAGGCCTCGGCCTGAACATCCTCTTCATCGGAATCTTCGCCAAGCTGATAACAATCAACGCCAACATCTCCCAATACGGCACTCCAAACTACCTTGACTACCTCTTGATAGGTTCAATAATCCACAACCTCGTCTTCCTACCGAGGGGAAGCATATCATCCTTTGTCCTTGGGAGAATATTCCCGGTCCTTTACAATTCTCCTGCATCTCTAACATCCATTTTCATCGGAATCAACGCCTGGAGAATTCTGTGGAATCTGGGGTTAACGGCAATAATAACTCTTGTTTATGTTCTCTTTTTTGGCTTGAGAATTCATCTTAACCTCGGTGTCTTGGTTGTCATCTTAAGTGGCATCCTGCTAATTTTTGCACTCGACCTCTTTTCGGCGGGCTTCAGGATAGCAACCAAAGCCCGACAAGATCCCCTAAACTGGTTCTTCAACATCACAGCTCAACTTGTCAGCGGGCTCTACTTCCCGCCCGATAAACTCCCTTCCTGGCTCCAGCCCCTCTCAAAAATCCACCCGGAGACATATATTCTCCAGATGGGCAGGCTTACAATGGGAGGTGGCTACTCATTATCCCAAATCCTTCCCAGCCTAATGAACATGTTGCTAATCACGACCATAATGCTCTCCGTGGGGTATATTACCTTCAGATGGGGGTTTAACAAGGCAAGAGAGTTAGGAACGCTAGGGCACATGTGAGGTGGTTGTATGAGGGTACATGTTCTAAAAACGAAGTGTAAAAACGGGAAACTCATGTTGCTTCTCAGAGTGGAGATTGATATGAACAGTTTATACAAGCATGAATTGGGAGACTTGGAAAGGAAAATATTGGAGTTAATTGTCAATAAGGGAGAGGTAACTCAAAGGGAGTTAAGTCGAGTGTTCGGTAGAGCCAACACCTGCAGGGCAGTTCAAAATCTTGAAAAATTAGGTTTAATCCGCCGTGAACGAAATGGAAGAACGTATGTTATCAAGGTGGTTTGAGTGATAGAAGCTGTTAATTTAACCAAGTACTATCCTCCTCCAATAAGGTCACTGCTCGACTTGAAGAGCCTTAGAGACTTTCTCAGAACTCCTCGTGAGGAGATTTCGGCGTTGGTTGATATCAGTTTTGAGGTCAATGAAGGCGAGATATACGGTCTCCTCGGTCCGAACGGTGCTGGAAAAACAACGCTCTGCAAAATTGCCAATGGTCTCGTGATTCCAACGAGGGGTCATCTTTACATAGACGGCCATGATTCAATCAGTGAGCACGATAAAATTAGGGGCAAGCTTTTCACGATTTTTGGTGGGGATAGGGACCTTTTCGGTCTCTTCCAGTGGAGGGTGAGTGTGGAGAAGAACCTCAGGTTTATCGCTGAACTGTGGGGGATTCCAAAGCTTGAAGCTGATAAAAGAATTAACTATGCCCTTAGACTTTTGAACCTGAAGGAGAAGCGGAAGGAGTGGTATCAGAAGCTTTCGGCTGGAATGAGGCAGAAGGTTTATCTTGCGTTGCCCTTCATTATTCAGCCGGAGGTTCTCATCTTGGATGAACCTACTGTGTATCTTGATATTTTCACAAGGAGGGAAGTTTGGAATGCCATTTTGGAACTTTCAAGGGAAATGGAAACAACAGTACTCCTAACAACCCATAACCTCAACGAGGCTGAGAGGCTCTGTGATAGAATACTCTTCTTCAACAAGCGAAAAATAGCCGAAGGCAAACCTCAAGAACTCGTCGAGAAAGTTCAAGCCCTAAAAGCGGAGAGGAAACTAATCGCCAAAATTAAAGGGAAAGTGAAGATTGATGAATTCAACAAGGTGGTCCAAAAAATCGAGGTTCAAAGCGACGGAAAGCTCACGTACCTCCAGCTGTATTTCATGAGTGATGACCTCAGGGAAGTTCTTAGTCTCCTGTCCAAGTACGATGTTGTTGATATCCAAAATGCCCCCATAACCCTCGAAGAGGTGTTCGTGCAATTATGCAAAAA
>WAPO01000150.1 GCA_015520705.1 Thermococcus sp. | reverse complement strand
ATAAATACACCTCCTCATGGTTTGAAATGTATGTGCTCATAAACCCTTCTGATCTGGCCTGTAGTCTGGACTCTATGGGCGCTTTTGAAGAGTATGGGGGCGGCACCGGCCAGTCCGGGAATAAATCCCCCGAGAAAGCCCCATGCCCCGCCCATGGATGCAAACACGATTCCTGAAATCACACCGGCTGCCAGAATCCCGGCTCCCAGCACGCCTGCCTTCTTCCTTGCTTCGCCTGTCATCGGGTATCTCGCCTCTATAATCCTTCCATCAGCCCCATCGATGAACCCATAAAAATCTTCACCGCCATACTCGTAGCACACCTCCCATATCGGATAATGCACGAGCCCTTGATAGTGAACATCGAGGTCAAGAGCGCCCTCGGTGAAGCTGTCTCCGGAGTCTCTGGCTTCTGCCCTGATGGCAGACATGATTTTGGCAACGGCCTCCTTCTCGGCGTCTTCCCTGCTTATTTCTGGCTCGTAATATTTTCCCTTTTTCACCATGCTCTCGTCAAAGAAGCGCTTTCCCCTGACAGGGAAAGGATAGTCCCTCAGAAGCTCCCGGAACTTCCCGACTGCCGGTATGCCCGTGAGCATGACCTCCTCTGCCGTGCTCCCTCTCAGCTTGCCGTGTAGATAGAAGAAATACACCGGAACGTAATGCAGAACCTTCTCCTTAATCTTTGCCTGCACTATATCAGCCGGGGCGCCGTATTCCCTCGAGATGAACTTCAGGAGCAAACCTGCGGGGTCTTTTCCTATAGGAGGGAAGAAGAAATGCTCACCAACCTTTTTCTGGCTCTCAAGCTCAAATGTTGTTCCGCAGTAAGGGCAGGTTGCAACGCTTATGGTTTCCGGAACCGTAAATTTAGCCGAACATACAGGACACTGCACCTCCATTTTTCTCACCTCTCTATCCTCGTCCCCGCCAGAACCCTGCTTCCCGAGTAATATGCTATGCCCGCCCCCGCTACTAGCGGGATTAAGGCAGCTCCTGAGGAGATACCCGCGGCACCTATGCCTCCGATCAGAATCCCCACCAGAACACCGCCTACATACATAGCCCTCCTGAGGGTGGTCATTGGCTCAGTCGCTGCAACATCTCTACCGTCCCAGCCAGAAAACGCAACCTTGAAAATTGAGTTCCCGTATCTGTAGTAGACGACCCACATGGGGAGGAGAACGAGCTTCATATTCTCGGGCTCTTCTGCTTTACAGCGGAAGTATTCTATCCTGTCGGATTTGGCCTTGTATTCTTCCCTGACAACATCAACGGCATCCTCCTTCATGAGCATCCTAGCCTGCTTCTCGTCCATCTCTGTGTTGAGTATCTCCAGCTTTATCCTCTGCCACCTGTCCTCATCGAGCTCCTTCAAAGGTTCTATTTTTGGAGGCCTCTTTTTGTAGTGCTTTATCATGTCGCTTATCCCGAAATCCGTGACCTGCCTCCTCGCCGAGCCCATGAGATGGAGCGTTCTGTCTATAAACTCATGATAGTGCCTCTCCACAGTGTGGCATTCCTCCCGTGTGTTTCCCTGACTGTCAGTGACCGTGTGGCACTCCGTTTCCCTCTTCATGTATCTGACCTCGCCCGTGAGGTAAACACTGCCCGTCCAGTAGGGCACGTAGTGTCCTTCGATCTCGACCACCTGAATCTCATCCTTCAGACCTCTGAGGTCAATATCTCCTTCAACCCTCTTCATAAAAGCTCTGTAGATGTCGTCTTTGGCGAGGCTCGGGGCTATATAAATGCGTTCCGTGCTGAGGCTGCCGCTTATATGGTTTGGAAAACCGCAGTAGGGACATATTGCAACGATTGTCTCGGGCGATACATTAAGGGGTGCACCGCACCTTTCACATTTGAAGGCCTGCATAATCCATCACTGTGGTAATCAATGTCCATCAATGTATTTAAATCTTGTTGAAGATGCAGGAACCGGTTGGAGATTATCTGAAATCTTGTTATTGCAGAACATGATTAGTAATTCCCCTTTTTCCAACTCGGCTCTCCTCAGAGCCTACAGGTTTCTGAGGAGGTCAAGGAGCTCTCCTAGGTTCCCGGCATAGTAGTCCGCACCCTCAACCCTTTCAAACCTCACCAGCTGAACCACTTTAAGGCCCGCCCTGTGGCCCGCTTCTATATCAAGACGACTATCCCCGACCATCAGGGCCTCTTCTGCCTTCAATCCGAGCGTTTTAAGGGCCTTTTCAATCAGGTAAGGATTCGGTTTGACGCCATCAAGGTGGGAGTAGTCCTTACCATAGACAGCATCAAAGTGCTTTCTCAGACCAAAGAGATTCAGGACAAACTCCGTGCACTCCTGAGAGGCGTTGCTGACCGCGGCGAGTTTAAGACCGAGCCTTTTAAGCTCTCCGAGAGTCCCAACATCAGGAAAAGCTTTGATCCTACCCTCTCTAGCCAGCGATTTCCTGTATTCCAGATTCAGTGCATCAGCAAGCTTCCAGAATTTAACGTGATTAATTCCAAACCTCTCAACATAGCTCCTCGGTAGCTCTCCGGCCGTCATCTTTCTGTAGATGGAGTAATCCAGTTTTATTCCCCTCTCCAGAAGTGCCGGCTGCACATAAAGATTGTACCAGTCCCTCTGGCTGTAGCCATCGTAATACACCAGAGTTTCATCGACATCGAAAATTACTCCCCGGATAATTTCAACCACCGCCTCAGAATGGGCTGTTCATCACAGATCAGCCGGTTAATCCCTCCTCATCGGCATAAAATAGGAAAATCAAAAGAGATCCTCAAGCTTAACATCTATCATGTCAGGGATGAACGGCAGGACGTGCCTTGTTGTTTTCGGCGAGTAGACCTCACCGCGCTTGACGAGTTCCATGACATCTTCCTTGGTCGGTGCTTTCCTGATGAAGACGTAGTCAACCTCCCCCTTGGCCATATCGTCCCTGGCATCTTCCTTGAGACCGTAATATATGAGTTCTATCTCCCCTTCAACGCTCATCTCGTCGAGAACCTTGCTCACCTTCTTCTGTTCATCCAAGGCTCCCGGAATTGAGAAGCTCCTCTCGCCTACGAGGGCAAAGGCTATCTCCCCTCTCTCAGCCTTCTCCTCAGCCTCTGGATCCTCGATGACCTCAAGACCTTCCGCCTTGAGCCTTTCAATGACCCTGTCGAGACTGCCTTTGAAAGCCGGATACCATGTGTAGACCTTTACATCATCGCTGAAGTAGTCGAGAATGACCGAGGGAGCCTTCTTGGCACCTAGCTTCTGCAGGCCGGCCCAGCGGTGATGGCCGTCAACTATAAGATATAAGTCCTCACCCGGAACCTTTGCAAGAAGCATGGCCTTCCAGAATATTCCAGAACCTGTTACACTCTCAATGAAAGCTTCAAGCTCCTTCTGAACAAGCTGTTCATGTGGTTTCATCTTTTCGAGCTCAATAAAAACATAATCAACCTTTTTTATCGGAATGTTGTATTTTGGAACCTTTTCAACCCCCATAATCATGCCTCCAAGCTGTTATACATAGGCCTAAACGGTGAGGAGGATAAAAACCTTTTCCTGTCTCGACAACGTTTAAATCCCTCTAAGTCAAATACCCCATGATGAGGAGCGTTGCAGACCTGCCCCTCCATGGCGGCCATGTCCCTGCGTGGCTGGCACAGAGGATGAAGAAGCTCACACGGTTAGTCCTCCTTCTGGCCGTTGAAGAGTATGGGACGAGGGGCCTCCTTGAGCGCCTTTCAGACCCGATATGGTTTCAGGCTTTCAACAACGTTATCGGCATGGACTGGGATTCTTCAGGTTCCACGACAGTAACCGCTGGCATGATAAAGGACGCCCTCCGACAGGAGGAGCTTGGAGTTAAAGCTGCCGGCGGAAAGGGGAAGAAAAGCAGGGCAACGCCAGAAGAGCTGAAAACCATAGCGGAGCTTTACGAACTAGACCCGGAGCCATACGTTAGAACCTCCCGGCTCGTTGCCAAGATTGACACAGTGGCACTTCAGACGGGCTACCAGCTCTACCACCACGTCTTCTTCCTCGATGAGGAGGGCAACTGGGCAGTGATTCAGCAGGGGATGAACGAGAGGGAGAGGCTTGCGAGGCGCTTCCACTGGTTTGACGCGGAAACCTTCACCCTCGACCCCCACAAGGCTATCTCTGGCCTAAAGAGGGAGTTTGCCCTTAATACCATCTCTAAGGATGCCAAAGAATACCAGAAGACGCTGCTTGACATCGTTCAGGAGAAGCCGGCGAAAATAGAGCGTGAGCTTGAGAGTTTGAAAGCTATAGCGAAGGGTTACAGGCCTCTCGTTTATTACAAACCGAGAGAACCTTGGGAGAAAGACCTGCTAAAGCGCTACGAGAGCCTTGGGAGGTTTGAGCTGAACAAAAAGGCGTTAGATTTTGCAAGGGAGCTGAGCGTTTCAAACTATGAGGAGTTCCTCCTTCTCAAGGGCCTCGGGCCGAGCACGTTAAGAGCTTTATCGCTTGTTCTGGAGCTGATCTACGACGTCCATCCGAGCTGGAAGGATCCCGTAACTCACCCGCCGGACCCGTTCAAGTTCACCTACGCCGTTGGCGGAAAGGACAGGGTGCCTTTCCCTGTTGAACGCGGCACCTACGACGAGCTGATTTCCTTCCTTGAGGAGCTGGTTTCAAAGCATCCGGGAGAGAAGGCCTTGGTTAAAAATGTAACAAGGATAACGAAGAACTGGAAGTTTCCAGAGGGGGAGAAGAGGGCAACCTAATCGCGTTACCTGTCTGCACGCTCATCTAACTTAATCGCCTCAAAGTTCCCCAAATCCCACACAAACCAGCCCTCTTTCCTCACCTTCTCCTTGCCCTCAACGCTCTTAGCCACAATCCCGTAATGCCCCTCCCAGCCTTCCAGTCCAACCAACTCTGCCTTCCTCTTCAAGTCCTTCAAAATCCCCCTCGCTTCCCTTCCACTCAAGTCCTTCCACTTCACTTCAACGAAGAGCGCTTTCTTCTCCCTCTCGTTCAAAGCAACGAGGTCTATCTCCTCGCTCTTGTGCCACCAGCGGCCAATCCTCGTGAATCTGAAGGGCAGTCTTCCAGCCTTGTTCAGCTCTACTAAGAACTCTTTCGCGATCTTCTCAAAGATGAAGCCGAGGTAGCGGTTGAAGTTCCGCTTAAAGTTCTCCAGGGGGCCATCGAGGAGGCCGAGTTCTATCTCCTCCTTAAATGGATGGACGAAGGCGTAGTAGAAGGCGAAGTAGTTGTCGGCTATAGAATAGCGGGCGTTTCTCCTCCTGATCTTCTCCTTGCCCTTGAGCGTTACCGGGACTTCCCTCCTCAGGATGCCCAGCTCTATGAGGGTCGAGATGTAGCGGGGGAGCTTTGAGCCCTCGATCCCCGTAGCGTTCCTTATCTCGCCGAAGGAGCGGTGGCCGTAGCTAACGGCCTCAAGTATGGTATTGTAGGTGCTCAAGTCCCTCAGCTCGTAGCGGAGCAGGAACTCGGCCTCGCTGTAGAGGAAGCCCCTCTCGAAGAACTCCCTCCTGATGTTCTCCTCCGGGCTGAGTGAGGGGTCGAAGCGCAGGAGATACTCCGGCATGCCGTCGAGAACCGCGTAGGTCTTCACGAGGGCCTCAATGCCGTAATTCGGGAAGAACTCCCATATATGGCGGAACTTCAGGGGCTCAACCTTGAGAGCCAGCGTCCTCCTTCCGTAGAGAGGGCTGCCGTAATCCATCAATCCCGCCATCATAGAGACGCTGGAGCCGCAGAGGACGATCGGGTTTCTCTGGTTGAAGTCGAGATACTCCTGGAGGACACCGAGAACTCTTGGATGGTTCCTCACCAGCACCTGGAACTCGTCGAGGATGAGAATCACCCCGGGCGGTAGGGCCTCAAGGAACTCCTCAAAGGAAGCCACAGGTCTTCTTGCGAACTCCTCCTTCCCGGTCAGGCGGAAGAGCTTCAGGGAGAGTGCCCTGAGCGTCTCACCCACTTCCTCCTCCTTGCAGAGATGGTAGAGGTGGGGGATTTTCCTAACGGCCTCCACGAGGAGGCGGGTTTTTCCAACCCTTCTCCTCCCGTAGACAACCACGAGAGCGTTCTTCCTAAATGCCTCCCTGAGTCTCGAGAGCTCCTCCTCCCTGTCCACGAACTTTTGCATGATCATGATAATATACTCGTGAGCATGTTACTTAAACCTTTCGGCCCGAACCTTCAATATTCCTCAGGGCCCCTCGCTCCCCTGCGGCACGTTATGATCAAATTCACGAACAAGCTTTTGGAAAAAGCTTCACCAAAAGTTCGTAGCTCTCCAAGTTGCTCGTTTGGAAAAGTTTGGTTTTCTCCCTTCTCAAGAACACCACTTTCAACGAGAACAACGAAATGTCGAGCTTATCAAGGGGTTTGCTTTCTTTTGACGCCTGAAAGGCGTCTTTTTAGCGTAAACCATCTGTGGGTGGCGTGTAATAGTGTTCTCGCTTAAATTGTAGGCTTTAGGCTGGAAAAACCCATTAAGGAATGCGTTTTCAAGAAGGAGCTACGAACTTTGATGAAACTTTTGCCTAGCAAACAAACTTTGCTTTGCAAAGTTTGATCAAAGAATAAACTTCCACCAAAATTGCTTGGAATGAGCTTGCATGTCTTCCCAAGATTGCAACTCTGATGGTGGCTTAAATCGAAAACAGAAAACTAAAATATGTTTCATTTCTTTTTAACGCCCGAAGGGCGTTGTACTTGCAGTGAAACCTCTTAAAACCCACCGATGAAAGAGCAACCCCTTCTAAAACCAAGAATTTTCAGAAATGACATGCGAACCTTGATCAAACTTCGCGCAAGCGAAGTTTGTGTTGGTGGGCCCGCGGGGATTCGAACCCCGGACCTCCACCTTGTAAGGGTGGCGTCATAACCAGTCTAGACCACGGGCCCGCCCGGAGTAAATGGGTGCAGGGGAGAATATAAAGCTTTCGTTAGCCCTCAACTCCCCTCCTCACCTTCACAGCCAGACCATACCTGAAGACCCTGAGCTCCCTGCCGTTGAGGAGCGTTACCCCTGTAGCAAGCAGATCATCCTTTTCATTAACAACCAGAACCTCGTCGTAGGGTCTTATGTTCTCGTCTGCATCCACAACGAACTTCGCAAAGACGCTCTTTCCCTTCCTCGCGAAGGGCTCCGCATCGGCATTGACAACAACACGCATCCTTGGATACGGCAGGAGCTCCTTTAGGCGCCTTGCCCCTTCGATCCCGAGGGTTAAAAGGCCGTCGTCCGCCCTGAACGTAGCGAGGTGTTTGCCTCTGGCTTTTATCTGCCTCGGCATGCCCGTCTTCCTTGAGAGCTCCACAAATGCATCTTCAAAGGCCTCACCGGCGCTTTCACCGAACTGATACTCCGCTATGGCCTTTATGTAGAGCTTTGCATCGCTCTTTGCTGGCCTCGGTATTGTGAAATCCTCCTCACCTTCGCTCTGGGCAAAGGGGAAGGTCAGAGCCAGATATTTTGGAACCTCGCCGAATATGGGGTGGCTGACGGTCTCAGGGAACTTCGATTTTACGCGTTCTGCCCTCATCTTGGCCCTCTTCACTATGGGCCACCTTGTGGATTCCTCGCTAACCTTGAAGAGGGCCGAGTTTTTGGTTATCGGCTCGTTCTCTTCCAGATACTCCCCGTATTCGAGGAGCCTCTTATAAGCGGCAAACATTTTTGGATGGGCCCTCGAACGCTCATCCACGAGCTCCCACAGGGTGCCCTCCTTTATGGCCTGCTTAACCCTGTTCAGCTCTTCCCTTATGACCCACAGGTTATGGAGCGCTAAAAGCCTCGCCCTTTCCTCCTTTGGCATCTCCCTGAGCTCCCGCGGGGTGTAGCGTGAGCATACAGGACACGAGCACGGAAAGTACTCAAGTTCGCTTAAGCTTTTTGTGCCTTCGGGCGTTAAATAGCGGCCGTCCTTGGCGTAGAGCGCATAGGAGGCCGAATCGAAGAGGTCAATGCCCATAGCCACCGCCAGCGCGAAAATCATCGGGTGGCCTGCTCCAAAGAGATGAACTGGCCTGTCGGGCCTCAGGCCCTTCTTCGAAGCGATAACGACGTCGACCAAATCGCGGTAGCGGTAGCTTTCCATCAAGGGCACGACAGCCCCAATTGGATGAATCTCAAAGTCCATCTCGCTCAGTTTTTCAGCAGCATAAGTCCTTAAGTCAGGATAAGTTGAGCCCTGAACCGCCGCGTTCATGGCGATGCTCTTAATTTCTTCCGCTTCCTTGGCCCTCTCAAGCGTTATCTTTAAGTCTTCCCTTGCTTTTTCCCTTGGGACGTCGGGAATGGTCGGGATGTCCAGGAAAGTTCCAATATCCACTCCGATCTTGTGCTGGAACTCTATGATTTCCCTGTTGGTGACTTCAATTCCACCATAGCGCATGAGCTGAAAGCTTCCGGAGTCGACTTCTATTATTCCATCATAGTCTAAAAGTCCGTGTATGCCTTTTTCCAGAGCCGTTTCACGGAGTTTTTCATCCTTATAAATGATGTAGGAGTTTGTGATTATCATCCCGAACCCCATTTCTTTGAGCTCTTTGGGGGAGACAATAAGCTGCTTCGGGTTTATAACAGGCATTATCGCTGGAGTCTCAATTTTTTTGCCGTTTACTTCGAGCTTTCCAATCCTACCTGCGGCATCTCTCGCCCTGACCTCAAACCTGAATTCAGTCATTTTCAGCACCGAACCGACTATGTGAAAGTGGGTTTAAAAGGCTAAGGGAGAATCGAGAGGAGGACATATGTGAGAGTCCCTGATGCCAGCGGGGCGAGTATCCAGCTCTCCATAATCCCTAGCAGCAGCCTCTTGTTTATTCTCTCCCCCTTATGGGCTCCAACGCCTGCTACTGCACCTACGACAGCCTGTCCGGAGCTGACAGGAAGGCCGAAGGAGTTGGCAAGACTGACTGCCAGGGATGAAGCGAACTGGGATGAGAACGCGGAGGTTGGTCCGAGAGGGGATATGTTTCTGCCAACGGTCATTATCACCTCGTAGCTGAAGCTCAGCGCTCCAAAGGCCAGGCTCAATGCCAGAATCACTCTGAAGTATCCTCCAAACCCCAGCGCTTGGGAAAGCCCGATAACGTTGGAGAGCTCATTTGTTCCGAGGTTAAAAGCCGCAAAAGATGCGGAGATGAAAACGAGCCACTTCTGGGTTAGCTCGATGGTGCCTATCTCGTGCATTCTTTTGAGAATATGGGAGTAAATTCGGTATACCATGATGGCAAAAATGGCTGCCAGCAGAGGGGATAGCACCCACGCTAATGCAATTTTTCCAAAGATGAGCCACTGAACAGGGAGGGCTAATCGAAGTGAAGCTCCAATCAGCCCACCGATTATTGACTGGGTGGTTGATATGGGGATTCCTCTGAGGCTGGCCATGGTTACGGTAAAAGCTGCACTGAACAAGACAACACCGACGCTCGGTGGGTTCATCCCCTGTGCCAGTCCTCTCACAGTTCCTGAAACGGCTGAATGCCCAAAGACGGCTCCGAGCGTTGTAAAGATGCTGATCAAAAGCACGGCCTGTTTGAAGCCAATAACATCTGAACCAACGGCTGTTCCCACAGCTTTTGCACTGTCGTTTGCACCCACTGCCCATGCCATGAAGAAAGCCGCTGCAATCAGCATCATAATTATCACTATAGACTATATTTTCTATATAGACTATAGATGGAAGCTTAAAAAGATTTTGTTTAAGCGTTTAGATCATGATAGAAATCTGCCGAGATATCCCCGCAGATGGACGGCGAGGTAAAAGAGAGCCCAGAACCACACGATTGCGGGAAACATGAGAACATTCAGGAGGGAACCGCCTTCCACAAGAGTCGGGATGAGCATTGTGAAGACTTCAAAGAGATACCAGAAGAGGAAGAGCTTAGGAGCGAGAACAATGGCCAGCGGCGGCACTCCAATGTCGAAGAGAGACACCAGATCACCGAGAATCAGGAAAAGCCACTCCTTCATAAAACCCCCACCAAAATGCTCCAAATCCCCCGAGAACCAGCGCTTTCGCTGTTCCCACAGTGTTCCAAGACTTTCCGGCATTTTTACATAAACCCGGGCCTTTGGAGCATAGACAACCTCTCCCTTTCTCTTCACGGCCTTTGTCGTCGTGTAGTCCTCCACAGGGCTCTCCACAAATCCGCCGATGGTTTCAAGGGCGCTTCTCCTGAAGGCTGAAAGCGGCCCCGGGGCGAGGCTCAGGTCATCAAGCTCTTTTGCTCTACGAAACATTGCGATTCTGAGATGCTCGATATCCTGGGCCCTGGAGAGGAAAGAATCGCCTGAAACCCTGACCTGCCCTCCAACGGCGAGAACCTTGTCCGAGTAGAAGCGCCTCACAAGCTCCTTTACGGCGTTTTTGTCAAGGACTCCGTCAGCATCCGCGGTAACCACAACCTCTCCTCTGGAGTTCCGCAGTCCAAAATTCAGGGCCTCTGCTTTGCCGCCATGGCTAATCCGGAGAACCCTAAGCCGGGAGTCCTTTATAGAGTTTGCTTTTTCAAATGTCCCGTCTTTGCTCCCGTCGTCTATGACTATGACCTCAAGGCTCGGATAGTTCTGGTTTAGGGCCGATTTTATGGCCTTCTCTATATTCTCTTCCTCGTTATAGGCCGGAATCAGGATGGATACGCTTGGACTCCATTCTGCAGTTCTGTAATTATGTAAAAAGCTAATT
>WAPO01000149.1 GCA_015520705.1 Thermococcus sp. | reverse complement strand
ACTCTAACCCCTCTAAACTTCATTACATTCCCCTTAAAGACTCCCAGGCCTTTTCCTTCGCTCTCCTCGCTCCACTCAAACAGGAGCTGAAGTCCAAGGCATATCCCGAGGAACGGCTTCCCCTCGTTGATTGCATCCAGGATCGTCCCTTTTAAAGGTTCAAGCCTTTTCATCACCGCTCCAAAGTTTCCAACACCGGGGAGCACGATTTTTTCGGCCCTCTCAATCTCATAGGGGTCGTTCGTGATGACTCCCCCTAAGGCTTTTCTGACGTTGGCTAAGTTTCCAATTCCCAGATCAACTATCGCTATCATGGTTTTCCCCATGGAAAATAAAGGAGGAGAATTTTAACCTTTGCCTTTTTTACTTGGCAGAATGCCAATTATGATGTCAACTTTTTCAATTGTATAGCAGTTAGCCCGAAAATATCAATCCGCTCGGAGAAATTATTTTAATTCTTCTTGGGAATTTCCGAAAAGTTTTGCATGGATAGAACTTCTGAATCATGAGCCACATTTAAGGCAGTGCCCAATTTTTGATTCATTTGAGAGACTATTTTTCTGGTACAGCACATTGTTCTGGCTTTTTAATCCTTATACTCCTCACAACTTTCTGAACCCAGTTCGGGAGCTCATCTTCTTTAAGTTTTTGAATTTTGATTAACTTTTGGGTTTTTAAATCAAAAACTGCCCTATAATATGTCGTGTTATCTCTCATAGGAGGTGTATAGTAGTAAATCTCTCCGGTTAAGTTTTTGTATATTATGTATGTAAATTCTTTAGCCCTCTTGAGTTCTACAGAGCGTGGATTATTCTCAATTATTGTTCTTCCAAGCATTTCTCCCTCTGGCGTTGACGTGAGGTAGTCATAGTATGTCAGCTCGTTTATTGAGGTAATTTTATGAAGGCTCTGGTTGAAAACAACGACATAGTACTTCATTTCACCATCTTTCAAAACTATATAATAATACCTCTCCCCATCAAAAATCCAAGTTTGATTGTGAGGGTATCTGCCAATGAGGTTGTAGAACTGAGAATCCCTTTCCATGATATTCGCAGAACTATTGTCCTCATGAAAAAGAAAAAAACATGTAAAGAATAAACTTATTATAAGAACACCTGAAATGGTACTGAAAGGAATCTTCATAGGTAGTCCCTCCAACTAAAATTAATAAAAATTTATTCATCTCGTCTTTTCTTTTATTTGTTCAATTTTTGCAATCTTTTTAAGAATCATTTTCAAATCTTTTGGTGGAGCAACTGATTCTTTAATAATCAAAACTGGCATATGAGTTATATATACTGGTTTTCTTTCTTTTAATGCTGTTTCTATTATATCCTTTGGGATAGATAGTTGATTTGCCTTAAGCTTAAGCTCTTCTGGAGTTATCTCTTCAACTCTATACATCTTTTTTTCTAGGGAACTCATCTTATCTGGAGCTGGTGGGCCTTGGGCATACATATGCCAAGCTACACCGATATACTCATAGCCAGGCCCAAACATGTAATCATTTATTGTATACTCACCGGTATGTTCTGGTTCTACAAAAACCAAAAATCTTACATAATGAGAAGCATCAGACTCAAAAGGTGCCCAAGGTGGTCCATCATCCCATATCCATTCATAGTATGCATTTCCATTATTATTCCCTGCGTCCGGAGTACTTATCAGGGCATCCACTAACTCCGCTGCGTTTAATATAAATGCCATACGTTCATCTATCATCTCCAATGTAAGTTCAAATAATTTTAATGCATCTTGATAATCATTATGTTGTCCAGTGGGCTCAGGATATGCTGATGTGAATTTAGGATCACTTGGATTATAAAGAAAGTGTGTATAGTTATTCTTCCTGTCTATTTCGAGTTCTTGGATATAAACACCATATGCGAGATCTCCATTCTGATATCTAGTATCCCCAGCTGCTGTAATGATATCATCATATCTCCACATTTCTAGTCTTGGATCCCATACGCCATTGTACCATGCGAGGGTCACACTTAATTCTGCATCGGCAATTTGGCCACCTATAGAACCAGAGCCCTTAGCAACTTGATTGGAGGTGTGATCCGGCTCTGCCATTGTTATTCCCGCTGTTGCCCCTAAAACCAGCAACCCCAACATCAACCCAAGCACTTTCCTCCACATTGTAGATTCCTCCTTACGAGGTTTTTGCATTACTATATGAGATATCAATCCTTATAAGTCTTTCTACATCCTATGACAATATTACTCATCTATGATGTTGATAATTTTTTAACTGCAAGCTTTCGAAAGCTTTTAGCAAAAAGAAAGCTGAGTAAAAGAGTAAGCAGATGAATTCATCAATACAGTTATAGAACTCCCTTGGTGCTCTCCAAACGCCCGCTCTCCTCCAGAGCTTTTCTCAAAGCGACGCCAAGCCCCTTAAACGCCGCCTCGATAACGTGGTGGGCATTAACTCCGCTCAGCTGCTTCACGTGAATCGTTGCATTCAAACTCCTTGCCAGAGCCCAGAGGAACTCCCTAACCAAAGTGAGCTCAAATCCCTCCTCGCTTTCCTCGGGGAAAAGCTCGACGCTGGCATACGCTCTTCCCGAGATGTCAACGGCAACCAATACTACTGCATCGTCCATCGGCATTATCGCATTCCCAAAGCGTGCTATTTTCCTGCCCTTAATCTTCCCTCCTAGCTCCTCTCCAAGTGTAATAGCCAAATCCTCCCATAGATGGTGCCTTAAGTCCCACTCAGCGCTCACACTAACCTCCTCACGCATGTAAAAGAATAAGGCAGTGAGGAGGTGGTCAAAGACCTTATCACCGGTCTTTATTCCTCCTTCAACGCCGAGCTCAACGGTTATGTCGGTCTCTTTCGTTTTGCGCCTCATCTTCTCACCTCCATACTCCTTTTGTGTTCTTCCATCCCCTCTATCTCCGCCAGGCGGATTCCCAGATACCTTTCCGCTAAAAACTCCTCTCTGCTCACGTAAGCCAGGCTTATCCTTTTCATAAAGTCCATAACGGTCAAAACCCCGCTGAACTTGGCCGCTCCACCCGTTGGGAGGACGTGGTTGACTCCGAGGAAGTAGTCCGCCGCTGGAACCGGCGTGTACTCACCAAGGTAAATCGCCCCTGCGTTTTCGATTAAGTCCACGAGCTTCAGGGGCTCTTCTGTGAGTATCTCCAGGTGCTCCGGGGCAATCTCGTTGGCTTTTTTGGCGCACTTCTCTAAGTTTTCACATAATACAACTTCAACCCCTTCCCTGCTGCAGTATTCTGCCAGCTCTTTTGAGGTCGTGAGGAGCCAGGCCTTTGAATCCTTCCCATGCTCCAGTTGAGAGAGCAGGTCAGCCAGGACATAATCTTTATTTGCACTTTCATCGGCTATTACTGCTATCTCCGAAGGGCCAGCTAAGCTGTCAATCCCAACGGCGCCAAAAACCTGCCTCTTCGCTTCATTCACGAACCTGTTCCCGGGGCCAAAGATTTTGTCCACCTTCTCCATTCCAATGCCGTAAGCCATCGCCCCAATCGCCTGAATTCCGCCGAGCTTGTAGACCTCTTTAATTCCGAGGAGCTTTGCGACGTAGAGAACGTATGGGTTAACTTTCCCCTCCTTCGGCGGTATGGTAACGACTATTTCCCTAACGCCAGCTATCTTAGCCGGAACCCCGGTCATTATGAGCGATGAGGGGAGGGGCTTTCCACCGGGAACGTAAATTCCCACGCGCCTTATGGGGCGGTAGATTATGCCGTAAAGCGATGCGTTCTTTATGTAGAGCTTATCCTTCTCAAGCTGCTTCTCGTGATACTCCCTAATGCGCTCGATGGTCTTTGCGATTATCCTTTTATCCTCCTCCGGAATCAGCCCCTCAGCCTCTTCAAACTCCTCCTCTTCAACTAAAAACGCCCCATCGTAGCCGTCAAACTTCCTTGAGTACTCCCTAACGGCCTCAATGCCTCTTTTCTTTATATCTTCCAAAATCTCAGCCACATAACTTTCCAGCTTAAATACCATCCTTAACAGCCTCCTTAATTCTTAAAACAAGCTCATTAATCTCCTCAAACCGGGTTTTCTGAGAGATCCTATTGACCAGGAGCAATGCCGAAACATCCATTATCTTCTCGACTTCAACCAGACCGTTTGCCCTCAGCGTGTTTCCCGTCTCGACTATATCAACTATGGCATCGGCTATTCCGATTTTTGGAGCGAGTTCTATGCTTCCGTGAAGTTTTATTATCTCGACTTCAATGTTTTTTCTTTCAAAAAACTTCCTCGTAAGGTTTGTGTACTTAGTTGCAATCCTGAAGCCCTCCATTTCCTCAACGCTCACAAGATTTTCTTCGGGCATTGCCAGGCTAAGCCGGCATTTTCCAAAGGGAAGCTCAAGGGGAATCAGGACATCGCTCTCCCTCTCCTCCACCACATCACTTCCAGCCATCCCGACATCTACGCCGTGCTCAACATAAACAGGGACATCAAAAGCCCTCGCGAGCAGAAGCTCATACCGCCCGTTTTTCACTATCAGCTCCCGATTTTCAGGAGGTTTAAGTTCAATTCCCGCTTTTTCTAAAGTTTTAAGTGAATTACTGAAAAGCCTGCCTTTTGGTAGGACGAACCTCATCATTCCACCTCCACAGGGATTCCAAGCTTTACGAGCTCTTTTGCAAGCCTGTAGTCGCTTACTTTTTTCCTGCTCTTTTCCAGCTTCGTGCCATCGAAAAGCTTTGCGAGCGCTTTCAGGTCAAAAGCGAATCCAAAGGCACCGGTTTCTTTAAAGGTGTATTCGCCTCCCCCTCCCAGAGGCTTTCCAATTTCAGGAGAATAAACCTCAAAGATTATGTCGCTGTAGTAAGGAAGCGGTCTTATGGTTCCCAGGTCTATGAAGACCCTGTCGTCATCGACTATTTCAACGATTCTGGTGAGTTTTTCATAGCTGCATTTCCTTCCCCTGAAGTTGAAAAGCTTCCAGAGCTCTTCCTTCTTCTCCTCGCTTATGGGGAGCCTCTCAATGATCTCAAAGTTTCTTCTGGTCAGGGCTTTAAACACAGCTTCTCTGAACTCCTCCATGCCCCTAAGTGCATTCTCCCAGACCCTGAGGCTGCCAACGTCTATGTAGAATTCCTCAATGCCCATGGATTCCAGGGATGTTATGACCGTCAGGAGCCCCTCCACCTGCATTTTAATATTCTCCCCGCCTATGAACTCAACTCCTGCCTGCCAGCTTCCTTTGACTCCACCATCCAGAACTTCGCTTATGTAGTAAAGCCTGAGCCTCCTTGGCTCCTTGAGATTTGCGAGTATCTGAGACGTGAGATCGGGTTTTATAATGTAAAACTCGTTGTTGTAGGCAAACTTTGTTCCTTTTCTCAGCTGTGCGCGGAACTCTTCCACCGTGGGCAGAAAAACCTCCCTATATCCCCAGAGCTCAAACGTGCGCCTTAAATACTTTGTAATCTCCGCTAACCTCTCTGATTCCGAGAATAAGTCCTTCCTCACACTAATCCCTCCAAAAGTTTTTGAATGAAAACACCCTCTGAACAGCGATAATTTAAGTGCAATACATTAGAACAGTCAATGATGATGGCAGTAGCTCACCGGATTGGTGAATAGCTCGATGTATCTCAGCTGGGCTTCCATATTCTCCTCTTTTCCAAAAATTTTTTTGCCTTTCATGTTTCTCCTCCTCCCTGAGAAGGTGAAGTCTCTCCAAGGGTATTTAAACTTATCCGGAATCTTTTTGTCTAAAAATGATTAGTTTAATAGATTATTGTCTGAAATTCAAAATCAATGCATTGATCTTGGCAGATATAAAACAGAATGACAGCAATCCCTATTCCCGAAAGTGTTAATAGGTTTGAAATTAACATGTATATGGTGATTTCTATGAAGGTAATGGACAAGGAAGTTTTTGAGATAGCGATGAACGCGGAGATACGCGCCAGGGAGGCCTACGAAAAGATGGCTTCTTTAACCACAAGCGATATTATAAAGGATGAGCTGCTTTTCTTGGCGAAGGAGGAGGATAAACACCGTGAGATAATAGCGAAGATGGCTGAGAAGTTCGAAGGCACCAGAACGAAGCCCAAGAAGATAGACATCGATGTCATAGGAGAGTTCAAGGTTATCGCAGAGAAGATGGCAGAGGTTATTAGAAAGCCTGAGGTAAACCTTGACGAGGTCTATGAGATATCCATGCAGGCCGAGCTCGTCAGCGAGAAGCTTTACAATGAGCTGGCCGGCTACGCCGCCACCGAGAAGACGAAGCTGCTGCTGGAGATGCTTGCTAACATGGAGCGGAACCACTACAACATCCTGAGGAAGCATTACGACTACATAATGCGCTACCCGGACATATACAGGGAAGAATTCTACGACCAGCTCATGAAGGACATAAACTTCAACTTCTGAGTTCTCTCCGACTTTTTCTTCCAGTTTCTCATTTATCCTCCAAACTCCCCGTTCAGCGTTATCCAGCCGACGTATATCAGAAACGCTATTACACCGTACTCAACGACCGAGGCGAGCCTTTTTCGCCCGCCCACGCGGAGCTTTTCTCCCAGCACCTCGGTTCCTGTGTAGGTGTGGAGGAGCAGGAGGGAGACGAAGCCCAGTTTGATAAGCCTGCTGAGGTGTATCGTCTGGGAGCGCGAGAAAGTCAGAAGGCCGAGGGAAGCGTTTCTCGCGGCCTCACTGGTCAGACCATAGCCGCTGATGACCATCAGTCCCGCGAAGAGGAGGAGCGGAAGTGATGTCCACTCCACTATTCTCAGGGCGATTCTGACCTTCATCAGCTCGCACCCCTCTGAGTTGGGCCCTCAATGTATGCCTCATCAGGGTAGCCAGCACTCTCCCATGTACCCTTAAAGTTATAGTTGACGAGCCTTATCTTCGTTAGGCCTTTTATCCATTTGTAGCCCCACCTCCCCGGCACAACGAGCCTCGGCTTTATCGGCTTCCCGTTGAGCTCGTAGGCGACTATTATGCTCTTGTTGTTCATCACGTCCTCCACATATAGATCGGTGGTGTAGCCGTCTTCCGCGTAGAAGGCTATTTTGTAGGCGCCCTCCTTAACCCCCGCCCGCTCGAGGAGAACCCTCAGGGGCACGCCGATCCACGTGCCGCTTTTTCTCGGGAGGTTCGGGCTGTCGACGCAATAAAGCTCCGCCGTGACGCTCTTGGAAGGGAGCGCTTCGAGCTCTTCATAGGTTATGTTATAGGGTCTCTCAACGAAACCGGTTATTTCGATGAAGTCCGCCCTCTGCTTGGAGACGGGAGATTGTGTGCTGCTGTTTCCACCCTGTCCCTTGAGTCCGTACGTCCCTAAGATGAGTAGGATGAGCACAAAAAGTGCGAACAGTTCTTTTTTCAATCATATCACATCCTTGAAATCCAGTATAGCAGGCCAACCCCGAGGAGTCCACTCAGGGAGAGGAGGAGCAACGGCTCTGCAACTGCCTTACCAAGCCCCATTCTAGCCCAGTGAATGTAGAACGCTATTGCCAGCACGCTCTGAGCCACGAACACGAGGGATAGAGCGAAGAGCCTCTTTCCCAGCCTCGTGTTCTTCATCCCTATGTAGTTCTTCAGGAGCAGGAGCGCCAGGGAAAGCTCGATGAGGACTATGAGTATGTTGATCTGCCAGTAAATTCCCATCACCTTTCGTTCACCCCTATAATCTTTTCGATTTCATCCCAATTTTCTTCCACTCCGCGGGAGGGGATATATATCGCACCGTAGTCCTCGCCGACCTTCTCGACTATCCTATGCTCAAGCATCAGCCCAAGATGATATTTAACCGTGCGGTAGTTGAGACCGAGCTCCTTTGATATCTGATGCACGTTGGCTGGTCTTTCTTTTATCAGCTTGAGTATTCTAACCCTTGTCCTTCCGCCTTTTGATCCCACCAGCAACCACAGAATGATGTTCCTGAGGTTTCTATCCATATTCAACAATTAGCCCTTCTCCTTAATAAAATTAAAGGAAATCATGGGAATCTGAAGGGGTTCACGACGAACCATACCCCCTTGATTCCCTCTCCCATAATGTCACCTCTCTTCTCGTCTTTGAAGAAATAGTAGAGCGGATAGCCCCTGAAGGTTGTCTGTTTGGTCCCGTCATCCCTCGTTATCTCGCCGAAGTCGTTCGCTATCACCGACGGCACTACCGGGTTCTCGCGGTAGAAGATCGGCCATTTCTGGGCGCAGTCGCCGTAGCATACGCTCTTGTTGGCGCTGTCCTTGGCGAAGTAATACAGGGTCATGCCGTTGTCGTCCACCAGGTAGGTTCCGACGCTCTCTTGGTAGGCTATCATGATGTCGTAGTCCCTCATCACGTACCAGACATGCTTGATGTCCTCACCGTTGGTATCGCCAGCTTTCTCATCCTTGAAGAAGTAGTACAGCGGCCATTCCTTGTAGGTAAGCTGCTTGCTGCCGTCATCGCGCGTTATAACGGAGAAGTCATCCTTGTTAAGCCCGGGCGGGAGGTTGAGCTCTTCCTCGTAGAAGACCGGCCACTTCTGGGCACATTCTCCATAGCAGGCGCTTTTGCCGGAGTTGGGCACATCCTTGGCGAAGTAGTAGAGCGCCCTTCCTTCCTTGTCCACTAGATAATAGCCTATGCCCTCCTTGTAGGCTATGTTGACGGTGTAGACTTCCTTTTCGAGCTCACCGATCTGGTTCTCGTAGTTCTTTACCTCCTTCTGGAGGTTGCCTATCTGTCCCTCATACTGGCCAACTTTTCCCTGAAGCTCCTTGACCTGCCCCTGAAGGGTGTTGTACTCCTCTTGGCCCACACCCTTTGGCGCGAGCCCGTATCCCACGAGGGCTCCGAAGAGGAACCCCACCAAAAGGAATCCCAAAACTTTTACGTTCATTCTCAACATCTCCACAGTTATGTAACAGTATGTCCTCTAAATATAAAAAGATTTTTTATTACTGGTACAAAAATAAGGTACAAATTGGGTATAAATGTTACATAAAAGAAAGACTACCAGCATAATCTTGTTGGGTAGAGAGCAAAGATGTTGATGGAACTGAACACCATCAGTGGATAGTATAAACCTTCAAAGCTCGGCAAGATATCCTCTAATCATCTTTTTTCAGCACAACGAATTCCTTGTATCTCATGACCTCTGTGAAGCCCTTTCTTATATAATAGGAATAAGCTTCAAGCTCAGGGAAGGTTATTACATAGGGGATCCTGCCGAGCTCCTTCAAGCGTTCGATTGCAAACTCCAGAAGTTTTGAACCATAACCCTTTCCCCTGTATGTCGGGTCCACCATGAAGAACTCAATGAGGCCTGTCTTCTCGTTTCTTATCTCATCGGGCACCCACCAGACATCTTTTCCTTCAAGGCTGTAGACGAGGGCTATGGTTCCCGCTATATCGCCATTATCGTCCCTCAGCACGTAAAGCTCATCAAACTCCTCTTTGAGCCTGAACTCAAGGAATGGTTCATAAACTTTGGCAAATCCCTCAAAATCGTCTATGCTCGGTTTTTTCTCGACCCATTCGAGAGCTGGATATGCTCCCCCTGTGCCCTGATAAACGCGGAATACAAAGCCCACAAGCTCCTCCTTAAGTTTGATTGGTTTATCCACCTTTATTATCTCCATAAGCATCCCCACTAAGTTTTGATATCATAGCATAAAAAGGTTAATAAGTTAGATAACCCTAATTATTTAGGTGGTTCAATGGACTATCTGAACATCAAGGTTGTGGATGAGGATGGAAATGAAATCCCGCTGAGAGAAATTGTCTCTGGAAAATGGTCGGTCATCTATTTTTATCCCAAGGATAACACCCCTGGTTGCACCACAGAGGCAAAGGAATTCAGCAATCTGATTGAGGAGTTTAAAAAGCTTGGAGTTCAGGTGATAGGAGTCAGCAGAGATTCTCAGAGGAGTCATGCAAGATTTAAGGAAAAACATGGTCTTAAAATAAAACTCCTCAGCGATGCCACCGCCGAGCTTCACAAAGCATTGGGTGCATGGGGGAAGAAAAAGAGCTATGGGCGAGAATATGAAGGAGCAATACGGAGCACTTTCGTGCTTAATCCTGCGGGTGAAATTGTCTGGAGCAAGATTAAAGTTAGAGCTAAAGGACATGCAAGAGAGGTTCTTGAGGCTGTTAGGGAAATTTTGGAGGTGAAAGAATGAAGGAGGTTGAGGCTTTGGCCCTAGCCCTCGAAGTTGAAAAGGCTGAGCTGAAATTTTATATAGAGCTCGCACGGAGGGCCAGGGACGAAAGGGCAAGAAAAATGTTCCTTTTCCTTGCAGGTGAAGAAGCAGAGCACTGGGATACTTTCGAAGAGAAGTTTGTTGAAGTCTTAATAGAGAAATGTGAGCTTCCTGCTGTTGACAGGGAACTTCTTGAAAAGCTCACGCCGAAATATGAAGGAGAATTAAGCGAAGTAGATGCTGTCAGGATAGGCATGGAGCAAGAGAAACTCACTTGGGAATTTTATGAACAGGCTGCAAAGGAGGCAGAACATGATAGCGTGAAAAGAATTTTTGAAGAGCTGGCGAAGATTGAAAAAGGACACTATGAACTCCTCAAGGCCCAGTATGATTCGATAATGAAAATAGGCATCTGGATGGACTACCAGGACTTCAGTCTTGAGGTGGACTGATTGGTTTAGGAAAGCCGCTGGAGTCTCATTCAACCAGCACGTTGACCAGCTTTATCCTTCTACCCGTTTTTCTCCGTATGGTATCGATTATCTCCGGGTCGTTGACGTCGATTATTCTATTCCCTTCTATGATGTTTATGTGAGGTTCGGTGTTTATCTCTATCCTAGTCTCCCCTTCGAGGGAGAAGAGTTCAACAAGGTCAAGCTCCCGGAGGGTCATGAGATTGGAGTACAGGGTTGAAAAGCTCATGGTCGGGAATTCCTTCCTTATCCTATCTAGGAGCTCGGTGAGCGAGGGGTGGGATTTCCCGAGCTCATTGAGAACCTCTAGGAGCCTGAGCCTCTGGGGTGTGAGCTTGTAGCCACTCTTCTTGAGTCCTTCAAGGGCCTTTTCCCTCCACATATGTTCCAGTTCGTGGGGAAGTTTATAAGCCTTTCTAATTAGAAATAACTTCTAGATAGAAAAGTTTATTAAGTAGAAGTTATAACTAAAAAGTGGTGAAAGCTATGTCGGAACACAACAGACGGCTCGTTGAGCGGGCCGGGATCGATGTTGAGAAGCTTTTGGAGATGCTCTTGAAGGCGGCGGCTGCGGAATTCACGACCTATTACTACTACACAGTCCTGAGGAACCACTCCGCCGGCCTGGAAGGTGAGACCATAAAGGAGATTGTTGAGGACGCCCGCCTTGAGGACAGAAACCACTTCGAGGCCCTCATGCCAAGGATTTACGAGCTCGGAGGGGAGCTCCCGAGGGACATCAGAGACTTCGCGGATATGGCCTGGTGTAGCGACGCCTACCTGCCGGAGAACCCAACCGTTGAGGAAATCCTGAGGGTGCTCCTCCAAGCCGAGCGCTGTGCCGTTGGTGTCTATACAGAGATATGCAACTACACGATGGGCAAAGATCCGAGAACCTACGACCTCTCGCTGGCAATCCTCCACGAGGAGATAGAGCACGAGGCGTGGTTCGAGGAACTGCTCACCGGCAAGCCGAGCGGCCACTTCAGAAGAAGCAAGCCGGGTGAAAGTCCTTACGTCTCGAAGTTCCTGAGGTGACCTTCCTCTACATTTTTGATGAAAAAGGTTATTTAGGAGGAACGAGATTTTATGGTGGTGATTTAAATGCTTGGATTGAACCCTATTTCTATATCCCGTGAAAAACCTCTTTCGAAAGAGGAAATTGCTCAGGCCCTCAGATGGGCCACCATAGCAGAACTCGATGCCATAAACTTCTACGAGCAGTTTGCAATGCTGATAGAAGATGAAGGAGTGAGAAAGGTATTTTTAGATATAGCAGGGGAAGAAAAAGCCCATGTCGGCGAGTTTCTGGCACTGCTCCTCAATATCGACCCAGAGCAGGTTAAAGAACTTAAGGGAGGCTTTGAGGAAGTCGAAGAGCTTACAGGGATTAAAACGGAGTTCCCTCAGAAGGAGGGGGAAGAGTTGCGAAGTGATTACATTGATGCCCTCAAAAAAGCCCTCCTCGACGCCGTAAGCAAAGGAAGAATTCTTGTCAGTGCATTGCCCAAGACCAGCATACTAGGAGTTCAGTCGTTCAGAGTAGACAGGATAGCTTTTGAAGATGGGGTAAAGGTTGTGAAGCAGGAGTATAAGCCAATACCCATGCTAACCAAAAAGTTTTACGTTGGTCTCAGGGAGCTGAGTGATGGCTCTTATGACCCGGCCATAGCAGTTAAGGCGGGCGAGCTCCTTGTGAAAGATGAGGAAGCGCTTATACTGAGAGAAATGCTTTCTTCTGAGGGCGTCAAAAGGGCCAAACTGAGTGCATGGGATAACACAGAAGAGGCTCTGAGCGATCTTATGAATGCATTACAGGAAGCTGCTGAGGCCTCATCCGGCCCATTTGCCATAATAATAAACCCCAAGAGGTATGCAAAGCTGCTGCGTGTCCATGAGAAGGGAGGCAGGATGCTGATAGAGGTTCTCAGGGGAATCTTCAAAGGAGGAATCTTCGTCACCCCGAGCCTCGATGAGGGTAAAGTGGTAGTTTTTGCCAGCACTCCAGCAGTCCTCGATATCGTCGTTGGACAGGATGTTGAGCTCACCGAGCTCGGTCCTGAGGGGGAGGAAGTGGCTTTTCTGGCAAGTGAGGCACTTGCTCTGAGGATCAAGAATCCTGAGGCCATAGTGGTTCTCGAATGATTTCTATCCTTTTTCTTTTCCAACTTAGGGAGATTCTACTTTAAAGTTCTGCAACCTGAACCTTGGAGGTCTTTACAGACATCAGTGAATGGGAAAATATATAACCTTCGGGTTCTATAACATAATCTGGTGATTCCAATGGTCGAACCTCTTGTTAAAAAGGCATATGAAACTGAGAAAAAAGCTGCTGGGAGCTATACCGATGGTCTTGGCCTTATAAGAGGGCAGGGACTCAGGTATACTGGTGTTGAAAAGACTGTCGGCAGAATAGCCGTTGATACGATAATTCACAAGCATCTCATGAAGGCCATTCTCGACGCCATGAAGGAGATTGAGAAACTTGCAGGTGGAGGCCCGGTTGAGGAGATAAGGGAAGCTGAGCTTAGCAACGACCAGAAGGCCCTTGTGAAGCGCTTCGCCGAAATGCATCTTGAAATTGAGAAGGATATGATTGAAACATACCAAAAAATGGCCGAGAAGATGGGTCATCCACTCTTCAAAGGCCTCGCAGAGGCATTGGTTGAAAATGAGAGAGAACATCACAGACTTTTAGCTGAGCTGATAGCTGAATATGGCGAGTAATGTCCTCTTCTTTTTGTTTTCCAAGCGGGGCTGAAATTCAGGGGCCCACGTGCATCATCTGACTGTACATCTCCCAGTCAAGGAGGAGTTCATATTCGGCGCGCAGCGTGTAGTAGTGGCCCTTCTCCATGTCGCTGAGGTAGCGCATGAGCCTTTTCTTCTCCTCGGTGTCCACCATGTCTATCAGCCCCTCGTAGAAGTGGGCCGCTATCTCCTCTGCCTTCATGGCCCAGCGTATGAGTTCGAGTAGATCCTGAACCCCCTGGAGCTCCCTCTCAACGGGCTTCAACTCCGGCCCTATGTGCTCCTTTGGAAAGACAACCTCCTTTCCCCGGAACATCTCGGCGTAAATCTTCCTGAGAAGAGCCTCGTGCTTTCCTTCCTCACCGGCGAGCCACTCTATCTTGTTCTTAAGCTCCTGGATGTCTATCCTCTCAGCCAGGCTCTCGTAGAACTTCTTCGCTCCAATCTCGGCCTTTATAGCCATTCCGAGGAGCTTCTCAAGCGGAAACTCCTTAATCCTTTCGAGGGAAACCCCCTCATCAATTTCCGGAACCATAGTTATCACCCCATTTTTCGAGCAGAAGTCCGAGTTCATTATACACCTCAATCCTATTAAACCCTCCTTCTCTCAGAAGGGCTATGATATCCCTCAGTATTTTTCTCTGGACGTTTATTGCGAGCATCCGGCAGAAGTGGCACTCAGGAGTTGAGCGCGCCATTAGGAGAAACACCTGAACGCTGTCCCCTTCAACAGTTAGTCCGTATACGAGGCCTTCATCCACGATGTTGACCCCTGTTTCCGGGTCAGCGACGCCCTTCAGAATTTCAGCGGCCCTTTTAACTTCAGGAGGCAGGTCTTCCCTCGGCCTTCTTTTGACCTCCCTCTTCTTCAGAAAACTTAAGAGGGGCATGATCATCCCTTCTTTTCAAATTTGCCGACTATGTTGTTCCTCAGGTCATAGACATAGACATTTGCAAACTTAACGAGGGCAAATCTCTCCATTATGTTCCCAATTATCCGTGAGTATGCAATGGCGGAAGCCCCTGTCAGGTTATACTCGGCATAGCTCTCGAAGTTGAGCCATATCCTGAGTGTGTCATCCGCCACCTCAAGCCCTGCAACGACGCCCGAGTCAAGTATGTCCCCTCCGGTAACCGGATCGGTTATTTCAGCGAGCTCGTCAAGAACAGCCCTGTATTCGGGCGGCCAGTCCCTATCTTTCATGTAGACCTTCATCCACTTCACCTGAGGAATGCTCTGCATGCACACTTAAAAGCTTTCCTGGCCAGTTTTGCCCTGTAGGGGATAAGTATATTGAAAATGCGACTCCTATCCAGACAGCTATGGGGAGCACATAGAAGGTCACTATCACAGCATTTTGAACTGCTGCTCTGTCATCAAGCAGGTATCTTGTCCATGAGAAAAGAACCACCATCCATGATGCACCGATCAGTAACTTTTCTCTAAATTCTCCAGCAAGCCCCAGGGATATAAGGGAGTTCATAAGCAGGAGGATTGCCAGGAAGGGGCCAGCATACGCCACATAAATCGTAACCGTTGAGTAGTGTCCTGCCAGCAGCAGACTCATCAGGGTTGCAAAGACCTGAAGCATTAATCTTCCACTTACTTTAACCACATCACCGCTCGCTAGTGAGTATGCAATTACTGCCGGTCCTGTTAGAATTAAAACTGTTAAAATGCCGTTTGCTGCCTCTCCAAACAGTGCTACTGCTGTAAATCCTCCTGCAGTCATTAATCCCCCCAGCACCAGAAGAATTGAAGGGTGGGCCACCTTTTCCACCCGCCTGAATATCGCCCAGGTGAGCACGATTCCCAGAAGGGTTAATATTCCTACAAAACTCATCGTAATTTCATACCACAACCCCAGCATATTTCTCAGCATCCATGTTTTTATGTTAACTTCGCTGGGGGACTACATAAACGTTTGCATGGGAAATAAAAGAAAAGGGGTCGGGATAGGATTCATTCAGCGGGAGCATAGTAACAGCGTTTTGGGGAGATTATTTTCCCTTCTTTTTTCAGAAGTTTGATGGCTTTATCCACTTCTTTTTTGTCAATACCTGCCATTTCAGCTATTTCCTTACTCTTTAATGGTTTTCCAGCCTTCTTCAGGACTTCAAAAACAAGCACTGGAGTCTCCATTATCCTCACTCCACATCTACACTGTTCTCCCAGAGACCGTGGATGTTGCAGTAGCTCAGGGCATAAAGCTTCCCCTTCTTCCCTGTCCTGATGTAGAATTTTGCCTTTGGCTCTGTGAGTGGATCACTGTGGTTGGTAAATGCCACCCTTCCAACAAGAATTGGAAACTTCCCATCTTCGGGATGGAAGTAGAGTTCTATCCAGGCGATGTGGTGCTCCGGTGTGTTTGGATGCGGTATCTCCTTCCCAACGCTAACCTCTACCTCAAGGAGCTCCCCATCCTTTCTGTATTCTATAACGGGAACATGCTTTTCCCCTTTCCAGTCGCCGCTTTTTATTGTTTTGCTCAGCATCTAAACCACCTCACTCAATCTTTTCAAACATATCCTTTGGTGCCCCGCAGAGAGGGCAGTACCAGTCGTCTGGCAGGTCTTCAAACTTTGTTCCGGGTTCAACCCCGCTGTCTGGGTCGCCTTCATCTTCATCGTATATGTAACCACAGACCATGCACTTCCATTTGGCCATTTTTTCACCATCCTAATGTTGTTAGTCCAACCTTATAAGGTTTGCGCCTCAAACTTGAGAAATGAAAAAACGAAAGAATCACTCAAAGACAACAAACTTTTCTTTTGGAACGCCGCAGACGGGGCACCTGTCAGGCGCTTCATCCACTGCCGTGTATCCGCAGACAGGGCAGATGTAGACCCTCTTTATCTCCATATCCTCTCCACTCTCGGCGAGTTCCTTAGCCTTTTTGTAAAGCTCTGCGTGTATCTTCTCAGCCTCAAGGGCGTAGTGTGTAGTCCTCACAGCATCTTTCTCGTCTTGGAATTCGGCGGCATTGTGGAAGACGGGATACATCTCCTCGACCTCGTAGGTCTCTCCGTCTATGCCTGCCTGCAGGTTTTCAGGCGTTTTTCCCAGCTTTCCAAGGGCTATAAAGTGGTTTTTAGCGTGCACAAACTCCGCATGGGCTATTGCCCTGAAGAGCTTGGCTATGTTGTGGAATCCCTCCTTCTCGGCCTGTTCGGCAAAAATCAGATACTTCATGTGGGCCATGCTTTCTCCGGCAAAGGCATCTTCCAGAAACTTCTTGGTCATCTTCCTTTTCACAGTCATGTTATCACCATCTCGGGTATTTTTCACTTAGATTTGGTTTTAGGGAGTATTTAACGATTTCCCAAACTATCAGTTATCCCTATAAACGAATTTGGTTGTCCAAAGAACCCAATTTAATGTCTTTTTCAAGTTTCATTGCTTTTCGGATATCATCAATAACAACTGCTCCGGCAGGGTTTCCGTTCTCGTAGAAAACCTTTACATTCTCTTCGAGCCACTCTCCTTCCCCCGAAGTCTTTCCTATAACCGCGAGGCTGAGGCCGGCGAAATTGAAGAAGGCTGATCTGAAGGAGAAGTCATAGCTCTCTTCCGCGCCCATCAGCAGGCTGGCAAGAATTCTGGCCTGCTCAGCCGCTGCCCTTGCGGTTCCGGAGATAATGCCGCCGTGCTCTGCGCAGTCGCCTATTGCATAAACGTTCCTTGCGGAGGTTCTGAAATAGTCGTCTATCAGAATGCCTCTGCCTGCATGGATTCCGCTCCGCAGAGCGAGCTCTCTGTTGGGCACTATT
>WAPO01000148.1 GCA_015520705.1 Thermococcus sp. | reverse complement strand
TTGATGTTTGCGATTGCCTCATCAACCATCCTGACAAGTTCCTCAATCCTCATTTTTATGCACCGATGATTTAAATGCAGTAAGCTATTTAAAGATTAAGGCAAAAACAACTACTGGTGAGGAGCATGGATTTTGACCTGTTTATGGAGAGGTACGGCTACAAGATTCTGCTGGCTCTTTTTGTAGGGATTGCTATAGTGGTAGTTGGAATTCCGATAGTTGGTTTTGTCCTCTCAGTGAAAACAATGGGATACGTCGGAGGGGCAATGCTGATAGCGGTTCTGGTTTATGCCTTTGTCGTCAACAGACGGGTCATGGACTCCTACGCTGAGGCCCAGGGGAAATACTTCTACGACCCCAAGTACGGGAAGAAAAGGTAATCACATCGCCTGATCCTTTATTCTTTTAAAGGTAAATCCACAAAACATGAAAAATTCTTCGGTTTTTGGTCAGGTTCCCTGAAATAGAGATTTTTAACATCCTTGAGTGATATTATCCGGTGGTGCATGTTGGAAGGCGTTGAAGTTCATGCTGATACAGCCGTTATGAAAACCGGAAAAAAGAGAAAAAAACTTCTCATGGGCAATGAGGCAATTGCCTATGGTGCCCTTGAAAGCGGGATTCATTTTGCCACGGGCTACCCGGGAACGCCATCGACGGAGGTCATCGAAACTATAGCAGAGCTCAAACCAGAGATTTTCGCAGAGTGGGCTCCAAATGAAAAGGTTGCTCTTGAAGAGGCCGCGGGGGTTTCCTATGCCGGGCTGAGGAGTCTCGTAACCATGAAGTGTGTGGGCTTAAACGTCGCGGCGGATCCTCTCATGAGCCTTGCATATTCCGGAGTTGAAGGCGGCCTCGTCATACTCGTCGCTGACGACCCCGGGCCGCACACGAGCCAGACCGAACAGGACGACCGCTACTACGGAAAGCTCTCCCTCCTGCCAGTTCTTGAGCCTGCCGATCCTCAGGAGGCCCACGACCTCATAAAGTACGCATACGAGCTGAGCGAACGCCATAAGGTGCCTGTAATATTCCGCACGACGACGAGGGTGAACCACACCACCGCTGATGTTGAGGTCGGAGAGTTCCTTGATCTGAAGCGTGAGGCGAAATTCAGAAAGGACATAGAGAGGTATGTAAGGGCATCTATGAAGGGCAACCTGAAGAGGCACAGGTGGCTAAACAGAACCCTCAGGGAAATTGAGAAGGAGTTCGCCATAATGCCCTTCAACTGGATTGAGGGTGAGGGAAGAATTGGAATAATAGTCGAGGGTGCCCCCTACAACTACGTGCGCGAGGTTCTGCCGAAGATAAACGCTGAATTCAGAGTTCTCAAGCTCTCAACACCCCATCCACTCCCGAGGAGCCTCATAGTTGAATTCCTCAGCACGGTTGACTGCGCAATCGTCATAGAAGAAGGTGCGCCGTTCCTTGAGGAGGAGGTCAAGATAGCGGCCTACGAAGCTAAGCTAAACGTTCTGATATACGGCAAGAGAACCGGTCATTTGCCGATGGAGGGCGAGCTGACTCCTTCACTGGTCAGAAATGCTCTTCTCAGGCTCATAGGTGAGGAGGGGGAAACCTATGAGAAACCGGAAGGGGTTGTCTATGCGGAAAGCCTCGCTCCTGCACGGCCGCCTGTAATGTGTCCCGGCTGTCCCCACCGCGGTAGCTACCGCGCGGCCCTCGATGCTTTAAGGGACCTCAAGCTCGGCCGCTATAAAGTTCCAATACACGGCGACATAGGCTGCTATGCCCTCTCCCTCTTACCACCGCTCGAGGCCATCTGGACCGAATACGTTATGGGAGCGAGCATCAGTTTGGCGAACGGCCAGAGCATCGTCATGGACAAGAAGATAATCGCCACCATCGGCGATTCGACGTTCTTCCATAACGGAATTCAGCCACTGGTCGATGCAGTCTACAAAAACCTGAATGTGCTTGTCATGATACTCGACAACAGGACAACAGCAATGACCGGCCACCAGCCGCACCCGGGAACCGGCGGAAGCGAAACCGGTAGGAAGTTCAACGAGATAGACATAGAGGCCCTAGTCAGAGCTCTGGGCGTGAAATACGTGAAGACCGTTGACCCATACGACTTAACGGCCACGAGGGAGGCCATAAAGGAGGCGATGGAGATTGAGGGGCCTGCCGTGATCATAGCGAGGCGCGAGTGCGTTATCCCTGTGATAAGGCGCGGCGAGATTGGAGAACTACCCGTCGTCATAGACGACAGGTGCACGGGCTGCAAGGCGTGCATACTCCTGACCGGCTGTCCAGCTTTGGTTTACGACCCTGAGAGCAAAAAGGTCAGGATAGACACCCTAATCTGCACCGGCTGCGGCATCTGCAACCAGCTCTGTCCGTTCGATGCCATAAAGTTCCCGAGCGAGGTGGAGGGGCGCTAGCCTCTCACTCCCTCCACACTTCCAGAACCATAAAGGTCCTTACAAGGGGGTTGGGATAGAGCTCCCAGCCGATTCCTTCTGTCTCTGCCTCTATTTCACCGAAGAGACCGCCTTCCCGCGGATCTAAACTCTCGCCGTATATTTTTCCTGGGCGGAGCTCAACGCTCATATACCTCGGAAGCCCGACGCTTGTCCTTTTATTTTTCCTCGCATATTCAACGGCCCATCTGGCAGTATAAATACCGGCGAATATCTCCGCTATCCTCACAGCCACACTCTCCTTCCCTATGGCAACCATCTCGATTCCCGTATCCTCCCAGAGGCGTTTTGCCAGAGGCTGAAGGTCCTTTCTCAGGTCATGCCAGACTGCTTTTCCCCTGTCGGAAATCCTCAGGGCGTCAATAGTGACATCATCGAGCTTTCTTATCTCTATTCCTCCAAGGGTGGAGTCAATGTGCACAACATCGGGCTTTGTCTTTCTGGCGAGCTTCATCGCAAGCAGGGCTTCATCCTTCACGGCCTGCCTGCCGCTCATGTCGTAACTGAATGGATCGGAATACTTCACAATGCTCATGGATGCTGTTCTGTAGGGCTTCTCAACCAGAACCGCCGCGGTCGCTATGAGGCCGATGGGAGTGTAGTCCCCATCCAGCAGCGCGCCGCCTGTGTCCGATGCAACGATTCTCATTTCAATCCTCTCCATACTGAAGTTCAGCATCGAGATATTCTCCTTGAGTGCCATCTCTTTACTCCCCAAAAAGTTTCTGGTGCCTAAGGACTGGCCCCTCGGTAAGGAGCAATTACCCAAATAGGATTTGCACGAATAGTATCTAAGGTGGTTTGTATGAACAGCTCTAAGAAGGTCTTATATGAAGCCCTGGGCGCATACATTGATGACCTGTCGGGTGCCCTCTACCTTGGAACAGCCAGAGGCGAGATTTCCGTGTCGAACGGGGATGGAAAACACCCTATGACACCATCAGACGGGTTCATGCCCCTTATCGATGTCTTCTACAAAGATGGCAGTTTTGAGTTCGTGGCATTCTGGGCGCGGGACGGAGAGAACAGGGCATGCAGGCTGAGGATTTCCCTTTCGAAAACCAGCATCATATACAGATCAAATGAAATACTCATAAAGGCCAGGCCTCATGGATCATTGAAAGGAGTCGCTGAAGTAATCCTGCTGGGCAATCCCGGATTTGCAGGGACGTTGAGACGCACAATACTGGAGGAGAGGGATAAAAGAGCCAATGGGACATGTGGAGTTATAAGCTCATCCCTCAAATAAAACTTCTAAATCATGGAATAAATTCTTTTTAAATCATCTCTCAGCTCTCCGAGTATTTCTGGAGAAATTTCACCCTGAACCGCTGCGTATTTCTCGATAACATCGTATATATCCGGATATCTGCTTCTCAGAACCCCCGTGGCGGCACCTGCTGGCAGGAGCATGCCCAAATCCCTGTAAACAAGATAAACACTGATGGCATAAAGAGCCTCCATGTAGGATTTAAATGCCAGTTCTCTCTTTCCTTCTTCAAAGAACCTGCCACCCCTCTGCATATATCCATATATCTTTTCCCTGAGTTCCTCCTCCATATTACCACTTCGCATATTTTATAAACAAAGAGTTAATAAGTCTGTCGTATGAAGCTTGAAAGCATAGCATGGACAGCCTTCATAGGACTCGTGCTGTATGTGAGCTGGAGGCTCATCGAGCCTCTGGTAACCGCTATGTTCTTTGGCCTGATAACTGCCTATGCAGTCTATCCACTCCACAAAAGACTCTCACAGAGATATGGCTCCAGAAATTCAGCTTTGGTAATCACGCTCATCATGCTCTTCTTTGCCACAGGCTTAACAGTTGAGCTTATACTGATTTTCGGAAAGCTGATAACCTCTTTTTATGGAGATTTCACAGCCCTTGCACAATGGCTTAAGGGTTTCCCACTTCCGCTGGGAATATCCCAGGTGATAAACAACTTTTTTAATCAGCTGGGGCCAAATATATCGAAATATATCTCAGCCCAGGCATTCTCAATTCCTTCCTACCTGCTCCAGCTTGTGGTCTTTTTCTTCGTCGTGTATTATTCCCTCAGATATTCCAGGGAGATAAGAAGACAGATAGAAGAGCTCTTTCCCAGAAAATATGAAGGGCTCGGAAAGGATATAATCAGCAGTGTTGACATAACCCTCCATGCCCTGATCCGCGCATGGCTTCTCCTGAATATAGCCAAGGGATTTCTCATGGCCATAGGGTTTTTGATTTTCGGGGTCTCGGACATCTACACCGCAATCATAGTCGGTCTCCTGACAATCATATTCAGCTTTGTGCCCCTCCTTGAGGGCTGGATGTTCTGGGCAGGTGCAGCTATATACTTCTACAAAGTAGGGGCACTCTGGAAGGCCATTGGCATCTCCATCTACGGAGCCGCCTTAGTTTCTCCCCTTCCTGACTACACAATAAGACCTGTGCTTGTTGCAAAGGAGGCCAAACTCGATGAAACAATTGTGTTTATCGGGATGGTCGGCGGCATCTGGGCTTTTGGCATGAAGGGTGCATTAATTGGTCCGATAATCCTGAACGTCATGCTAACCCTTCTTAGAAAATGGAAAGAGCTCACGAAAGTGCAGAGCTCAGCAGCTTAACGCCCTTCTCTTCAAGCTCCTTCAGGGCCTTTTCTTCATCCTCCGGGTTTATTCCCTTAACCGCATCGAGGAGCAGGTAGGTCTCAAAACCGTGCTTTACGGCATCGAGAGCTGTGGCTTTCACACAGTATTCTGTCGCAACCCCGCAGATGTAGACTCTCTTTATGCCTTTCTCCTTCAAGATTGCTGCCAACTCAGTTCCTTCAAACCCGGAGTATGCCTCCCTGTCCGGCTCCTGTGCCTTTGACACAATCACAGCGTCCTCAGGGAGGTCAACAACGAATTCTGCACCCGGGGTGTTCTGAACACAGTGCTTCGGCCACGGGCCGCCTCTTTCCCTGAAGCTGATGTGGTTCTCAGGGTGCCAGTCCCTTGTGGCAACTATCAGTGCTCCCTTCTCCCGGAACATCCTTATATACTCGTTGCATCTGGGGATTATGCTGTCTCCCTCAGGAACCGGCAGGGCTCCACCGGGCATGAAATCCCTCTGCATATCCACAACTATCAGCGCTTCCATACTCACACCTCCAGACGGTCTTTAAATCTGGACATATCAACCCCTTTATCCATGCCAAAGAGATAGACCAATATCTTCTCATCGAGCTCCCCGTAGCGCTGCTTCAGTTTTCTGGCCTCCTCAAGGACATCCTGCTCCGTCCATCCAAGGAGTCTGGCTATGTAGGAGGCCATTTCATCCCTCAGGCATTCCTTCTTTTCCTCGCTCTCCAGAAGCTCCTCATTGATGACCAGAACTCCATCCCTCTCCTCTATGACACCGCTTTCAATACCCTTCTCAATGAGTTCCTTGGCTGATTTAACGTCCATAAGCTTGAGTGTGAAAACGAGTATCCCTATGAGCTCCTGTTTGTTAAATTCATTAGAGCCTTTATATAGAATCGCATTCCTCAGGGATTTCACCAAGCTCACCAAATAAAATTAGGCAAAGGAAATAAAAAAGCTTTACTAAGCTCCCGGTCCTCCCCCTGCAGTCCAGTAGAAGAGTGCAAAAGGAAAGTCAAATATCTTCCTGAGCCTATCCGATGGAGACCTCGGGAAGTACATATATGCCGTGCGCATGCTTTTGATTCTCTTCCCATCCATCTCATAGATGTAGAGCTTTACAACGGGCAAAAAGGGGTATCCCTGAACAACAACCGTCTGCTCAACCTTCTTCATCAGCAACCCTTCCTTCTCCGAAGCATCGAGCTTGTATCCCTTCAACAACCCGAAGGAGGGAACACCCATGCGCCTTAAACCATCAATATCAAAGGTGTATTTTGGGTTATTCGCCAGATCATCCAGGACACTACCGCCTGTTAGGTGAGTGCCGCTGAATGTGAAGGCATAGGAGGAGAGGTAGTAGTCAGTCAGCTTGAAAGCCGAAAAAGACCATATCATCAGACCTATCAGAAGCCATGGAAGGAATTTTTTGAAAAACTGCCTCACCCCGGGCTTCATATCCACCCACACAAATTTCTTCTTCAGGAGATACTTCCTGTTAATATACGCTCCGTAGAGTATGAGGGCAATCGCCCCTACATAATAGAGGAACATCATGAGAAGGTATGCACCATAATCAGGAGTATGTTCAAAATACACCATATTCCTCACCACTGGGAGTTTGAAAGAAAGTTTAAAAGTTTTACCATAATGTAAATGTTTATATCTCCAGCGGCCATATATTGTTACAGGTGATATGAAATGGAGCAGAGAACACACAGGTTAACCTCGAAGGAGTTTGTTGGTGAACCTGTAAGAATTGAGGAAGGATACGCTGAGGTGAGGCTGAAAACAAGGGAAGAGATGGCTGTTGATGAATACGGACTTGTGCATGGTGGCTTTACCTTTGGACTGGCGGATTATGCCGCGATGCTCGCTGTAAACGAGCCAACAGTTGTTCTTGGAAAGGCCGAGGTGAGGTTTCTGAAGCCGGTCAGAACCGGTGAGGAAATTAGGGCAAAGGGGAAAGTCCGGGAGGACTATGGAAAGAAGAAGGTCGTTCATGTTGAGGTGGTGAATGAGCTTGGGGAGAGGGTCTTTGAGGGGATATTTCACTGCTATGTGCTGGAGAAGCACGTTTTGGAGTGATTTTCATTTTTTCATGGGAATTTTTCAGGCCAAAAAGTTTTTATAGAATCATATCGAAATTCGATATCGGTGTTCGATATGAAATACCGCGAATTCCTCATGCTTCACACACTCCATCATGCAGAAAAGGATGGAATAACAGGCTCATTCATGATGGAGGAGCTTGGAAAACACGGCTACAGATTGAGCCCAGGAACGATATATCCCCTTCTCCACGAGATGGAGAGGAAAGGCCTGCTGAAGAGCCACTGGGAAGTGAGAAAGGGGAAGAAAGTCAGGGTTTATGAGATAACAGCGGAAGGACGTAAAATGCTCGAAGAGGGGAAGAGAAAGGTTGAAGAGCTGTGCAAAGAACTTTTAGGTGATTGAAATGGTGGAGAAAAAGGAGGAAATCCTCGGAGTGAGCTGGAACGTTTTCCTGCTCGGGATTGTGAGCTTTCTCAATGATATGAGCAGCGAGATGATAATGCCCGTCATGCCCGGCTATCTGAGGGATGTGCTCGGCACAGGAAAGCTCCTCAGCGGATCAATAATGGGATTAATCGAAAGCCTAAGCTCACTCTTCAAGGTAATCTTTGGATACATAAGCGACAGATTCAGAAAGAGGAAAGCCTTTGTGCTGCTCGGATATACATTATCGACAGTTTCAAAGGCGGGCCTTGCATTCACGCGCTTCTGGTGGGACTTTCTCACCCTCAGGGTTCTCGACAGAGTTGGAAAGGGGATAAGAACGGCACCTAGGGATGCCCTCATAGCCGAATCAACAAAAAAAGGAAGGACGGGTAGGGCATTCGGCTTCCACAGGATGATGGACACTCTCGGAGCGGTTGCTGGACCTCTGGTTGCCATAGCGCTTATTGAACTCCTCAAAAATCTCCCCATTGAAAGAGCATACAGGTATGTCTTCCTTCTCTCGGCTGTTCCCGGGCTTATCTCACTCTTCGTTATAGTGCTCTTTGTGAAGGACAGGGGTCAGGAGGTAAGGAAAAAGATTAAAGGGGTTTCTGCCCTGAAGAACAGGAATCTGCGGCTGTTCCTCATCGTCATTGCAGTTGGGGCTCTGGGCAGATACAGCTACGCATTTACGATATGGAAGGCCCAGTCTCTGGGGTATTCAATTGTGCAGAGCATTGGATTTTACGCTATCTTCAATGTGATTTATGCTCTCTCTGCTTATCCATTCGGCCTGTATTCCGACAGATTTGGCAAAAAGAGAATGATAACCCTTGGATTTGGCATAGCGACACTTGCCGCTTTAACATTTGCCTATGCAAGAGACCTGCCGACCCTTCTGGCCGCGTTCATACTCTATGGTTTATACATCGCCATAGAGGACACCATCCCGAGGGCATACATGGCAGACCTCGCGGGTGAGTTTGAGAAAGGAACGGTCATAGGAGCATACCACACAATCTTTGGCGTCTTCGTTTTCCCAGCATCCCTCATAGCGGGCTGGCTGTGGCAGAACTACACCATAAACTATTCCTTCCTCTATGCAGCGCTCATGAGCACATCTGCGATGATTTTAATGGCCTTGATAAAAGAGGGGTAGGGCAAAATATTAAAAAATCAGGCGCGAAGCTTTTCAAGCTCCTCCCTGCCGATAATCAGAGGCCTCTCGGCCTCTATTACATAGCTAACCTCCCAGCTAACCTCCCCTTTGTTCATTGCCTGCGCATACTGCTCCGCCAGATTTTTAGCTTCCTCAAGGGAAGAAGCCTCAACGATTCTCCTGACATACCATTTCATGCTCCCATACCTGAGTTTGAATTCAGCGAGATACATGGTTACCACCGGAAGAAAATCAACGGAAGGATATAAAAGGATTAGGCTCTCTTCAGCTTTACCACCTGCTTTGCAAACTCCTCAAGAACCTCCTTGCGCATTCCCTCAAAGAACTTTATTGAACCCGCGTAGCTGTGGCCGCCGCCCTCAATACCGGCCGCAGGAAGCTTTTCCTGAAGCTTTGGTATAATCTCATTGAGGTCAAAGGCGTAAGCACCCATGCCGTCGCTCGCCCTCACCACGGCAAAGTCCGGCCCGTAAGCGAGCGTTAGGATAGGTGCGTCCTCACCGTATTTCTCCTTGAAGTGATCATGTATCAGTCCAGAGAGCTTGCCCGGACTTGGGTAGGAGAACTTCGAGGCAAAGAGCTCGATATCTATCGTGTTGAACCTTATACCGTTGGGCAGGACGACGCTCTTTACATGCGGCAGCGACGCCCTCAGGGCTTTCTCCTGCTTCTCCTTAACCTCCGGGTAGATGGCGTTTATTAGCTCCCTGTGCCTCTGCAGATTGCCCGTTAGGAGAAGGATTTCCTCTATTATCCCGTGGCCGTCCATGAACTTCCAGTAGAAAGCCTCGTGGTCGATAACCTCAGCTATCTTCTTCAGGTCATCCTCATCGAGCCCTTTAGCTTTCTTGGCTATTTCAAGATACTGTTCAAATTCAGGAGCCTTGCTCCTGTCGCCGGTTCCGGCTATTGCAGGCAGATGCTTTATCCTCTCCTCAACTTTTGGGTATATATACCTCGCAAGCTCTGTGGCGAGCATTCCAGCGGTGAGTTCGTAGTAACCGCGCTTTATGTGGTGCGGGTTGACGTGGACATCTACGTATTCATCGACCTTGGCTTTGTCCTCGCTCGCCCATTCCCGCGGGTCATGGTGGTCTATGACAACTATAGGCACCCCGTAGGTCTTCAATCTCCTGTAGGCAGGAATATCCTCACTGGTTCCTCCGTTATCGACTATAACTATAAGCGGGAGCGGCTCTCCGAATTTCTCGCTGTCCTCAATCATGAAGATTATGTCCTTAAGAACATCCTCAAGCTCGTAGAAGGGAGCCCTTGAGGGCCTGCGCTTGAAGAGGTGCCACTTCGCGTCTGGATCCGGCGACACCTCCTCAAGGAGCGGTATTATCGCACTCTCAAGGGCCAGACCGGATGTGTATCCATCTGCATCGGCATGATGCCTGAGGAGAATTGGCCTCCCCTCATAGATCGCCCTCCTTATCATGAATGCAGCTTCCATTATTTTAGGCTTGAGCTTTTCCAGAATTTCACTTTTCACAAGGAACCCCACATCCTGAGGCCGGGCCTTTCTGTCAAGCTCCTCCTCAATTTTTTTCTTGACCTCCGCTGCCTCAGGCCCCCAGAGCCTCGACATGTCGCTTATCTCAATCTGAATCTCGCCGGCATGGAAGGAAACCTTCCCTATAACCTCAACTATATCGCCGACATTTATGTTCGGATATGCCCTTACGCCGGGTGCCTCAAAGCCGGCAGCCCACGTGATGCCAGTTCCGTCCGTCAGGGTAAATACAGTGGGGCCTCCCGTTACCTGAATCTGGATAACTTCACCCTTAAGCCTGACAGTCTTCCCGGCCATGTCCTTCCTGAGCTCTCCGAGCGGCGTTACAGGGAGCTCTTTTCTTACAGTGATTGTCCTGTAGTGCCTCAGGGCAGACTCGACGAGATCAACCTCCCTCTTATCCGGCCTGACATCGAGAACCTGAACAAGAATCTCCTGTCCCGGAATGTATTCCTTGCCTCCGAGGAGATCTTTCCTCTTTATCAACCCGGTGACGTGGGGATTGAGCTTCACAAAAACTCCGAAGCGCTCGGCCCTCTCGATTGTGCCGAGATACACGTTGCCGACCTCAATATCATCATAGTCGCATGTTTTATCCAGTATATACACCAGCTTATACTTCCTCTCACAGTCCGGGCACACCCATGTTGTCTCCATCCCTGGCTCCCACGGCTCCTTTACCCTGCCGCATATATCGCATGCAAGAACCTTTCCCGTCCCCCCGCATGTCGGACATGTATCATAAACCGGAACCGTTCCCTTACCGTGGCACTCGGGGCACGGAATTTCATCCACCTCATCCTCGACCCCGAGATAATCAAGATTCCGGTAGCCTTTAAGATGAGAATCGAGCTTGAAATCAGCCGGAACATAACCCCAGCCGCTGCATACAGGACACTCTTTCTCGCCGGTTTTGATTTTACCCGTTCCATGGCACTCAGGACAGTCCTTAACCACCATCTTTTCCACCCATTATCCATGTGAAGATGTGACTTAAAAACCTTTTATTCCCTATTCCTCGTGCTCGGCAAATAAAATCCAGATTGCAACGACCGCCAGCCCATACAGAATTCCAGTTATAAGAAATGGCGCCGTCAGGGAGTAGTCAAATATTATGCCCCCTAAATACTGTCCGATGCCAAACGTGGAGGTCCATGCAAAGCTCCGCAGGGCTATTGAAGTTGCCCTCTCCTCCTTGGTGAAGAACCGCAGGGCGAAAGCATCCCAGATTGGATTTACAATATTCATCAGGATTGTTCTGACGATATAAATCAGGGCAGCGATTAAAAAGCCTGGAGCAAAGGGCAGGGCAACTATCAGAGCGGTTGCACTCCCGTTAAAGCCCACCACTGTCCTAACGCTTCCGATTCTGTCGACTATTAAGGGTATGAGGAACATCCCAAAGGCCATGACTATCTGCTGGATGGCAAACAGCCCGCCTATGCTCTCCAGGCTGGTTCCGAAGCGGAGATTAAACCACAGTCCCATGTAGGGTATCGTGACACCTGCACCGAGCCCTATGAGAGCACCCGGAAATGCAAATTTTGCTATTTTCAGCAGAAGGTTCCTTCTTATTCTGAGTCTCTTTTCTTCTCTTCCGAGAACAGGGGAGACAAAGGCGATCAGGCATATCTGAATTATCAGGAACAGGAGGGCAAACATTAACGTGTATCTATATGGAGCAGAGCCGCCAAAGAGTCTCGGGAGGGCCCCTCCGAGGATCATTCCAACGGCGGCACCTGCAGTCCCCAGGGCACTGTTGAGCGTGAAGAGGTAATGCCTCCTTTCATCTGTGGTTTCGCCGCTGAGGAGGGCCGCCAGCGCCGGCCATTCGAGGGCAGTGGCAATCCCCAGCACCACGGAAGCCATTATCAGTACCCAGAACACTGGGTAAAAAATCTGGATGGCTCTGGCGGTTAAATAAAAAACCAGCGCCAGAAGCACGGTCTTTTTATAGCCAATCCTGACGCTTATCTGACCTGAAACAAGGAGTAGAAGGGACTGAACTATCGTCGACACAGAAAACAGAGTTCCTATCTCCGTGAAATCCATATCCATGGCCTTGAAATAGAAAGGCAGTATGAACCAGGCTATGTTGCCACCCAGCCACCCGAAGAAGGAATATGCCACAACGAGCTTTGCATCCCTGCTGAATCCTCTGTAATCCCTCAGGCTCATGGATGGAGTTCATAAAATCCATTTATAAATCTGTCGAAGCGTTAAAACATTTCCTGCTAATTTGATATTTTGATAACCTAACCAAAAAATTTATTAATATAATCCGCCATTACTCAGTGTTTAAATCATTCAGAAAGGCTGATTTGAGCTTAAATAAGAAGATTAAATAAAGTCCCTTTTTCCGTTTTTAAATAAAAAATTAAAATCAGAAGCCGTTCATAAATTCCTTAATAGCTTTTTCAGTCCCTGCGTGTGTTTTCCCTGCGAGGATTATGACCCTGTAGTTCGAGTTGTAGGGGTTGCGGAGTATCTTGACGACATAACCCTTGCTGTTTACCTCATTCTTGATGGAAGTTACTAGTTCCGCACCATATGCCTTTTCCAGGACTTTCCACGCCTTGTTACTTACCCATCCCCCAACTATGATGACATTTCTGTCTGTCGGCAGCTTTGTTAGCTCTGTATCGTTGATTATAAGCTCATCGACGTTGTTTGTAACCTCAACTTTAGGTGCCGTTACCGTGACAGTTTTCTGAACAGTATCTATGCGGATGAATTTATAGCCCGCAACGCCTATAATGTTGCCCTCATTGTCCTTTTCAAAGACCGCGCTTATATGGAGACCTCCATTGATGGGGAGCGATATCATGTTTCCGCTGCTGAGGAACACCTTGGGGAACTTCTTGTCCGAGGTATTGACGTGCAGATAGAGCGTGAAAAGGTTGTTACTCGGATTTATGTCCCACACCCACTGCCCTGTATAAATTTCACCATCTTGATACATCCGGAGCTTTGTGTAGTGCGTGTAATTATATATGACCTGATCAGTGGTCTGTCCATGGAATATGTTCGTTGGATTGAAGACGAGCATGTCTTTGATTCCGGCCTTCAGGAGGTCGCTGACCTGGGTCTGGGGGGCAGAGGTATATTCCTTATAGTGCCAGTTATTCTTGGAGTCAAGATAGAGGATGTAATACCTGCCCCCATACATGAGTTTGATTTCCTTGCTGTATGGACTCGAAACCTCAACGAGCATGTCGTTACCTCTTGGATCTATGTCCTGGAATTTTATCCTCCAGATACCAACAGCCAGGGTTTCATCAATCTTTTTCATGCCTTTACCGGTTGTATAGTTGTAAATGTAAAGAGTGTCCCTTCCGTTGACCGTTGAAGAAACTATCTTAGTGTTAGAACCACCGAGGTTCAGGGGAGTGGTATTCTCGTTGAAAATTATCTCAACACTTCTGTCTTCAAACTGGGCTTTCTTCGCTGTGGAGTTGTAGAAGACCCTTGAGAAATTGACAGCAACCACAATGTTGTGACCAACAGGCTCGTCGCCAACCTTGATGCCCACATCGGGCATATCAACCGAATTGAGCTTATAATACTGGCCGTAATCCTCTATAAGAACACTATGATACTCAACTGGAACACCCACTTTTTTAGTATAAGCTCCCTCAGTTATTCCTTGGAGAACGAGGAACGCCCCGAGCTTTGATCCTGCAATGGCATCCTCTCCTATATGGAGCGGAACACCGTTAACTATCTTCGTGGTCGGGAGAACTATCACTGAATTTGCCGAGTTGATCTTAAAGCTGTAGCCCTGTGCCATGCCCATACTGGCCGTCAAAAAAAGCAGGGCAGTTAAAAGTGCAATCTCTCTCCTCATACGTCATCACCAATCATGGAATGCTCCTTAAGGTTTATAACTTTTCCCGGTTAAAAATATCCTGCGATGATGAGTGAATCCAATGCTGAATGGTGATGAAAGCCAGACCTGAGCACTCCGCCAGTTCTTAAGGTGAGAAGGATGATAATCATAACAGGAACAAGATATGAGGAAGTTCTGGAAGGAGAGAATCACAGGAAGATTCTCTTTCCAGAATACGGCAGAAATAGAGAGCGCCTCAGGAACTTTGTCAGTTCCCTGAAGGGTGATGAAATCGTTGTAACAGCCAGTCTGGAGCTTGTGGATATGATTCTGAAACGCTTCAGGGGAGAAGAAAGCCAGGTGCTTTATTCCGATACAGGAAAAGCCCTGACATTCAGCGAAGCCTACGGTCTGAGGAAGTATCTGGACTTTGACCTGAGAGGAGGCAGGATAGAGGAACATTCAAGGGTCTCTGTTCTCTTTGTTGAGGGCAAAACGGACTCAAAGTTCTTCAAGGCGGCATATAAAAAAGTCTTCGGCTTTAAAGAGTCCCGAAGCAGGGGGAAACCGAGGAAAGTTCCGGAAAACCTGAAGCTCATAGAGGAGGTTTTTGAACGGGATAACTACGAGTTGATAGTCAGGGAAGGGGACTATATAGCGATAATCCCCAGCGAGGGAAACTCCGGGGTGATCAGAAATTTGGGAAACTTCCTCAGGGCAATGGATGTCTTCGGCTTCAGCGTAGATA
>WAPO01000147.1 GCA_015520705.1 Thermococcus sp. | reverse complement strand
TTCTTAAACCTTTCCTCGCTAACTAGCATGAAAGACACCGAAAAATGCTAAAGGGCTCCTCTTTAAGGCTTTTTCGGAGAAAAAGTTTTATAAGTTGGGGTTGAAGTAATGGCAGGAGCGAATTTTTGGATTTGCGGGATTTTCTTCCGGAGGATACCAGCTTAATCTTGTTTATCCTACCCATTGCATAACCATACAACTTCTTTACTCTGTTCCTATTTCTCTCAAAAAGCCCGAGATGAAGTAGTGTTAACAAAATTACTTCGACCATATCAGCAAACACTAAATATAGTAGTAAAACTTATAAGAGAGTTTGACCTAAAGCTTGATTGCAAAACTACCGAAGAGGTGAACCCTATGAAGTGGAAGCCATTGTTTGCAGTCCTGCTGGGACTGCTGATGGTTGGAATGACAGCAGGAAGCACAGCGGCACTAACAACTAAAAGTCCGGACAACGTGTCCAATATTTGGGAGTTACCAAGAATCACCATCGAGAATGGGCATGTTATAGTTCGCGGGTACTCTTTCCCCCTGGATGGAAAGATGGCAGTGATCGACTCCAAGGGCCCCTCAAAGTACGAAGTCCCAATCAACCTAGTTCCGTGGTATGTTGTGGGAAGAAGTATAACCATGCAGATACAGAACGAATATTTGTCCACTGGAACCATTGACGAGAAGAAAATAGATAGACTAATGCAGATACTGGAAATCATCACTGGCAAAAAATTTAACTCTGAGGATTCCAAGGCGCTCAGAGAGTTCATCATTCAAGATATCAAAAAGGACGCCAATTTAATTAGATATGAGAACTGGCTTAAAACTCACGAAGTGCCTGGGAGTGAAGTTACAGCAAGCTCATCTCCATGGCTTCCCACAATATACCAGCCACTCGTTGACATAAACGGCGATCCGGGTATTCTTCATGGTGGAAAGGATCCCTATGGTCCCTTCGAAGGAGACAACGGAATTGTAAAGGTGTATTGGTACATGCACATGACTCAAGTTGGACCAATATTTGAAATTACCATTGTTTACAAAGATGAAGATGACCCAATTTGGGAATTGGACAAGGGCTATGATGCTTATAGGTGGATGCACTATGGGCGCATAGAGGATATAGAGACGTTCTATTATTACGCTTGGTACAACAAAGCAGATTTCCCATCAATCTACTCAACTGATGAATTCTTTGATAATCCTTACAACGGGCCTCATAATGATAAATAAAGCTATATATGTCAACACTTGGAATCATGCTATGAGTGCTCAAGTGGATTCAAATCCGAACCTAGGGAAGAAGGTATGGAATCCTGGAGATTATCCAACAAAAGAGGGAACTAGGGAAGATGCTGAAAACGACTACTAATAAAGGGGTGCTCCCAGATGCAGAAAAAACTCCTAGAGTCTGCCTTTTTAATTTTCTTTTTAATCCTGTGGTTTTCTTCGTGGCTGAACAAAGCCTACTGGATGGAACTTGCATCCCTATTGGGACTCTTTGGGGTGGGATACGCTTTCAAATCTTCACTACGATGGAAACTGACGATTGGGGGCTTCGTTCTAGCAATCTCTCTGCCCCTTGTTACATTGACGTTGGGAAAAACATGGTACTGGGTTACCGTTTTTATGGCACTACCTCCATATTACCTTGGCTCACTGATCAGGCTGTCGAGAACGCCTTTGAAGGCACTGATCGTTTCGGCCCTAATGCTTGTTCCCGTTGTAGTCCCCCTTTATTTGAATTTTTACATCTGGGCTGGCATAGCACTTTACTGGCTGATCCTGGGTCTGGTCGCCGGTCGCGTTCATTCCTCCTATTTAGAAGTACTCGTGCCTCCCCTTGTAGTCTACACTCTCAGCTTGGTTATGGCTGTAACTCCCACCATCACGGAAACCCAGCTCCTGAAGGTTGCAGCTCTGGTTCTCCTCCTACCGTTTTATCCAGTTGGTGCGGTAATTACAATGGCTTTAAAAGGGAAATAGAAAAACGACTCACTCCACATAAACCGCAGGCTTCATTGGCATTGCCTGCCTCTTCTTTCCTCCTTTGTCCTCCTCCGGGTTGATGATAATCTCCAGACCGACCTCTTCCTCTATGAACTCCCTGGCCTGCCTCAGTGCCTTCTCCTCATCAATGCGCTTGAAATCAAATGCCCTGTCCCTAATCAGCT
>WAPO01000146.1 GCA_015520705.1 Thermococcus sp. | reverse complement strand
TTCTTCAGGAACTTGACGGAGAAGCCCCTTCCGGCTCCTTCATAGCCATGGATGGTCGAGGAGTAGACGACGCGCGGCTTGCTCAGATATTTGTGAAGTATCGGCACGTGGATTCCGGCGGCCTCGTCCAGTATGTAGAGATCGGCGCTCTTCCTGTGGCCCTCCGCCGGCGGATAGTATCGCAGTCCAATCTTCCTCGCGTAGAGCTCCCTTATCATTCCCTTTTCCTCGACGACGTGGGGCTTGAAGCCGAGCCTCTCAAGAGCGCGTCTGGCGAAGCGGAAGAGAGCCTGAACGTTCTCAGGCTCGGGGGCAGTTACGACTATCCTCGTGCGCTTTTTGAGTGCAATAGCCAGACCGATGGCCGCTATACCGATGGAGACGCTCTTTCCGCGCCCCCTATCGGCTGTAAGGACGAGCATTCCCTCATTCTCAATCAGCTCCTCAAATGCCCGAAGAACTTCAACCTGTCCCCCTGTCAGGCACATCTCATAGAGCTCCTCCGGAAAGCTCGCCCCTCCGGGAATATCCACCCCGCTTCTCGCTTTCAGTTTTGCCTGACTCTTCCCTCTCTTCGGCTTTCTCAGGATTTTTCCGCTCTCGGTGATGATGTATATCCCCTCGTGCTCGGCAAACTTCCTTATCAGCCTGCGGTTGAACCTCTTTTTAACGTCGTCAATCGTGTAGGGCGGCGTGACGAGGCTCTTGTGAAAGCCCGTCCACATGTCCCTCCACTTCTCAAAGGGATGGGCGAGAATGAAGATCAGCCCGCCGCCGCGGACGGTTTCAATTATCCTCCCAAGGTCGTTGGGTGAGAAATCATAGCTGAGGTCAAGGACGAGGAGGTCGTAGGTTCTCCCGAGTATGTCGCGGGTGTACTTGAACGTAACGGCCTTAACCTCCACATCCTCCCCTGCCAGGATGTCAAAATGCTTCCTGAAGGCCTCGTAGCGCTTCCTGCCGAAGGTGTCTTCTCCGAGGGCATCTGTGGCGTAGAGGAGCTCGATTTTATCCTCGCTCTCATCCCTGAGCTTTCTTTCCCTGAGCTCATCAACAATTGAAGCGAGAACCCTCGCGGAAGCCCCGGCCAGGATTCCAGCGATCTCGGCCTTTTTTACCGTGCCCCCTTCGATGACTATCATCCTTCGATGGAACTTCTCAAGCGCCTGGGCCAATGTCGTCTCGGTGAGCTTGAGAACCTCGTCCTTAACACTCTCGCCTTTAACATAGTCCCTCACTTCCTTTCCAAAACGAACTTTAACGGTCATCCCATCATCCCCCAGATAAAAGGGAGAAGGGGGATTTAAAAAGTTGAGGATTCACCAATGGAAATACACTTCGTATGTGTCCATTCGGTGATCTTTATACCAGTATTTGAGTCCTTTCCCATTGTAGATCTTTAAATATGGCGGAACTGCATTGCTATTCCCTGCCGCCCTGTATAACGTTATCGAGACATCAGCTTCAACACTATCGTATCCAACTCCAAAAGTCAGTGTAACTGACTGAACCATCCATCCTTCTCCATTTTTGTTAACTATAAAGTTAAGAGTCTGAGGGTTATTGGTTATAGTTCCGTGCACCGTAGGGATAGCCGGCGGATTTTCTGCACTTGTTGGGCCGTTAACAAGGTTATAGATGTATTTAGGAACGAGTACATATTCCGTGACGCCCAACCATGAGGACGCAACCATATAGGCATCCATCTCGTACTCAACTTTTGCCTTTACCACCTCCTTCCTGTATTGAGATGAGTATGTGTTGTCAAAGTAGATGCAACTGTCACTGTGGGCAAGGGCTATTTTTTTTCCGTCTTTCTCCCATGAATGCGGATCAGGACTCCCCACTATAACATACTGATGAAAAGAGTCATACCATAGTCCCGTTGGCTTACCTGTGCTCACCCCACTTTCCAGGCCCCACCCTACCTTTGTCCAAGGAGCTGCATGAATGACCCCGGCTGGTAGTATGGCTGAGGAGTATTCAACGTATGCGGGTGACTCGGTATAAATTATGCCATCTTTAATACGTACTGCCCTTCTGCCTTTCTCTTTCCACTTCATCAGAGTCAGCGCATTGGACTTCATCCTGAGGATGTCTTCCTTGGACAGCGTCCTCTCAGTGAGTTTCAGCTGTACTCTTAGATTTTTTGTTATCGGCTTACTCGGTTCGAAGTTTACAAACTCGCCTCCACTGTAAAGCCTCCCGTTTATAACTCCAACAACCCCAATGAAATAGCTCCTATCCTTGAAAACAGTTCTTTCCTTCGTTACCACTCTCCTGTCCTGAATCTCCGTGACGGTCTGAACCCCAAGTGGTACCCTTTGTATCTTAATGGCAACCTGAGAGTAGCCCCTTATGTGCTTTACGAGGACCATCCGCGGAGAATCCGAGGAGTAGTTGATGATTGTCAGAATCAAATCTCCCTTAAACTCCTTCCCGTTCATTATTGGCTCAACGTTGAAAACTGCAAGTCCAACGGGCTTTCCCTGGAGCCAGTCTCCGTACAGGGAATAGAGCTGATACGAGTACGCCGGAGGAACACCTTGAATTGCTGGTGCAAATAATAGAAATCCGATAACAAAAACAGATAAACAGGTTACTATATATCTTCTTCTCATAAATTCACTTCCTCTTGATTTTCAATAATAACTATAAACGGTAATATATTTAACTTTTTTTTTCTATACTCATCGAAACGCCAAGCTTTTATACGAAAAAGGTCAACTAAGTCAGGTGATTCTAAATGGCAAAGGATCTGACCGAGAAAGACCTCGGAAAGTTTAAGCTCGTGGGGAACATTGATGCCCACAGGAAAAGGCTCCTTTTCCAAGTGACGGAGATAAACCTCGAAAAGGACGACTACTTCTCAAGGCTCTACCTCTATGACGGGAGGAAGGTTAAACCCTTCACCGCAGGGAAGAAGGACTCCAGCCCGAGATTCTCACCAGACGGGAAGCTCGTTGCGTTTACCTCTAAGCGCGATGAGGAGAGCAAGGAGGCCGAGCTCTACGTCATTCCGACGGACGGGGGAGAAGCGAGGCTCCTGACCAAGTTCAAATACGGGATAAAAAACATCCGCTTCACCGAGGACGGGAAGGGCATAGCGGTCGTTACGCCGATAGACATCGAGAAGAAGCCGAAAAACGACGTCCACGCCATCAAGGAGATCCCCTTCTGGTTCAACGGCGTCGGCTGGGTCTACGGGAAGAGGAGCGTCGTTTACCTTGTCGATGTTGAAACCGGACGGAAGAAACGCCTAACGCCGAAGAACCTCGACGTAAGCCAGATCCACCTCCACAGCGGCAAACTCTACTTTACCGCCCAGGAAGACCGCGAGAGGAACCCGATGGTCAGCGACCTCTACGTCCTTGAGGGGAGAAAGGCGAAGCGCTTAACCCCCGGAAAGTGGAGCGTCCAGGACTTCATACCTCTCGACGACGGAACATTCATTCTCAAGGCAAACACCCGCGAGCGTGGAATTCCCACAAACACGCACATCTACCACTACAACCCTGAAACCGGAGAGATAAGGAAGCTCACAGCCAAGCTTGACCGCTCGGCATACAACTCTCTGAACTGCGACGTCCGCGGCCCTCAGCGAGCGGAACTGGTCTTCAGGGACGGCTGGATCTACTACGTCGCCACGGACGGCCCGAGGGCGAACCTCTTCCGCGTGAACCTCAATGGGAAGATTGAGCGCGTTGTCGGCGGAGATAGAAGCGTCGAGAGCTTTGCCATGGGCGACTACATAGCCTTCACCGCCCAGGACGCCGTAACCCCGACGGAGCTTTACACTCTGAGAGACGGGAAGGAGAAAAGACTAACCGACTTCAACGGCTGGATAACGGAGTACACACTGTCCAAACCGGAGCACTTCAAGGTTAAGGCCAGCGATGGCGTTGAGATAGACGCATGGGTCATGAAGCCCGCTGGCTTTAAATCCGGAAAGGAGTATCCCGCGGTTCTTGAGATCCATGGCGGGCCTAAAACCGCCTATGGCTACTCCTTCATGCACGAGTTCCACGTTCTTACTGCCAAAGGCTTCGCCGTGATTTTCTCCAATCCCAGAGGAAGCGATGGGTACGGCGAGGAGTTCGCGGACATAAGGGAGCACTACGGGGAGAGGGATTACCAGGATTTGATAGAGGTTGTCGATGAGGCCGTTAAGCGCTTCGACTTCATCGACGAGGAGAGGATAGGAGTTACCGGCGGCTCCTACGGCGGCTTCATGACCAACTGGATAGTAGGCCACACGAAGAGGTTCAAGGCCGCGGTTACTCAGCGCTCCATCTCCAACTGGACGAGCTTCTTCGGAACTACCGACATCGGCTACTTCTTCGCCCCCGACCAGATAGGCGGCGACCCCTGGAGCAACACCGAGGGCTACTGGGAGAAGAGCCCGCTGAAGTACGCGCCGAACGTTGAAACACCGCTCCTCATAATCCACTCGATGGAGGACTACCGCTGCTGGCTCGCCGAAGGCCTTCAGTTCTTCACCGCGCTGAGGTACCTCGGCAAGACGGTCGAGCTGGCGCTTTTCCCCGGCGAGAACCACGACCTCAGCAGGGGCGGGAAGCCGAAGCACAGGGTTAAGCGCTTGGAGCTGATAGCGGGGTGGATGGGAAGGTGGTTAAAATTAAGTAAAATAGTAGATTAAATCTCTATAGTTGCATTTTTCACTTTAAGTTTTCCTTTCTGTATGAGTTTCATTGGATTTTGTATCTTTCTTGCTTTAGGGCTCCTGCTTCCCGCACCATATACCCTATAGATATAGTATCTATCACCTTTTTCTTTCATGAAACTCCATTCATTCTCTGATAGCTGGAATGTTCCCTTAGTGGTTGAGGAGGTAGATTTCACCTCGACAAAAGTTTTATCTCCGTTTTCTATGATTTTTATGTCATAAGGTTTACCGCTTTCACCATTTTTGTTTTCCCATATTACCTCAACAATTACACTACCGTTCCTTTCTAGTCTAAAGCCTTGCCCAGTATCTACTAAAGAGGCATCGGAGTATCTTTCCACCAATGCCTCTTTGATACATTTTAAAGCATATTCCTCTCCCCACCGTCCAATCTCCTCTCTTGTTTTTCTGCTCAAATTTTCTGCAGGTGAAGGGGTAGCTCCAGAAGATGGTAAATCCTCCATGGAAGACTTTTTGCCACGCTCTTCCCTTTCCTCTTTTAGCGGGCTTTGTTGAACCTTGTATTCTTCTACCATAACTGGAACTTGCTCTGGGGAAAATTCTGGAGTCCATTCTTTCTCTCCTGTTTCGTCTGGAATACCTTTATTACTTTCGATAATACTTTCTCCTCCTTTTGGTTCTGTTAGCAGTTTAAAGGTAGTTTTTGTCGATATTGAAGGTGGTGTTTCTTCGTTCCCTTCACCCTCTTCTTCTTTAGAAAGTGTTTTTTCTAGTTTCTTTTTAGATAATACTTCTTCTACCTTTTCAGTTTTGGAAACATTTCTTAAAAACTCAGCCTCATCCTCGGGTAGTTTCCCTATTTTTTGTATCTCCATAATCCCCTCTATTTCTGATGTGGAGGTATTTATAATAAGCAACAAGAATGAATCAAGACCCTTAACTTCTCCGAACACTTTGGAAAATTCTACTGCAAGATTATTGAGGCTAGCATTGTTTCTTTCAATATACAAATTGCCATCATGGTAAATGCACTTCCTCCCAGTAACTTTGTCTATTGTTCTCCATCTGTTAATGTCTATTGAATATCTAACTTTTAGAATCTTTATGGCATAAACTTTAATTGCTCCAATCTTCTCGAATACTTCCTCTTTTTTGAGTTTTTCATATGTTGCACTTTCTCTCCAATAAAGATACTGCAAAACATAGGGTATGAGATTCCGAATGCGATTTGTGAGTTCTTGATCTTCTGAATATCTGCCTTCTTCAAGCAGCGGTTCAACTTTGATGCTTTTAGATATATAGCGAAGATTGCATGCTTCAATAAAGTGTCTGATCCTGTTTGGATTGTACTTATCAGGCAGGCATAAGAAACGTATACCTTCCTCGTCCCTAAACAGTTCATAAAGTTCATTATCATCGTTTATGAAGATATCTCCTAGATTTCTCCTAAATTCACCTCTATTCGTTAGGAAAATTGCCTCCTTAATAAAGTCGTTCCACCAATCTTCCTGAGATATAGGGTTTTCAACTCTATCGGGATTTAAGTTGCGGTTCAGCTCTTCGTATATCTTCACAACAATTTTCTTATCCTCTTCAGAGATTTCGTCTTTTTTGGAGATATCAATCAAGACATCAGCGTAATCTTTTGGAGTGGGCTTCTCACTTATACCGAGCTTTTCCACGAAGAATTTTTTGAATCGCTTTGGATAGTGTTTTTCCAGATATATTCTATTTTTACCGAAGATATTGCTCACGTCTTTCCATATAACTTCCTTGGCAGTGTAGTATCTTTTCTCTGTATTTGGGACAAAGATTAAAGAGTTCTTAGTGAATCCTTCCTTAATTTTGAGGACATCCTCTTCAAAATGCTCATCTAAGAATTTATACAACTTTTCAAATTTTTCTTTATCATCACTTTTTTGCTCAACAAGTGCTTTTAGATAATTCAGCACACCCCTTACGTTAGCTTGCGTGTTTATACCTAAGGCCTTAATAAACTCTTCATTTTTAATTTTCACTGCCAGATATGGGACAGTATCACCTAAAAGTTCTCGAATTTCTGGTTTGTCTAAAAATACTCCAGAAGGTTTGGCTAATGTGTTTTGGGTGGTTGGAAGCCTAATCTTTTCTTTTAATTCTCTGATAAACGACGAGGGCAAAGATTTACGTTTTTCATAATAGTAGAACCATTGATAATCCATTTTCAGATATTTGGAATATTTAGCTTCCCAATACCTGTCTAATATTTTTGACAATATCTCCATTTTATTAGCATCTTCCTCGTCTAATACCTCCATGAATTCTTCAGATAACCTCCAATCTTTAACCTTATGCCCCCATGTAGAATATTCTCTTTCTTCCCGTGTTGGATATTTATCGTTATACGAAATTTCACCCTCGTAATATTCAACCTTTGGAACTTCATGAACTCCAAGTTTTAGAAGGAACTCCTTCCATTCCCTAATTTTCTCCTTTCTATTCTTTAATTCAGCGATTTCATCGTTGATTTGCCTTATATCCTGCTCAAGATAGCATGAATTCACAAAACTTACGTCAATTTCCTCAAATAACTCCTCCAAGTCATTCTCGTTTCCGTAGGTTTTTGGTAGATAAGTGTTTTCTGGGTGTTCATAAGTACCCCTATCAGTGCGAATAAGAAGTGACTTTTTAAGGCGTTCTAATGAATCTTTTTTAGTTTCCCCAGATGCTTTATTGGCATTCAACCTTCCATCACTTTCTCTCTTGTATTTGTCTATATTATCTTTGATGTACCTAATATATCCCATCAAAGTCCTTGAATCTTTTTGCTTCCAGTCTTCACCTCCATAAACGGGTAGAATGTGATTTTCAATGATTTCATATGAATCAGCCTGCTTAAGCCCTAATTTTTTAAGGAATTCTAAAATTTTATCTCTCCCCTCTTTTTCATATTTTGAAATAGCATCTATACTGTCCTTTTTGATCACCCTAAGTTCATTCTCAAAACCATATACTACCTTTTCCTCCAATGGGAAGAATATAACACCCTCATTTACAGAAGTCAGCTCTTCATTCTCTAATTTTATGATGTCTAGATTCTTTAGTCGTTCTAATTGCTCCTCAGATAGTTTTTTATTGCTGAGATATCTATACAACCTTGCAAACCATTCGTTGCTCTGTTTTTTAACCCATTCAGTGTTTCCCAATATTCCAATCAAATCATCAATTGAAAAATCTCTAACTCCTAATTCGTGAAGAATCGGTTTTTTAGCTTTTACTTTCTCTGATAAGTACTCCTTTCCGAGGAATTTTTGCAAGTCTTCATTAGTTACTATTTTCCTTATACCCTCATCGCCTACTAAAACCTCTGATGGCCTCTTCCATTTACCTGCCTCCGTTAAAACGCACTTCTTTTTCTGGAGCTTCTTATATATTTGCTTCAATACCGGTAAAAAGAACTCATCTTTAATCTCATTGTCAAGAGGGAGATAGTTATAAAAGCTGTATCTTAGCTTCTCATCCTCCTTAAACTCATTAACAGCATCTAAAAATACTTTTACAATAGAATCCCTAAGCCATTCATTCCACTCGTTATCTTTGATTATGTCCTCCCGATTTGCAGAAAGGATAAAATCAGCTTGGATAATAAACCTAAACCCGTATTTTCTAACAGGAAGAAAGGCAAAAACATATTGCTCCCTTGATGCATCTGGAGAGCCATCCTCTTTTAATGGAAATGCTAAAATTACCTCTGTAGTATCAATGCCTGCATCTTTTCCGATTTGTCTTTTAAGGTACTCCTTTAGATTCTCTGGGATTTTCATTTCTTTCCTGACAACCTCCCACATCTGTTCATTACCTTTGTCCTCTAAAATCAAAAACTTGTCTCCTCTCTCTATCCTTTTAAAACTCTTGTTTTCACCGGTAAGTTGATTCACAAACTCTATCTTTTTGAGTTTTTTCAGGAACAACAACAGAGAGGGGGATATCCCTTTCAGCTGATTTAGAACCTCCCTCTCTCTTTCTTTTACAAAGGGCAATACAATATTTGTGCATCCCCTCTCAACAAATTCAGGTGACTTTTCAACCCAGATGGGCATAATCAAGGTTAACGGTTCCTTCTCTTCATAATGGAATTTGAAACTGAATCCATTTGAGTATATATATGGATCCTTTGTAATAGAGAACACCGATTTAAAGCCCACCCCAAATTCCCCTATGAAGCCTAACTTCCTTTTCGTAGATCCAAAAAACTGGCATAACTTTTCAACATTTTCCTGTCTAAATCCCCTTTCATTATTAACCACATGCAAACAGTAGAAATACCCCTCCTTTTGGTGTTCTCTTAGATAGAACTTGATCCATGGTTCTCTGGAAGTATCATAAGCGTTATCATCGGCATTCTGTATTAACTCCATGATAAACCGAGGGGTGGTGTTGAGGCGTTTTAAAATTCTATCTGCACCTCCATAGTCCACAGTTGTATATTCACCCTTCTTTTTCTTTTCTATCTCATTTAATACTTCCTTTTGAATGGTTTCAACAACTTGTTTTGGGTTTGTTTCTCCCATAAGCCTTTCCTCCATTGGTTTATTCATTCCTTGTAACTCACATTACCAAAGAGTCTGAAAGGAGCAATTACTGTTTGTATCTTTAAGTATTAAAATCTTTTGCCAGAATACAAATGTAGAGACTTTGGATAACTCAACTGCATATATTTAAAGATTTCTATTGATTTAAACATAGGGAGCGGCGGACTATTTGGAATTTATTCTAACCTTAAAGGCTTGGTAGAGATAAGATCTCCACTTTATCTCGGGATGCTTCTTCATCCGCTTGTAGAAGCCCGGTGGAATGAAAAGTGTCATGTTGGGTATGGATCATCACACGGAATTATGTGAATGCACGTTTAAGTGTTACTAGAAGACGCTCAATGGATACACCACGGTTCTCAACATCATCGAGTTTCCAAGCCCCCTGAGCTCGGGCTGACCGTAATAACACCCACCATTGAGGATTACCTCTCAGGCATCAGGATTTCGAAGGCAATGGTGAGAAAAGGAACTCCCGTTACAGCTGTCGATGCCATCGTGGCGGCCGTGGCAATTAACCGGGAGCTAAAGCCCGTAACAAGGACAAGCACTTCGAGTGAATAAAGGAGGAGTTCAGAGAGCTAATACCTGTTGAACTTGGGCGAACCTTCATACCGACGCAACATGTCCTCAATCTCCTCCACCCACCTCTCCTTCTCGACGTAGAACTTCTCAACACACCTTTTCTGAGTGAGGTAGATCATTCCAATGGCGATGATTAAGACAACAAGAACCGAGACGTCCGGTCTGAAGAGATACCCAACGACAAGGGCGAGGATAGTGTTGAGGGCTAGGATCCCCTTCACTTTGAGAGTTTTAACCACCCAATCGCCCATGAAAGAGAGGGTTATAATAACAATCATGAGCGCCCAAATCCACTCGTCTTCATTAACGAACGTTTGGGGGTAGAGGGCGAGAGTCCACGGAAACCACACCAGACCTGAGCAGAAACTCAGCCTGTGACGCTTCAATTTATACAACGGCTTTTTGAAGGCTACTTCCCTAACTGAGTAGGCATGTAACCCCGAGATGTAAAAGAGGGACATAGTTAGAATAGCCGTGATTCCCCAGCCGACTGCCATGTCTCCCGTGAAGTGCTCCGCGGAGCCGAGAGAGTAGAAGATCAGCCCCGAGATAAGGTCATAGCTCATGAATACAAAGAAGCACGCGATTAAAATGACGACAATAATGATAAGGAGTTTGAAATCCTCCTTTGAGGAACGGCCACGGGTTCTTTTAACCGCGTATACCACAGCCCCCACACCACCAATAATTCCGAGAAGGAGGAGCGCAAACAGGGAGACAAGTTTAAGGTAGTCCTCTATTACCTTTCCGAGGTTGGGATTTCCCTCGAGGAAAAACCCAACTTCCACACTCTCGTTGCGGCCGTTTTCATGTAATATTGTGAAGGTGAGGACGTTCTCTTTGCCCCGGAAGATCCAGCTAAGGCTGTCCAAAAATGGGCCGTCATAATCGCCCATTATCCTAGAGAATGCATAGTTCAAGGGGAGTTCTACCTTTGCCGGTGGCCTGAACCAGAGGGGGTTTCCGTCCAGCCACGCGAGCTTTAGGTCGTTGTTCGAGTTCACGTAGAGAAGCACCTCACCGGGCTTCAGCTTCACATCGTCAACCGAGCTGACGTAAACGGCGAGCTTTTCGTTTGTACTGGTGTTTAGAGTGCAGATTAAGGTTCCATTGGGTTGGACAACCTTCGAGGGACAGTTGACGGTTGCACCTGCAACGGGACCGGGGGTTATCAGGAGGAGCAGAACCAAGAACGAGAGGAGAGCTTTTCTCATTCTCTTCCCTCCAGCCGTCTCTCCTTAAGAACCCTATCGAACTTCTCGAGCAGTTCCCTGACCTCAGGGTTTCTATGGGTCGGGAGTAGTTCTTCAATCCGGGGTGCGCTTTCAATCTTGGAGACGACGAGATGAGGGTGAATGAAGGCCATAGCGAGAAAGATAACACTAAATAAAACATCCGCGTTGACGAGGAGGATCAATGCAAAGGCCGTGAGGAGGGAAACGGGAAGGGCCAGCTTTCTCATCCACCTGTTTATCTCCGGCTCTTGATTGGGGAGGAATAGAAGTAGGAACAGCAGCAGTCCAAGGGCAAGTGGCCAGCCCCCAAAGGGCATCATCACCAAAGGCGTCCACTCAAGGCCCGTAATCGGGGCTTCTCTGATTACATAAGGATGCCCGCTTTTCTCTGCGCCCCTCACGAACAGAATCCACTCCAACGTGAGACCGAGCAGTATCACGGTGGGTATGTAAAGCTTGTTATCATTTATGATTTCCCTGGGAGTTGCCAGGGAGTAGAACACCCAGGGAGCTATCACATCCCCAAGGAAGAAGAAGAGGAAGGCCGAGCTTATGAAGGAAGACCTCGACGGCTCGGGCGGCCTTCTCTTATTTTTATCCCCCACACCACCAAGCTCCTCTGCCCGTTCACTCCTTAAGAGCTCGTAGAACTTGGCAAGGACTATGATCGTGAGAAATATCACCACGGGAAGGGCAATATAGATGAGAGCACGGGCTGTTTCCCTGTCTTCCCAGGGATAGGGAACCCTTCCAAATATGTAAACCGGGACGTTCTTCTCCTCGACTGTTCCGTTTCTGTGGATTATCACGAACGTCAGGGTGTTCTCCTTGTTGTAGAAGACCCAGTAGTGGCTAGAGCCGAGCCAGACCCTATCAGCTGTAATTCTCATGGCGTTTTCAAGATTGACCGAGAAGTTGAATGGCGGAATAAAGTAAGCTCCTCCCGGGTTTGTGGTTATCGCCCTGTCTAGTCCTGGAACGTGGCCCGTTGCCCAGACATCGGAATCAACCGGAATTCCATCGAAGGATTTCAAATAGAGCTTAACGGTCTCGTTCCGTTCTCCGAAGAGAGTACAGCTTAGAGTAAGATCAGATGCCTTCACGTGGTCGTCACACGAAATCGTTGCCCCCGCAACGACCGGAGCGAGGAAGAGCACCGTTAAGACTACTGCCGCAACCGCTGTTCGCATTTAACTTCCCATAGAGTCAAACCCTAAAACTTTTTAAAGTTATCTTCAACCTACAATGCCATGAGAAAGAGGGCCATCGTTGGACTTGCCTTTCTCATACTGCTCCTGTTTGTCTTAGGAGGTGTTAGCGCGCAGAATGTTCCCGATAAGAGTAGCCTGTCCCTCAACTGTGGGGCTCTTACGATGAAAGGCGAGTGGGTCAGGGATTCAGGCCCGAGCATAGTGGTCGAGGGGAAGTGTACTGTAATTTTTGCTAATCCCACCAACACGAGCGTCAAGTACGATTACACTTACTGGGAAACGCTGAAGTTCACTCCCATGGACGTAGATTTCGGATATTACCTCCTCAAACTTCCAGGGACATGGGTAAACTCGGGAGAAACCCTAAGGTACAACTTGTCCATGAGAGGTGAAGTTAAGGGGATACCAGGGTTTATTAAGTTGGTAATGGCCAGACGGATCCTAATATCTGGCAAGGGAGACATAGCGGCGGTAACTAAGGAAGATAGGGCAATGCTCATCCCCTTCAGCGTTAATGCCGTTGCTCCCGTTAGAATCGAATGGGGTAGTGTTTTCCTTGTGATCTCGGCGTTTCTTGCATTTTTCCTCTGGTTTATTTTTGGAATTTCAATGGCGGTTGCCACCAGGGAAGACGAAGCCAAGGTCACTGGATGGGGTGTTCTGGCATCGTATGGAATCATAGCCATCCCATTCACCGGGGTAATAATGATCCTTAACATAGAAACCCAGCTCTTCACCCTCTTATCCATAGAGTTCTTGTTGCTGGCAATATGGCTTTCCATAGCAAACAGGACGACGCCAGAAAAATCAGAGAGCGTTACAAGGCTACTGGGAAATGCAGTCCTCCTTTCTTTGGGGCTTTCTGTATTAGCGGCAATCTCAGGAGGCTACCTTGAGGGAAGCTCCTGGGTTACGGCTGGAATAATTTTCTTGATAGTCCTTCTAATTGGTGCTTCCTATTATCTTCTAAGTGCTCTTCTCGGCGAGGAAGAAAGGAAGGGTAAAATACCCCGAATAAACACGTTTCCCATAGGTATTGCACTCTTTCTCTTGGCTTATCCCGTCCTAGCGGTGTTTATACTGGTTGGATGGACAGCCGGAGTTATAATAACGTCATTTACAACGGCTTTGCTATTCGCAATAGGTTCAGCACTGACGAGAAAAGCTGAAAAGAGCAAGGAAATCGAGTTTAAGAGTTTGTAGCCCAGTACCTTCCCAGTTTCCTCAATGTGCTCCGGGTGGATGTTCTTGATCTTCGGAGGGAGGGCTTTGATGAGCCTGCCGGCAAGGGCGAAGGGCATCCCGCTTATAACCAACAACTCGTTGGTGAGATCTTTATCCGGGGAATTCCAGAGCCTTATGAACCGGCGATTAGTTTTTAAACCAACCGGTGGAGTAGTAGTCATGAAAGCAGTAATCCTGGCGTTTCCAGAGAAAAAGTGGGAGAACTACACGATACCCGTAAACAGCGAGCCGGTGGTGAAGCTCACCGAGAGGAGACTCCTGATGAGCAAGAGGATAGATGAGGTCATCACGATAGTTAGAAAGGATAAACTCCGGAGCTACTCCCTCCATGTGACCAACCCCACCCCGGTTCAGGCCAGGGGAAAGATGGAGGCCCTCCTGAAGGTGATGTCAGGTGAACCCTTCTTCCTCGCCGAGGGCAACATGCCGCTCGTGATGCCGTTTCTGGTGAACTACCTTGCGGGTCTCTTCTACGAGAACGAACCGGAGGCGTTGATACCGGTCTGGAAGGACGGAACCGCCGAGGTCACACACGCAGTCTACGAGCCAGGCACGCTGGCGGACGCGATGGAGGCGGCTTTGGCTGAAGGCTACAGGAGCCTGAGCACGGCCACGGGATTCCTCGACTACGAGCCCATTTCCATAGAGGAGCTCTCCAAGAGAAACCCCAAGGCGACGATGAGTTTCTTCAGGGTCAAAAACTCTCTCAACGTCCGCTTTGCAGAGCAGACACTGAAGGGACTCCATTAGATTGTAAGTTGTCCAAAATTTTGGAGAACCTTTAAGTAGTATGAGGGCGTATATTATCATGAAAGGCAAAAGGTTTTGCCAGTGTTTGGAGGGAGATGGAAAAGCATGCAAAAACTTTTGAGTGCAGCGCTATCGCTGCTAGTGATCTTCAGTCTGATGGCCGCCATGGAGTCAGTCACGGTTTCCGCGAAGCCCCTTGACGAGTACAACGTGCTGATTTTAAAAAACAGCGACGCCTGGGGTTCTCCTACCATTGAGAGTACCCTGCAGGCCATGAACATAACGTACACGGTCATGTCCAGCTCGGAGCTCCAGAACGTAACCACCGCCGAGCTTGTGAAGAATTATGATATGATAATTATCGCCAGTGATCAGAGCCAGACGTTCTACAACGAGATTGGCCCCCAGATGGGCAAGCTGGAGGACTACGTAAGGGCGGGCAGGACGCTCGAGATACACGCCGCCAACTGGGGATGGAGCGGGGGCCTCTGGACGACAACCCTGCCAAGGAATGTCACGATAGTCCGAAGCTATTCAAACCGCGACTACGTAACAGCAAATAACACAACCCTGTACAGCAGCTACGCAAGCCACGGCTACCTCGCCAACCTGCCAGCGGACGCGGAGATAGTAACAGTCCAGGCCCCGTCAGGGACGCCCGACTACAGCAGGCCGAGCACCGCCATCTACCCACTGGGAAGTGGTAGGATTTTTATCACCGGACTTACCATAGAGTACAGCGTTGCAAGGAAAGGGGCAGATTGGAAAAGGTTCTATGCGGGTGTCATAAAGGATAATCTAATGTACTCTGGTAAGGGACCGGCCGCAACACCTGCTGTCAGAAAGGGGATCGATTTCATGTCCTTCAACTTCTATTACTACCTCCAATACAAGCGAACCTTGGCAAAATTCAACGCCTTGTATACCAACGCCTCAAACAATGGAATCGACAATGAGATACTGAAGCTGGCTGCCACAGAGAACGCAACTGCACTGCATTACTATGAGCACGCCGGAAGGCACGGGCCGGTGGTTCAGAACTTTGGAAGGGTTTACATCTTCCTGGACATAAGAAAGGCAGCCCTGCACCAGAGGATGGCTCTGAGAATACTGGAGGAAGGGATGAAGGGCTGAGTTCAGTACTCCATGACCTTTCTTACTTTTTCTGTTATTCCAACCGCGATTAGAGCTTTTAGGACATCCACGCCTATGAACGGGGCGACCCCAAGGATGAACGCTTTCCTTGTATCCCAGGCCAAGAACGCCGAGAGCCTGAGCCATCCAAGGAGATATATTACTCCTATCGCCAGAAGCGAGCCGATCAGGTACCCCCTCGTATTCTCCCAGTGTTCGGCAAACCAGCCGGTAATATACGCTGCCAGAGGGAAAGCAATTATATAACCACCGCTCGGGCCGTAGAGGTGGACAAGTCCGCCGGAAAAGCCGCTGAACACCGGGAATCCCACAACACCGGCAAGGACGTAGAGCAACATGGTGATGAAACCAAGCCGCGCTCCGAGAAGCAGGCCGGCCAAGAGAACCATTAAAACCTGTAGGGTCACCGGAACGGGGCCAATGGGAATCTCAATCCATGCACCAACCGCGGTCAGGGCAATGAAGAGAGCTGTGTATGCAATCTCCCTGGCCTTCATCTGATCACCACCGGGCTCTTTCCGTTAATCTTTAAAATAGTTTGGTTAACGAGATTCCGGTGGATATGAGGGGAATCATAAAGGACAGCAGGGTGAAGAGGGGAATCCTTAGTGCCCTCAGAAAGGGGGAGGTTGTTTCAGGGGATTCTATTGCAGAGAAGCTCAGAGTTTCGAGGGTTGCAGTGTGGAAGCACATCAGGGAGCTTGCAGAGCTCGGATAT
>WAPO01000145.1 GCA_015520705.1 Thermococcus sp. | reverse complement strand
GGCCTGCATGCCCTTCGGGTTGCCCTCCTTGCCCAAGAAAGCGCGAGAAGCGGAAAGGTTCTTGAGGTGAGAGGATGAAGCTCATTGGATTAAACAGAGAAGAGGTTAAACGGGCATTCACTGAGGGGCTGATTACCATAGCCGTTTATGGGATGGGCAAGATGGGCCTTCCCCTTGCGGCCGTCTTTGCCGATCACGGTGCCAACGTCATTGGCGTGGACATCAACGAGAGAGTCGTCGAGGCCATCAACAGGGGCGAAAACCACGTTAAGGAGGAGCCCGGCCTTGATGAGCTGGTGAGGAAGAATGTCGAAGCCGGGCGCTTAAAAGCCACCACTGATGGCGTCTGGGCGGCAAAGCAGGCAGATGTTATGGTTATTCTGGTGCCAACGCTCACGGATGAGCGCGGCAATCTAAAGCTTGAGTCGGTTTATGACGTGGCGGAAAAAATCTCCCAGGGACTTGAGAGGGGGGACATTGTTATTACCGAAGCCACCATGCCACCGGGAACTACGGAAAGCCTAATCCCAATCCTCGAGAAGTCAGGACTTAAACTCGGTGATTTCGGCCTCGCTCACGCTCCAGAAAGAACAATGACAGGAACTGCCATTAGGGATATCACCGGCCAGTATCCGAAGATAGTCGGGGCAAACAACGAGAAGACGCTTGAAGCAGTTACCGGCATTTATGAGCTGATTAACAGGAAGAGCGTTATCCCCATGAGCTCCATCAAGGCGGCCGAGGCCGTTAAGGTTTTCGAGGGTATTTATAGGGATGTCAACATCGCCCTCGCCAATGAGCTGGCAATGTGGTGCGAGGAGCACGGGCTTGACGCTCTTGAAGTTTTCCAGGCTGCCAATACACAGCCCTACTGCCACCTGCACATGCCCGGGGCCGGGGTAGGCGGTCATTGCATTCCCGTTTACCCGTGGTTTGTGATAAATCTCGCGAAAAAGACCAATCCGAGACTCACAAAGACGGCAAGGGAAATTAACGACTCAATGCCGCACCATGTCGTTGAGCTAACTGTTAAAGGCTTGAATGAAGCTGGCAGACCGCTGAAGGAGAGCAATATTCTCGTGCTTGGACTGACTTTCAGGGGCGGTGTGAGAGAATTCATGAAGGCGGCGGCGAAGCCTATAATCGAGGAGCTGAAGGAGTGGGGTGCGAACGTTTACGCTTATGATCCTCTCTGCACTCCTGAGGATGCGGAGCGTTTCGGTGCTGAGTGGAAGGAGGACTTTAAGGATGTGGATGCGATAGTTATCACCGCCGACCACAGGGAGTTCAAAGAGCTGAATCTGGAGAGAATTGCGGAAGAGGTGCGGAGCAGAGTTGTAGTTGATGGCAGGAACGTCGTGGATGCAGAAAAAGCCAAAAAGCACGGTTTCATATACCTGCGGGTTGGAAAAATATAACGTCCTCCGTTTCATTACTTTTTTAAACCCTTTCCCCGATGGAATGTTAGGTGAATCAAATGAGCATTACTCTCATTGCAGTGCTGGCTGGCATTGCTGGCTTCTGGGCGCTGATGTATCTGGTTTTCGGCAGAAAAGCCGAAGAAAAAGAGGAGGGACTTGAGGTAGACGGTATTGTGGCGATGTGGAGAACCAAAAGGCTTCTCGGCTTCATAGAGAGCCTCGCCCGGAGATACAGCCGCTTCTGGAGGGTTTACGGTGATGTGGGCATAGTTCTCGGATTCGGCGGTATGGTCTTTGTCTTCTACATGCTCTTCAAAACCGCCATGAAAACCGTAACAAGAGGGGGAACCGCCGCTGGAGTTCAGCTCGTTATCCCCGGCGTGACAATTCCCCTATGGTATGGGCTTATTGGGCTGGCCGTTGTTCTGGTCGTCCATGAGCTGAGCCACGGCGTCGTTGCCCGCGCAGATGGCATACCCCTAAAATCCGTTGGTCTTGTTTTATTCCTGATACTGCCCGGAGCATTTGTTGAGCCCGATGAGGAGGAGATCAGCAGGGCCCCCCTCAGAAAAAGACTGCGCGTTTATGGCGCCGGGTCGATGGCAAACATAGTAACAGCCCTCATTGCCCTGCTCATAATAAATCTCGCCATAGCACCCCTTCTCCAGCCAAATGGAGTTCAGGTTGCTGGAGTAGTTCCCGGAAGTCCTGCGGACGGCGTGCTGCAGAAGGGCGATGTTATAATCGGGATAGATGGAACTCAGATAACCACGGTGGACAGCTTCATGAAATTCATGAACACAACAAAGCCGGGCCAGATTATAACACTCCGGGTTCTGAGGGAGAATCGGGAGCTCAACGTAAAGATACGGCTGAAAGAGCATCCAGACCGGCCGGGCAAAGGCTACATCGGCATCTACCCAGCCCAGAGCGTAAAATCCAGAATCGGCGGTGAAAGGGCAGTTATTCCGCTTTTCTTCACGCTCTACTGGATATACGTCCTCAACATTGGCATAGGCCTGATGAACCTCTTCCCCCTTGTTCCGCTCGACGGGGGCAAGATGCTCGATGATGTCGTAAAGGAATATCTGCCCGAGAGGATTGCGAGACCCCTCAGATATGCCACGATAGGGATAGCCCTGTTCCTGCTGGCCCTAAATCTGCTTCCGGCCTTCAGAAACCTCCTGGGATAACTGCCTGATCATTATTTTTCCCCTTTTAATTCTAAACTCATACCTACGGGGCTCAAAATCAGGCAGGGGGGACTTCCGGACAAACATCTCTTCAGAAGCGGAAAGAGTTGACCTGAACTCTACAATGTATTGACTGTAGAGGCTTATCCATGAAACGAATTCCTTTGAAACCCTGTCCCTGTTCAGGAGAAATATATTTAGAGGCCTCTTCCTGTTTTCAGTTAAACGGGCCTTTTCTTTCTCCGCAAGGTTTCTTTGGAGAATCTTTATCATGTTCTTTTCACCGAGTAAAAAAGCCAGTCCTTCGAGGGTTACATTCACCCCCGTGACCCTCCTGTCGTTTCCGATCTTTTTTAGCATTTTTCTGTACAGTTCTGTGAACTTGGGTAGGTATGTTGAGATATCTACTCCCCGGGTTGTATACACATAGGGTATATCATAGTCTATTCCATAAAATGATCCGAACACCTCAATTATACCTAAATCCCCCTTTTCTCCATAACTGTAGAGGTCAAAATCAATGCCTTTAAGCTCCATTGATAGGGGAGTAACGGGCATTGAGTTGTTTATTATAATTCCAAAGTCACCCTCTTTAATCCGGTTTTCCAGAATTTTCACACCGAGAGCCCATCCATAAGAATATGTATCATAAATTACAAGGAAGATGCTGTCCTCAATAAAACCCCCGCCGATGGCAGAGTCAAGCCGTTCAATCCCAGTGCTCAAAAGTTCCATGACAACACCTCCAAATTTCCTTACATATATTTAGTAAAAGGTGTAATTAAGTTTTTCCTCAAAAGGGGTGAGATTTTTAAAGATGTGCTGGATTTCAAGAAGGGGAGAAAAATGAAGTGTTCAAAATGCAACAGATTAGCGGTCTACCACGCGCGCTATACAGGGAGATACTACTGCAGGAAGCACTTCAATGAGCTCGTTGAGAGAAAGTTCAAGGAGACGGTAAAGAGATATCACCTCATAGAGAAGGGCGAGAGGATAGCCGTCGGCGTGAGCGGCGGAAAGGACAGCGTCGTTCTCATGCACCTCCTTGCAAAGCTCAGGGAGAAGTTTCCCTTCGAACTCGTTGCCGTAACCATAGACGAGGGTATAGCGGGCTACCGTCCGCCGAGTGTTGAAATTGCAAAGAAAAACGCGGAGAAGCTGGGGGTAGAGCACCGGATTTATTCCTTCAAAGAATACATCGGCTTCACCCTTGACGAAACGGTTGAAATAATGGGGAGCTTCGAGAGGGGGGAGCGCGTTGGGGCGTGCTCCTACTGCGGCGTCGGGAGGCGCTGGCTTTTGAACTACGCGGCAAAAGACGTGGGGGCGGACAAGTTAGCAGTCGGCCACAACCTTGACGACGAGGTTCAGATGTTCCTGATGAACATTCTGAGGGGAGACATTCCAAGACTCGGAAGGACAGGGCCTTATTACGAGGAGATACACCCGGAGCTGGTTCCGAGGATAAAGCCGCTGAGAGAAATCCCTGAGAAGGAGATAGTTCTCTACGCGGTTCTGAACAGCATAGAGGTTGACCTGAGCGAATGTCCCTACGCGGTGGAGGCCTTCAGGGCGGAGATAAGGGACTGGCTCAACGAGATGGAGGAGAGGCATCCTGGAACGAAATACCAGATTCTGAGGAGCTACGATAAGCTGTTCCCGCTCATCGCGAAGACATACACAAAGAAAACGAGCGAGCTGAACCGCTGCAAAATCTGCGGTCAGCCGACGACAGGGGAGATATGCAAGGCCTGCCAGTTCAGGCTTCAGGTCGAGAAGAAGGCGAAGGAGCAGGGACTGACGTTTAGGGTTAGATGAACGTTTCATGAGGCATTCTGAAATCCAGAGAAACTCCACATTATAAATAAAAGGAGAGCGAGGTAATATTGGGGTGAGAATATGGAAGAGGTCAAGGAACTTAGGGAAGTACTGGAAAAAGTTAAGGGGAAACTAATAGCTGCTGGGAAGGTCTACGGAGCGATGAACTTCGCTTTCTGGCTCTCGGTGATGTCACTCTACTACGTGCTGGAGGGAATAAGGAATATGATGGGAGTGGCATCGGCTCTCTACTGGGGTGCCGCCATAATGATAGGGATACCCCTCACAATTAAAATCTGGAACAGGCTGGAAAGACTCTACATAGCGTTTCATCCAGAATCAAAAAGGGCCGGAAAGGGAACCGCCCTCCTGATAGCTATCCCCTGGATTATTGGAAGCGTGATCGGATGGATCGTCATCCCCTCGATGACATCTATCGGAGTTAACACCGATGCGAGACTTGGAGTGGGTTTTCTGAGCTTCATAGGAATCTCAATCCTCGGTGAGTGGCTTCTTCAGAGCCGCGGTAGGGAAGTTGAGATGATCCCGGCGTTCCTGCTCCCGTTCCTCGCTATCCCTATGGCATGGAACATGGAGAGCGGGGTAATGGTCTGGGCAGGCTTCATCGTGGCGGCAGGTTTCGGCCTCACAATACTCCTCTATCTCTATTCGGCCTTCAGAGCCATTGAAAGGTGATTTCATGGAGAATCTCAGAGAGCTCACAAAAAATCACGTCCTTGGTAATCCAGTAAGGCTGGCTATAATGCTCTACCTTTTGCCGAGAGGACGGGTGCTCTTTAAAGATATTCTTGATGTGCTTGAGATAACGCCGGGCAATCTCGACTCCCATCTGAAGGCTCTGGAGAGAGCGGGCTATATTAAAATAAAGAAAGTTTTTGCAGATAGGCCGAGAACGGCGGCGGAGATAACCGAGAAGGGCGCCGAAGAGACGGGAGAGTATTTGAAAACACTTAGGAACGTCTTAGAAACAGTTTGAAGTTCAAATCTTCAATTCCCCACCAATTTTTGCATACTCTGTTTTAACATCCGAACATTCAACTACAAGTGCAATCCCTTCCTTTCCCTCCGGTCTATACGCATTATGCCACTCTACTATTATATAGAGCTTATTCTTTTGCAATGCTTTCCGCTCAACTTCTCTTCCATCCTTGCTTAAGACCAGACATATGCTACCCCTTATGAGAAAAAAGAGCTCTGGACAGCTGTGTTTTTCAAGAAACTTTATCTCGGTTATAGATGTAAATTCCGGTCGGTATAACCCACACTGCCATTTCTCATTTTTAAACAGAACTTTCCATCGGCTATCTGGGGAGAGGGGGATTTCAATCATGTCCTGCTCCTCCAAATAGACCCACACCATCACTCGCTTTAACAAAGTAATACTCAGGTTCCCACCTGAAGACTTTCCTATACCTCATGAATAATTCCCTGCTTATCTCACCAACTTTCTCTTTGTTAGCAATGATAATCACCGCCCCCCCAAATCCAGCTCCTGTTAATCTAGCCCCATAGGCTCCCAATTCGCCAGCTGTTCTCACAAGAAAATCCAGCTCCCCACAGCTAACTTCATATTCCTTTGCAAGATCCCAGTGCGCCTCAGTTAAGATTTTGCCAAATAGCTCAACATCTCCCTCTTTGAGAGCATCTCTCGCTGCTAGAACGCGCTGATTCTCCCTTATCACATATCCCATGCGCTTTTTATGAATTTCAGTTGGCAGTTTTTTTATATCTCCTTCATTTATATACTTGGATGAGGTTTTCCCAAGCATAGCAAGGCTCTCTTCTACGAGCTTCCGTCTTTTTGAATATTCAGAAGCCGATAGGCTCCTTCTAATTCCGCTATGAAAAACAATTATTCCAATATCCTCAGGTATTGGGACATATTCATATTCCAGCGTTTCCGTATCCATGAATATTGCATGATCTTCCTTTCCAAAAACTATTGCAAACTGGTCAAGAATCCCGCAGGGAACCCCAACAAACTCATTTTCTGCTTTTTTAGCAAGAACTGCCTTTTTAAGTTTGGGAATTCCAAGAGAATATGCCCTATTAAGAAATTCCAAAATTGCAAGCTCCAAACTCGCCGAAGAACTCAATCCTGATCCTACAGGGAGGTTTCCAGAAATCGTCCCTTTCATGCCCCCTGCATCCATCCCTTCATCGTGTACAACTTTATACACTCCCATAACATAATCTATCCATCTTCCTGTCTTAATAAGCTGTTTTTGGGGGTCAAAGCTCATATGTTCCATAAAATGCTCGGAGAACAATTCCACAATTTCAAATTTGCTTGCCTCCAATCGTGTATACAGATTTATTGCCATGGGCATGGCATATCCACCACTATAGTCCGTGTGCTCCCCTATCAGGTTTATTCTTCCAGGGGATAACACAACATATTTCATCCTGATCACCAGCATTTGCCCCTCTTTTTAATCTTGGATTTTCGGCATGCCATTTTGAGCCTATCCGCATTTTCCTCAGGAAATCCATCATATGTAAATTCTCCTGTTGTCATTTCTATACCCGCAGCATATTTAATTTTCTCAGCATCCCTCAGCAGAGGGTAAAACTCAATATGAAGATGATAGAAATCCATCCCCCCATGAAAAGGAGCCTGGAACACTCCCATTACATAGGGCATCTGCCTGTCAAATAGTGTATTAAGGGTGGCTGTTGAAACTCTGATTACATCTGCCAGATTCTCTATTTCATTTTCGGTTAGATCGGTTAGGAATTGAACATGTCTCTTTGGATAAACATGAAGCTCGAAGGGCCAGTTTGCAAAGAAGGGCATGAAGAGTACAAAGTCCTGATTTTCATAGACAATTCTTCTTTTTTCGTCGAGTTCTTCTTTCAAAATGCGACAGAAAATACATTCTCCCGTTTTTTTATAGTAATCCCTTGCATTTTTGAGTTTTAGGCGGATTTTAAGGGGGACAAAAGGCAATGCGTAGAACTGTCCATGAGGATGCGTCAAGCTAACCCCTATCTCTTTTCCCTTGTTTCTGAATATCATCAGGTATGCAACCCTCTTATCCCTGGAAAACTTTTCAGTTATGGAAATCCATGCATGCATTACCTTAACCATCTGCTCAAGGGAAAGCTCTTCCAAATCTCTTACATTATGCTCTGGAGTCTCAACAATAACACCACACTCCCCCTGGGCTCTGGCTTTCTTATAGAATTTCTCCCCTTCTGGTCTATCCGAAGAGAAATCCAAAACAGGATACTTATTGGGCAATACCAGTACATCCCATCCATAACCGGTTTCATCTGTTCCCGGACAGAAAGGACAGAAATTGTCTGGTCTCCAGGGCCTCTTTTTTCTAACCGCAGAGACCATCACCCATTGCCCGAGCAGGGGGTTGTATCTAAGCTCTCTCATTAGACCACCCCAAAAGCTCTTTGACTGTTTTTCTTACGGCTTCGTAGCTGTTGAGCCTCGGCTTCCATCCCTTGCTTTTAGCCTTCTCAATGCTGAGAAGCATGAGCTTCACATCCCCCTTCCAGCCGCGGCCCCCATCAACACCACCCGTAAACTTGAAAACAGGATTAAGCCCCATCTCCTCACTCACAATCTCAGCAATCTCCCTCACGGTAATCCAGTCATCACTACCAAGATTATAAACATCAAAAACCTCCTCCTCCCTCACAAAGCACTCAAAAAGATACAACATGCCCTCCACAGTATCACTAACATGAAGGTAGCTCTTCCTCTGAGTTCCATCCCCGAGTATCTCCAGCTCACCCGGATTCTTTCTGAGCTTGTTGATAAAATCGTAAATCACACCGTGGTTCGACCGCTCGCCTATGATGTTGGCCAGCCTGAAAACCAGAGCCTTAAAATCAAACGTGTGAGCATAACCCGAAATCAAAGCCTCGGCGGCAAGCTTGGCTCCCCCATAAACGCTTATCGGCTCAAGCCACGCGCTCTCAGGAGTTGGAATAACTTTAGCATCACCATAAACCGTGGATGATGAAGTGAAGACAAAATACTCCACGCCCGAGCTTCTGAGCGCTTCGAGCAGATTATACGTGATGAGCACGTTGGTTTCATAAAGCAGGCCCGGACTCTGGGCTCCGATTCTAACCTCCGGGTTGGCCGCTAGGTGGAAAACAGCCTCCACGCCCTCAACAGCTCTGCTGCAGACTTCCCTATCCCTTAAATCACCCTTTATGAACTCAAAATTCTCATCATTCAACCATCTTTCAATATTCTTCAAACTCCCGGCACTCAAATCATCAACAACCCTAACCTCATGCCCCTCCTCCATCAGAGCATCAACAAGATGCGAACCAATAAAACCAGCACCACCAGTCACAAGAACCCTCACACTTCCACCCCCTCTGATTTCTCGAGTTTCAAAATTAAATTGAGATTCAAGCACTAAACTTCAATAAACTCAAATCCCATTAAATCAGCAAACCTCCTTAGAGCCTGCATATACCTGCCGTAAGCCAAAACTATGTGATGGCCAAATCCAATTTTGCTGATTGTCTTGGAATCATTTACTTTAACTCCTATGTCCAAGCGGCAGTGAACTGTATCCATAGTCCAGGCAATTTCTCCCTCGGTTGCCCACATCTTGTTCATATTCCAGTGTATACCTGCTAGAGTTACGGGAGCACCCTCCACAAGCTCAGAGTACAGTGTTGCTCCCATTTTTGTTCCATGATAATCTTTTATCTTAATCTTGCATAGAGGGCATGCGTATGAAGGAGGCATCACATCGTGGTTTATGGTTATAATGCCATTTTCAATGTCCCAGTGGGTTACATTTTCATTCAAGTTGCCCATCAATGCAGCTTTTCCTGAAATCGCCATCAGCGCAGTCATTGTAAACAGTGCAGGCAAATCCCCCTCGCACCCGCTGGGTATTCCATCATCTATAAGGAGGGAAAAGGCCACACATGGCACATATTCTATTGCGGGTATTGCAGGACATTCTACAGTTAAAGAATTTGCTTTATATTTTTCCAGCAATTTCCTGAGTGCTAGATATATTTTGGCAACTTCGTTGAGGTCATTCCTCATGTTATTTTCTGGCTTAAACCGCTTCTTCCATTCATTTGCAACTTTCTCGGCTTTCTCATCATCAATCTTCCAGATTGTATCTAAGTATTCATCCATCTCAACAATTTTAACCTCTGGGCCAACATTATTGTGGATATATTCAAGTGTAACCTCCTTGGGGACTGCCACGCTTCTCGGTGGATACTTTCCAATGTACAAAACCTTCAATGTGCGAAGGGCCTTAGCCGCTCTTATCGCCGAAAGAGTATTTAAAACATCATCTGCTCCCATGGGTATAATATGTTTAACATTTGAATATTTGTCAAGCCTGAATTTTGAAAGTCTGCCATGAATAGAGTATCCCCAAGAATCCCACTGGGGCATTATGGGTTTTCCTAAACGGGCCAATGCATCAAGTATCTCCTCCGAAGCCATCCAGTCCTCCATATCACCAATTACCAGAAGATCAGAATCCTCGGGAATATTATCCACATCCTCCTTTTTCTTTATTCTTATCTGAGGCAGCACCTCTACAATTCCCTCTTCGGCCAGTTTTTCAATATGCACATCCCTCGGGGGCAGTTCTTCATTTCTTAGCTGATCCCGGGGTTTTTTGGGACCAAAAACCCAGGTCTGTTTTGCAATTGGAGTTTCATCTGACAGCCATCTTTCGAGTGCGCTTTCCATTTTTAAAGGCTGCAGTAAAAGGGGAGTATCCCAAATTCTTTCGATGGCCATGTTAGCACCTCCATCACTGGCTGGTAACATTTACACAACTCTATGAAATCCCCTATTTAAATATTTATTTTGCACATTGAGCAAATTTAACCCCCCAATAACTTCACATTATGCAAGTAAAACATATAAATTCCAAACCAAATAGAGAATACCAGCCATCACTTTGGAGGTGGGACCTCATGGAAATCCCGCGCAGAAAATTTTTTGAAATTGTGGGTGTGATTTTTTTGGCTGTTTTAGTAGTTTTTTCTGCTGGATGCACAACAACATCCAAGAGCACAAGCACAGCCTCCCAAACTTCCACTTCCTCAGCACCTGCTCTTAAAAAGCCCGGAGAAGGCATGACTGTTTATTGGATTGGAGGTGCTGCAGGGGATCCTTTCGATGCTAGACTGTATAAAGGCGCAAAGGATGCCGCGGCACTACTAGGAGTCAAACTGATTTATGTGCATACAAAATGGGATCCAGACAAGATGGTTCAGGAATTCAAGAAAGCCATATCTATGGCCCATCCAGGAGACGGCATTGTTGTAATGGGACATCCGGGCTATGACGCTCTTGCTCCGCTCTTTGCTGAGGCTGCAAAGAAGGGTATATTTGTAACCCTGGCAAATGTAGATATACCAAAACTCAGGGAGAAATATTGGTTCACCGGTTATGTTGGACAAAATGTATATCAGGCAGGATACACCTTAGCTTCTGCAGCCCTTGAAAAATACAAGGACAGATTAAAACCGGGAGCCAGGGTTGCCATATTCTCCGGAAGCTGGGAGCAACCGGCCAGAGCACTGAGGGCCCGTGGGATGGAGGATGCATTCAAGAAAGCTGGCCTGATAGTCGATGAAGTTTCTCATCCGCCAGCAGTATATGGGGATCCGTCAGAAGGCATACAATATGTCACAGGATACCTCTCCAAGCACCCCGATGTGGCATTAATTGCATTTGATGGTGGAGGAACCACAGCCACAGCTGAAAACTATATGAAAGCAGCTGGCAAGAAGCCCGGTGAGATACTTGTAATAGGATTTGACCTGACTCCCGGATCCGTTAAGGGAATAGAGGATGGATATGTTCAGATGGTTATTGATCAGCAGCCTTACCTCCAGGGATTCCTAACAGTTCTGAACTTAGTTCTAAGCAAAGATTACAAATTTGCAGGACTTTACATTGACACCGGTGGATCAATAGTGGATAAAAGCAATGTTGGAACCATAGCCAAGCTCGTTCAAGAAGGTTACCGTTGATTAGTTTTTGATTTTTAATCTTATCCCTTTTGATTTCCTACGAACAAATCTGGAGGGAAACATTATGGTTGAGGAATCTTATGTAATCTATGCCAAGAATATCGTCAAAAGATTCGGAAATATAGTGGCGCTCAACAATGTCACTTTTAAGTTAAGGAAAAAAGAGATTGTGGGTGTCGTGGGAGATAATGGGGCGGGAAAATCCACATTAATGAAGATACTATTTGGAATACACAAACCAGACCGAGGAGAGTTATACATTAAAGGAAAGCTGTATCCAGAGTTAACACCCAAAAAAGCATATGAACTGGGAATTGTTCTGATTCATCAGGAGAGAACATTATGCCCCCATCATTCAGTGTGGAGAAACATCTTCATGGCGAGAGAGCTAACAGGTAGATTTGGATTTCTTAAAATAGACGAAATGAAAAAACGCTCTGAGAAGGCACTTCAGGAGCTTGGCCTCATATCAAGGATAGAATCCGTAGATACCCCAGCAAACTATCTCTCCGGAGGATATCAGCAGGGAGTTCAGATTTCAAGGGCTCTGGTGTTTGATGCAGATGTGGTTATATTAGACGAGCCCACCAATGCACTCTCCCTTAAAGAAGTTCAGAAAGTTTTGGAGTATGTAAAACAGCTGAAAGAGAGGGGAAAATCCGGAATTATGATTAGTCATAACATATATCACGTTTATCCCGTTGTTGATAGATTCGTTATTTTAAATAAGGGGATGGTTGTTGGAGAGTTCTGGAAGAAGGACCTCAATCTTGAGGATTTATCTCACATAATGCTGTCAATAGCGGAAACAGGAAAGATACCTCCTGAATATTCCAAAATAAACCTAGCCGAGAAACCCGATTCCAAGGAGGTGGAAATAAAATGAAAAATATTAAGAGCTTTATTGAAAGACATAAACTCCAAGTCGCCATATTTGGAATATTCCTCACATTATGGCTTATATTTTATATCGTAAATCCCTATGCCTTTTCAAATCCATACACTTATACAGCGTTATTGTCAGTAACCCCGTTTACAATACTCCCTGCACTTGGTCTGACTTACATAATAATAGCCACAGAAGTTGATCTATCTTTCTCCTCAATAATGGCTGTGGGGGCCATGACGTTTGCATATATCTGGCAGGACACGGGGTCAGCTTTACTCGGAGTTATAGCCCTGCTGGTTGTGGGCCTAATTGCAGGGGCCTTTAATGGAATACTGATAGCTAAACTCAAGGTGCCCTCTTTAATTGGAACTATTGGTACAATGTTTTTCTGGAGAGGAATAGTTCTTGTGGTTACTGGAGGATATGGAATGAGTCTCCATAAAATAGAGAACACATATGTCCAGAAAATTTTTGTTGGAACCTTTTTGGGAATTCCATCCCAATTCATCTGGACAGTTCTAATAACCATTGTTTTCTGGTTAATCCTTAACAGACACAAGTTTGGAGCATACGTGTATTATATCGGAGACAACAGACTTGCTGCAAAAATGGTAGGAATAAACACTGAGAGAACCCTGCTGTATATTTTCTCCCTAGAAGGCATGATAGCAGCGTTTGCAGGATTTTTAGTAGCGCTCTCATTGGGCACAGTATGGCCTGCACTTGGGGACATTTATATGCTGAAATCCATAGCCGCTGTTGTTATCGGGGGCACTCCCCTGACTGGAGGGGTAGGAACAATCTTTGGAACATTCATGGGCGGACTCATGTTAGACTTAATAGAAACAGGCATTCTGGCAATTGGAGTTTCAGGATTCTGGATAAAAGTTGTTGATGGTGTGGTTATCGTTATCGCACTAATAGCACAGGCACTCATAAGAGAAGGGGAGTTGGCAAAAATAAGGCGGAAAAAAGAAGCGCTGGCAAAAGAGTGAGCCCTCTTAAGTTTATTTTTTACTTTATTAATGCATCTGGAAAAGATATACCCTCCGATTTTAAGGTTTTGACACCACTCAGGATTATGTAATCCTGGATGTAGCTCCTTCCCATCAGAATATTGTTAATCTCTCTGTAAAGCTCATCAAGGCCCTCAGAGAATACTCCGATCAGCAGATTGTAGTTCCCCATGATTTCTTTCAGGTCAAAAACATATTTATTATCAAGCAGTTCCTTCTCAAAGGAAAGCAAATCCCTTCTTGACACCTCTGCTCTAAGTTTAAGAAGAATGTATGCATATGGGTAACCCAATTTCTCAAATCTAAGAAATGCGGCAACCTTTAAATAACCCTCCCTCTGGAGATTCATACGCCGCCATCTTACAGCAGATTTTGACAATCCTAACTCCCTCGCAAGTTCAGCATCACTCAGCCGCCCATCTTCTCTGAGTAAGCGTATCAGCTCCCAGTCCCTTTTTGTTAGGGGTTTCATGCTCAGGCTACCTCCAGTATCCACAAAGTAGTGTTCCACTGCTATGATAGTTTCAAAACTTTTTAAATTTTAACAATTATGTCCAGCATGGTTACTATGCGGAGAATCGGAGATGCAAAAACAGAGCTCTCAGTGCTTAGTATCGGCTTCTTCCTCGGCTTTCCTTATGAGCTCCTTAACACGCTCGATTCTGTACTCCTCGACAACACGAAGAAACTTCTGGAGCTCCTTCTCCTTATCTTCCTCCGCCCAGCGGGCGAGCTTTTCTGCGATGGCCTTTTCCAGCTCCTCCCTGTCGACAATTGCAAAATCATCAACGCGCCTAACATCGAGCTCGTCCGTGTAGAACACTGGCAGATGGGCTTCCCTGAAAACCTTGAAGGCGTCGTTCGGGAGAACCTTCCCGCTCACGATGGCCCTTACACCCTTCTCAACGAGGTATTCAGCTATGCTTCTCCCCGCCCCCGCAGGATTCAGGACAAAGAGAACATCATCCTTCTTTATCCCCGTCTCTTTCTCCGCCCTCTCTATCTCACGCCAGCTGAGGGTTTCCAGAACCTTCACAGGAAGGGCAGAACCTTTAAGCTCAAGCAGGTGCATTCTTTTCGCAAGGACAAGGTCTCTGTTCAGCTTTTCGATTATCGCCTTGGCCTCCTTCAGCTCCTTCTCCAGAAGCTCTATGCGCTTTATCTTTGCCTCAAGCTCCCTCTCCTTCATAACCCTCGCCCTGATTTCATCATCATAGTCAATCAAACGCCTCTCAAGGCGGCCTATAATCCTCCTCTGCTCCTTAATAATCTCCTTCAGCTCCCTGTTCTCACGCTCAAGGCTCTCCACACTCCTCTCCAGCTCGCGGATTCTCTTCAGATACGGCGCCACATCTATGCTTTTCTCGGGAGCGGGCTTTTCCTCCTCCTTCGGCCTCTCGCGTGCCGTCACCTTCGTTATGGCCTCACCGAGGTTGTAGCCCTGAATTACAAGCGCCTTTACCTCTTCCCCCCTCCTCGAAAGGCCCAGCTCCCTGAGCTTCGCCTCCACATGCTCCAGCTTCGGCTTCAGCCTCAGGTAAGCTTTGTATGCAGCTGCCAGAGCATCGCGCTGGTGGTCGTCATCAACCGCTATGCCAAGATTCCTCAGGAGTTCGTTTTTCTCATCAACCCGAAGGCTCTCGCGCGGGACAAAAAGCTGGGCTTTGAAAGAGCGGGCAAGCTTCTCCACCAGCCCCGGGGCAGGGCTCACATCAGTTGCAATTATTATGGGATGCCCTATGTCGCTGATAAACCTGAAAATCTGGCTCACCGCCATGTTCCTCTCGCTGTAAATGGCCAGAAGGCTGCCGTTCAAATCTATGGCGGCTATGCCAACAGTTATTCCCGGATCAATCCCAACGATTATGCTCTTTCTCTCCCCTATCGCCTTTTCGCTCTTCAGGGGGGCAAATTCAAGACTCCTCCTCTCCACAGGATAAATCCTGATCTCCACATCCCCTCCATGGGCAGGCCTTATCAGACCTGCAAGCTCCTCTCTGGATGCATAGACCTTGAATTCCCCTCTGGCAAGGCCGTAGTCCCTCTCCTCAACCTCCAGATCAAAGGGAATCTCCGCTTTTCTCAGCTTATCCTCAATCTCCCTCACCTTATTTTGAATCAGGTTGTGGACCCTTCTTCTGTAGCGATCCTGACTCCAGCCGCCTTTCCCCTGACTCCTCCCGCGTGATACCTTTATGACGACCTCGTCCTCGAAAGCCAGAACCTCATAGCCAATTCCCTTGCTGGCAAGGAGGGCACACACCTTCGCCTCTTCATGGGGGTCAAATTTATCGGTTATTCTGATCCCGTTCTCCCTTGCAAGGGTCCAGAGAGGCCTCTGCTCCCCCGGCCTTCCCGTTACCTGAACGAGCTTCGTTCCCTGCGGCAGTGCCCTTATAAACTTCTTCAGTTCATCGCCGAGCTCATGCACGTTGTCCATGGCGATGATATCGGGTCTCTTAGCCCGTATAAATCGGATTAAGCGGTAGAGGGTAAACTCACCCTTCTTCTCCACCCTCCCGTTCATCCAGCTCACAACTGCAAACCTCTTCGGATTTTCCCCGATTACATCAACACCAAGGATTAGAATAGGCACCACCTCTTATCACTCACACATCTGAGGCACTTCTTAAAAAGGTTATCCGGGCTCCAGCAAAGCAGGAATTGATGTCTTAATATGAGCACCACCGCTGTTAAACCTAAACTTTATAGGGTTTAAAAGGAATAGATTTTGGGGAGAGAGGATGAAGTACGACATTGCGATTATAGGCGGTGGACCTGTCGGAAACTATCTGGCAAACCTTCTGGCGAGAGAGTTTGAGGTGGTCGTGGTTGAGGCCAGAGTCTCATTCGGCGAAAAGGCCTGCACGGGGATTATAGGGGCGGAGAGCTACGAGGCCCTGAAGCTTCCAAAAGTTGCAGTTCTCAACAGGCTCCGCGGAGCGGTCTTCTACTCGAAGATTCAGAGCTTTGAGATTAAAAGGAACTCGCCACAGGCCTATCTCGTGGACAGAAAAGCGCTTGAAAAGAGGCTTGCCGAGAGAGCCGTCAAAAAAGGGGCTGAATATTTTATGGGGACGAGGTTCATGGGCTTCAGAAACGGCAAAGCGGTTCTCCAGAGGTTCAACCAGCAGTTTGAGATTGAGGCACAGTTTTATGTGGGCGCAGACGGCGTCAGGAGCAGGGTTGCGCAGGAAATGGGCGCGAAGACAAAGGCTGAATTTCTGAGCGGCTACGAGGTTGAGATTGTCGGGGAGTTTGAGAGACCCGACTTTGTTGAGGTCTGGGTGAATAAGGAGCTCAACAGGGACTTTTTCTTCTGGGTGGCGCCCGTAAATGAAAGCCTCGCACGGGTTGGGACGTTTGGAAGCCTTGACTCCCTCTTCAGATTTCTGAAGATGAGGATGCTGAAGGCCGGGAGCATAGTGGAGTTCAAAGCCGGGAATGTAGGACTGGGGGTTAGAAAACCGTGGATCAAAAACAACATTGCAATAGTAGGGGATGCGGCGCTCCAGATCAAGCCCACCACAGCGGGAGGAATAGCCTACGGAATGTTCTGCGCACATGCTCTGGCATACTCCCTCATCAACGGCAGGCCTGCGGATTACGAGAACCTCTGCAGGGACATCAGAAGGCAGATTTCCTTTGGAATGCGGGTCAGAAAAATCTTCACAGGACTTGATCAGGAGCATATTGAGAGGATATTCGAGGTTCTCGGAAGCAGTGAGGCTGTTGAGCTGATAGAGAGAACAGCAGACTTCGATGACCATGCCAAGACCGTGAAGGCAATAATAAGAAGTCCCAGACTTCTCGCGAAGCTCCTGAAGATATCCCCGATGCTGCTGAGGTATCTTGTGTAGGTGGTTCCATGGCGACGTGGAGGATGGGCCTTCAGGAGGAGTATCTGAAGGCGATAGCCGAGGGCAGGAAGAAGGTCGAGGGCAGGCTCTACGACGAGAAGAGGCAGAGAATAAGGCCCGGAGACACGATAATCTTCGAGAACAGGCTGATGTGCGTTGTCAAGGACGTGCGAGTTTACTCATCTTTCAGGGAGATGCTTGAGAGGGAGGGGCTTGAGAACATTTTGCCGGGTGTGGAGAGCATCGAAGAAGGGATAAAGGTTTATCGAAGGTTCTACTCCGAAGAGAAGGAGAGAAAATACGGCGTTGCGGCGATAGAGGTCGAGCCCGTCGGGTGGATATGAGATACTACTCAATAAGAACGGAAAATAGAAAAATTTATAAAGTTAACAAGCAGAATAACAGTGGTGGTTGTTGTGATATCCATACCGAGTTCTAAAAAAGTATACATAATAATCGAAACTCCGCAAAAGAAATACCAGACGGAAGACCCCGTAATGGTCAGAAACACTGTTTTAAGCTGGGATGTTGATGGAGTGTTTTTAAGTTACAATTCTGGATTTGATGAAAAAGATAGATTCCAAGAATATTTTTCAGCGTTTGAAGATTATGTTATGAATACAGGATTCATTGTTGATGCATTTGGCCAATATTACGGATCCTATACTGCCCCCGCATGTACTACTGGGGGGAATGTAGGGGGATGGATTGACCCGTATTTAATCTACAAAAACGGAATAAATTTTGATGGGAGATATAAATCTCTGCTCGATAATCTTTCAAACTACATCAACAGGCTGTCTTGGGAACGCGGAAGGATTCTATTTGATCACATTAGATATCCCCAAGGTGATGCTTACTGTCCGAACTGCAGCACTTCTACTTGGCAAAACCACATCTACAACGTAACTCAAGCAACATTTAGAATAGCTAATTATCTCTCCACTAATACAGGCATGAACAGTTCTGAGTTCGGTGCAGTTATGCATCCGCCAAGAAATTCATCTCAAACAACGTGTTGCCAAGCATGGAATGTCGGCCAAGCGTATGATGATAAGAAAGGCCTCACAGCACCATTAGGATTCAGTGCAATGATGTTATATTATATTCCCAGAGAGGACTACACATGGTGGATGTATAACCTAGCAACAAAGAACGACAGCTACAATGGATATTCAACAAACGGAACCAAGAAAGAGCTTTTCATACTGCTTTCAACATATCCCGGGACTTATAGATATTATAGCGAACTACAACAAGTCGTGTATGATGCTCTTGAGTATTTTGATGGAGTTGTTTTCTGGGAATACCAGTCTTTAAAGAACAACTTTGGAGGGATCAAAAGGGTATGACTCGAAAATTAATCACCTTATTTCTCATCTTTTTTGTTATCTCAGCTATCTTACCCCCAGTTCTTGGGGGCAATGTATTAATCAATAGAGGAGAGGCAAAATACTACATAGATAAATATCAACTTAGAACCCTTTCCTACCCCTGGGATAGCACGGAAAGCATCTCCGCGTGGAGCACCTTTAAGGATAATGAGAGCTTTTACCTCACCTGCCTGAAGGTCATAGCCCTCGCCCGGAGCGGCTACCCACGAAACTCGAGTGACTTTCAAGCGCTGATCCGGGAGATCGAGTCGAGGCAGGGGAAGGACGGCTCGTTTCCGGCAATAATAACCGACGACTATATCGAACCTGATTCGGAGTGGTTCTACTGGGAGCTCTCAAAAGCCGCAGGAACCGGGCTGGCGATTCTAGCGCTCCTTGAGGCTGGAGAAAGCCCAGACTCAAAGGAAATAGAGAAAGCGACCCGGTTTCTCCTGAAGAACGAGAGTGAAAACCACTGGACGAGTAAGGTTTATCTCTACTGGGATAAGACTGGACTACACAGGTTAAACGAGTCTCCCAGTCTCGTCGCGACGGCCTACGCGGTTGCAGCCCTCTCACGGGTCGGCCACAACGTATCGAGGGAATGGGAGTGGCTGAGGGAGAGGCTAACACCGGAGAGGCTTGTGGAACCCTACGCCGACAACTTCTTCACGGGCTTCATCTTTCCAATGCCCTACCGCGACATGAGGGCACCTTACGAGAGCGTGGCTCTACCCCTGCTCTTCCTGAGGGAGGAAAACATGACCGTCCCAAGAAAAACGCTTGATTTCATCTCTTCCCTGCTTAAAGAAACGCAGTACGTCGGGAACGCGACGCTGAGACTGAGCTTTAAGGGAGTTACCAACTACACCGTGGAGGAGAGAACGTACACCGCAAACGGCTGGGAGACCGTCAAAACCTGGAAAGGACTCGGAAAGAACACCAGTATTAAACTCGGTCTGGGCATTTCAGACTGGGGGAGCAGGTTTGCTGTTATTTCCAGAGAGCCACTTCTTCCCGGAGAGTCGGGCTTTTTTAAGGGAGGAATGAGGCTCTATTCAGAGCTTCCGAGGAACTACATACTCTTCGTCGGAACTGGATACACCGAAAGAGGCGTTTTCCAGTTCAGCGACGGAAGAAACTACGCCGTGATCGAATCCCCAAACCTCGACGGCTCCTGGAACCACGACGTTTACTCGACTGCGATAGCGCTGATATGGCTTCACCTTGCCGGTGAGAAGGGAGGAAATATAAACGACGCGTTGAGGTTCCTTGAACTGGCTACTCCAAAAGAGTCCATGAGCTTCGATGGAGAACCCTACGCGCTGATTGCATTAAGCTTGTACGGGAGGGTTTGGGAGGAAAACAAACCGGTACCCCTCTCCAAGGAAAGAGAAAGGGAGAACCTAAATGACCTAGTAGTACCGCTCGTGGCGGGGGTTCTAATTGGAGTTTTCATGGGGATCCTGCTGAGAAGAAGATAAATGATTAAATGACCTGAACCCTAAGCCCAAAATCCTCTAAGGCTTCAAAATCATTGTCTAAGGTTACCAGGGGCAGATCGTTAGCTAAACAAACGGCGCCAATGAAGAGGTCCCTCAACCCCATTGGGGTTCCTTTTTCCCTCAGCTTTTTATGAAGGTACGCGGCCACCTCAGCAGATTTTCCCTCAAAAGGAAGCTCAATAAGGGAGTTCAGCCATATCAGCTCATCTTTTCTGGGCAGGCCAACCAGAAGTTCAAAGCGCGTTATGGAAGTCACATAAAAGGTTCTGTCAAGCTTTAGAACGGCGTTGAGCACTTCTTCATTGCCCCGGGCCATTTCAATTATCACGTTCGTATCAATGACTGCCCCCATTCGTCAAACGCCTCCTCCAGCTCTTTAATTCTCTTTTTGGCCTCTTTATACTCCTCCTCTTTCAGGATTCCGAAGATGTGTCGCAGAGCATCAGCATTGCCCTTCCTTTCCCGTAAAAGCTCTCTAAAGAGCTCGCTGAATGACTTGTCCCCCTTAATACGGAGGAGCTCTTTGTAAACGTCATCGGATATCGTTATGGTCTTGACCACCCGCATCACCAATACACTGAATGCATGCATCATATTTAAGCATTGTCCATTCTCCCCCGAAAATTTCTTTAGGAGAATTAACGGAGCAGTATGTGATGAACATGGAAAGGATTGAGATTAACCCGAAGAAGATGGGAGGAAAACCTGTCATTAAAGGCACGCGGATTCCAGTTTACTTTATACTCGAGCTCCTTGGCAATGGATGGAGCTTCGAAGATATCCTGGAGAATTATCCCCAGCTGACGAAGGAGGACATACTGGCCGCGATTAAGTATGCAAGCATGATTCTGAAGGAGGAGCAGTACGTTGAGGTTTTTAGCTGATGAAAACGTCCCCTATAGGGTTGTTAAAAAGCTCCGCGGGGATGGGATAGACATAATATCCATGTACGACGTTCAGAGAGGAATCACCGATCCAGAGGTTGCAGAGTTAGCAAATCAGGAGGGGAGAATTCTGATAACGTTCGATAAAGACTTTGGAACCATGCTTTTCGTGGAGGGTTTTACACTTCCCGGACTAATACTTCTGAGATTCCCGCCTAAAAATGTTGGATATATCTACCGGAATCTTAAGGCCCTTCTTTCAAAAGATATAGACTTCCATGGAAAGATAATGAGCGTCCACGAGGACAGAATAAGAATAGGAAAGATGTGAAATCACAGATACCTCTCCTTCACCCAGCGGATGAAGTAGCTCGGGTCGAGTTCCTCGCCGATGGACTTCCTGAGGAGTTCCTTCGGCGGGTAAATGGAGCCGTACCTGTGAACCTTCTCACGGAGCCATGCCTTGATGGGCTCGAAGTTGCCCGCAGAGATAAGCTCCTCGACGTTTAAATCCCTCTTCATGTGGTAGTATATCTGAGCTGAGAGGAGCGTTCCGATGCTGTAGGTCGGGAAGTAGCCGACCGTCCCGTGGGCCCAGTGGATGTCCTGCAGAATCCCCTCGATGTAGCTCTTGGGCCTTATGCCGAGGAGGTTCTCCATCTCCTCGTTCCAGAGCTCCGGAAGGTCCTTGGCTTTAACGCCCTCGTTGAGCATCATCCTTTCGAGCCTGAAGCGGAGCAGGATGTGGAAGTTGTAGGTAACGACGTCAGACTCGGTTCTGATGAAGTCCGGGCGAACCATGTTGAAGTAGAGGTAGACATCCTCCGGCGTGTAGTTCGCCATGAACGGGAGGTTTTCCCTCAGGACTGGGTGGATGAGGCCCGCGAACTCCATGCTCCTTCCTACGATGTTCTCCCAGAAGCGGCTCTGGCTCTCGTGGATTCCGAGGGAGACACCACCAGCTATGGGGCTGAACATGAAGCGTTCGTCCTGCTGGAGCTCGTAGAGCGCATGCCCGAACTCGTGGACTGTGCTGAGGACGGTTCTCCTGAAGTCGTAGCCTTCATATCTGGTGGTTATCCTGACGTCCCTTATGCCGAACTCAGTGGTGAACGGATGAGCAGAGACGTCCAAGCGAGAGCGAACACCGAGCGGGTAGCCGAACTTCTCCAGAATCCAGAGATTTACGCGCTCCATCTGCTCCTTCTCATACTTCTCGTTCTCAAGCGGGTGGCTCTGCGGGACCTTGCCTTCCTCCATTATCTTCTCAAGGAGCGGCTTGAGCTCCTTCTCTAGCTTGTCGAACATCCTCTCGACTTCCTTCGTCCTGAGGCCCTCCTCGAAGAGGTCGAGCAGAGCATCGTAGGGCTCATTTTCATAGCCGAGGTAGTCTGCTGCCCTCTTGGCGAGGTCTATAATCCTGTCAAGCCACGGCTCGAACTTGGAGTAGTCGTCCCTCTTCTTGGCCTCCTCCCATGCTTTGGTTGCCTGGCTCGTTACCTCGCTCATCTCCCTGAGGAACTCGGGCGGGAATGAGCGGCTTATCCTTATCGAACGGTCGAGGACTCTAACAACGCCACGCTCGTATTCATTAAGCCCTTCGATGCCCTTGGCCTTCTCGACGAGTTCGACGAACTCTGGCTTAAGAAGGAACTCCTGGCCCAGGACGGAAAGCTCGCCCTGTGCCACAGAGCGCTCAAGTATCCCTTCCTTGGGCATGTTGACCTCCATGTCCCAGCCGAGGACGCTCTGGGCGTGGTTTATGGCCCAGATGCGCCTGTATCTGTCCAGAATTTCTTTAATTGTTTCATTCTGAAAAGCCCCCTCCATC
>WAPO01000144.1 GCA_015520705.1 Thermococcus sp. | reverse complement strand
TTGCGTTCTTTGCTTATCTGCTTCAGCCTCCAGTCAAGCAGAGAAGAATTTAACAGGCCGACTAAATAGGGGAGCGAAATTTTGTCCCGATACTCGTCCCTGATCGTTGTTCCATATCCACCGGTAAAGTAATACTTCCCTTCGGCATCTAACGCAAATGTCGGGACATTCTGAACATCGGGATTCAGGAGTTTTGGCAAATCCATCTTTTCTAAGTTCTGTATTCTTCCGAATTCATACCATTTGGGGGAGTTTTTCCATTTCTCATTTTCACGCGCCTCTAACCGTTCTTTATTCAACAAGAGATACTTCCATGTCCTTGGATAGGCCTCCTCCAACTTCTCAGCCTCAATAAGCACGGCTTTTCTCTGCTTTCCTTCAATTCTTATCTCATACGGGAACAGTATAAGTTCGGGAGTGTCGTACACAAGCCATTTCTTAATGCCCCTTCCCCTCAGGACTGGCCTCAAAAGGTCTTTTTCAAGGACTATCTCCTGATCTAGAGCCTTTGAATAGACCTTATACGCGTTTCCTAAGTCTTGGAGCTTCTGCAGGATATAGACCTTATCACCGCTGGTTCTCAGTCCCTGGAAAATAACTGCAACAGTACCAAGAGCTGGGGCATTTCTATGGATTTTGTCCACAATGGCCTTTTCCTCGTCAGTTAAGAAAACCCAGGGATCCGACGACAGTGAATCTGCTGGAAAGTCTGCTACCCACAGTTCAAAGCGTCTTGCCTGTTCTGGATTATGTATCGCATTAATCTGATCGAGAGTTTTCTGAAGTCTAAGAACTCTTCCATATCTGACAACTTGGGATTGCTCTTTAGTTAGGATCAAAATCATTGTGTATGTTATGGGACTTTTTGTCTTTGAGTCGCTGGTCTCGGCGAGCGGATTTTCAAATACCTGATTGTGCCCGAAATCTAACAACAGCCTAATGGCCTTTTCTCTGGATATGATCTCGCGAAGTTTCTCCCCATAATCAAGCTTTATCCACATTTTCGTAACTATAAATGCCAGCTCACCGCTTTCGTTAAGAAGAGTATATCCTCGCTCTATAAAGGGCAAGGCTAAGTCATACTCTCCAACTGCGCTCTCATAAAACCTGTTCAAAAACTCCACATACTCAGGGCTCTCCTTCTTGAGGTTCTGTATCCTCACGTAGGGCGGGTTCCCCACTATGAAGTCAAAGCCTCTCCTGATAGAGCCGTCCGGATTGAAGAACGCCATGAAGAAGTCCAGCGGGTGATGGACGAAGCGGTGGTTGAGCTTTTTTGCATTATCTCCAAGCTTTTCTTTCAACAGCTCACGGTATCGTTCGTCGAGCTCTTCTCGGAGGGAGCCTTTTATCTCCCGTATCTCTTCAAGGACTCCCAAGTTTTCGGGGTTCTCTATGAACTCCTCCCACAGCCCAAGGAGCCTTTTCACTTCTTCTTTCCCTTCGAGGACATCGGAATCAGAGAAGCCCATAAGCGAGTCGCCACCTATCAGGTTGAGGCTCAGGTTCGGGAGTACGTGCTCATTCTCACCGAGGGAGTCCCAGCGGAAGGCCTTGGGATTGAGCTTTATCATCTCTCTCCAGAGGTTCATCTTCGCGACTTCGACCGCGTTCTCGTCAAGGTCAACCGCGAAGACGTGCCTGAGAACCATCTGGGACATTAGAATTCTCTCGTCGCCTGGGAAGAGCTTTCTCATCCTTACGATGCCGTCGAGGATTTCTTTCTTCTGAACGAGTGCCGACAGGTCGCGGGTCTTCCTGCCCACCAGCTTGTCCTCTTTCTCACGCAGGGTTTCAATGACAGCTGAATAAACATCCCAGAATGCCCTGAGAACCTTTATCAGGAACGAGCCGGAGCCGGAGGCGAAGTCTGCCACTCGAATCTCGAAAAGTTCTCTGCTGAGCTTTTCTGCGGTTTCAAAGTCGTTGTCTCTTATTGCTTGCGTTATACCTCTCTTGAGTTCCTTCAGGCGGTTTCCGAGGGTCTCCTCGACTATAAACTGCGTAACGTATTTGGGCGTGTAATAGATTCCCTTTTCCTTTCTCTTCTCCGCGAGGTAGGTCTCGTAGGCCTTTCCGAGGATGTCCTCGTCTATCTGGCTGTAGTCATACTGGGTTATCCCCATTCTAAGCCCGGCCTCCTGCCAAGGCATGAAGCCGAGAACCGTGGCGAGGGCGCTGTAAAAGCGCGCCCAGTTCTCAGGTTCGTCCTTGACTTTCTCCAGTATGTCATCGGAGAAAAGCTCCGTATCGTAGAGCGGATAGAAGAAGTCGTTTATCTCCTCAAGGAACTTCCTGATGAAAGATTTGTAATACCTGCCCGCGACTTTGGGCTTCTCCTTGTGCTTTTCCGCCAGCTGGATTCTATCGTAGAAGTTTGTCCACTTCTTGTAGAGCCAGTTAAAATCTATAACACCATAATCATCGAGGGTCTGAATGAAGATGAACTTGTTTATGAGGTGGAGGATGATGTGCATTTTCTCCCTCTCATCAGCCTCAAACTCGACTCCATCAAGGATTTTTATCCACTCACGCAGGCTCTCAAAAAAGTGCTCGTCGAGTTCGCCTTTTTTTATGTTGTATTCCCTCCTCTCAAGGAGTTCGTAGAGGCCCCCGTAGCTCTCAAGGTCATCCACGAGATCTGAAAAGGGAGTCTGGTGGAACGGCTTGAACTTCCTGACAATGGTCTTGGAGCTGAAGAAGTACCACTCATACAGGTTCGTGAGAACCACAAACCTTGCCTCTTCAGAAAAGACGTACCTCTTTATCTGCTCCTCATACTCTTCCCAGTTAAGTTCATTTCTCACAAGCTTGTTCCGCCTCAGCTCAAAGAGGCGCTTGAATTCGACGATGATCTTTCTCCCCAGACTGTCTTTGAGCACCAGATCAACGTAGCCCGTCCCGACTTTCACCTCTGGGGATCCCCTAACGCCAAGGAGCTTCATTATGGGGGCATCCTTGTAGAAAAAGTTCTGTCGCAGGCTCTCCTCGGGCTTTGCCCTCTCAACTATCGCCTCTATGTACTCCTTTACATCCTTACTCTTCAGACTGGATTTCACCGATTCAAGCTCCATGATAGGAATTTTCTCCATCAGAACGAGTTCCTCAAGGTCAGCACGAAGGGCTTTTACATCATCCATTATTCTCACCTCTACCAACTGCATCATGAAAATTATAAAGATTCCGACAAATCCGGTTTAATGCTCTGGCCTTAAGCCGATTACTGTCCGAATAACCCTCATGACTTCTCCAAACTTATCCTCATGCAGGATTCCAATCCTCGCCATCACGAGGCTCTTGTCGGCCGTGAAGAGCTTGTACGGTTTTATGGCACTCTTTCGGATGCGCTGAGCGCCGGGCCAGAGGTCAACATCATTGGGCTCTACCAAAACGTTGTATTCTTTAATGCCACTTTCGAGCTTCGTCGTCATCGGCACCACTACAAGCATCCTGCTCATTGCATTGAACCTGGTTGAAGACACAATCAGGACGGGCCTGGGTTTCGCCCCTTTGAGCTCTTGAAACGGGAAGGGCAGAAGAACCAGCTCCCTCTGCTGGAATCCACTCAAACCTCCGCCCCCTTGTAGTTGTCCCAGAACTCGTCGTCCTCACTCTCCCAGTCTTCAGCGAGTATGGGTTCAACTGTTTTCAGAATCCACCTGTTCTCGCTTTCTTCCTTGAGCTTTCTCTCTTCCTTAAGGAGATACTCGCGGAGGGCGGCCTTTATTATTTCACTCCTGTTGGAGTAGAGACCCGACTCAATCAGCTTCTCCATTCTCTCCGCCAGCCCCACGGGAATCCTGAGTGAGACCTTAACCGTGTTGGGCATGTGTATCACCAATGGGACTATTTGTCTGACAACATAAAAACGTTTCCATAAACACCAGTCGAAGAAATGAGAAAGGGCGGTTTAAACCCTGATCCTCTTCCATATCGTTCCTTCGGGGGTGTCCTCAAGCTGGATTCCCATCTCCCTAAGCTCTGCCCTTATCCTGTCTGCCAGCGCGAAGTTCCTCTCCTTCCTGAGCCGGGCACGCACGTCTATGAGGAACTGGATCAGCGCCTCCTCCCCGCCGGCCTTCTGCTCCCTAAAGTAGTCTTCGAAGATTCCAAAGACTTCACTCACAGCTTTGAAGAACTCCAGGGCTTTCCTGAGAATGCTCTCAGCCGGTTTTTCAACTCTGGTAAGATATCTGTTGACAGCATTGGAAACCTCAAAGACGGCCTTTAGTGCTTCAGCCGTGTTGAAGTCATCGTCCATAGCATCGTAGAACTTTTTCCTTGCATCTCGTATGGCATTATATGCCTCAAATTCCTCTTTTTCCCAGCGGAATGGCAGTTCAGCCTTCGACATCGCCACGCGAATGTTTTCAAGCGTGTTGTACAGGCGCTCAAGGTTGTTCTTTGCGTGCTCTATCCCTTCCTCAGTGTAGTCCAGAGGAGTGCGGTAGTGCCTCTGAAGTATAAAGAGCCTTATCACCTCAGGATTGTAGCGCTTCAGCATCTCCCTTATGGTTATAAAGTTGCCAAGGCTCTTGCTCATCTTCTCGCCGTTGACCATGAGAAATCCTGTATGGAGCCAGTAGCGCACCCACTGCTTTCCTGTGCATGCTTCAGTCTGGGCTATCTCATTCTCATGGTGCGGGAAGATTAAATCATTGCCGCCGCCATGGATGTCGAACTGCTCTCCAAGATACTTCGTGCTCATCGTGGAGCACTCTATGTGCCAGCCCGGTCTGCCTTCACCCCAGGGTGAAGGCCACTTCGGCTCTCCGGGCTTTGCCTTCTTCCACAGGGCGAAATCCTCGGGGTTCTTCTTGCCCTCTCCGGGCTCCACTCTTGCCCCCTGTCTGAGCTCCTCAACCTTTATTCCGCTGAGCTTTCCATAATCACCAAACTTTTGAACCTCAAAATAAACACCATCAGAGCCTTCGTATGCGTATCCCCTATCCTCAAGCTTCCTCACAAAGTCTATGATTTCCTCTATGTGCTCCGTGACGCGGGGATATATGTCAGCGGGTTTTATCTTTAACGCCGTCATGTCCTCAAGGAAGTAGCGGAGAAACTTTTCAGCAAGCTCCTTCGGGTCTTCGCCAGTCTCGTTCGCCCTGCGGATGATTTTGTCGTCAATGTCTGTGAAGTTCATGACCATAAGAACCATGTAGCCCTTATGCTCAAGATAGCGTCTGATTACATCAAAGGCCACGTAGGTCCTGGCATGACCGAGATGAGTGTAATCATAAACCGTCGGCCCACACACATACATCCTGACCTCGCCTTCTCTCAGAGGCCTGAACTCTTCCTTCTGTTTTGTCAGGGTGTTATACACTCTCACTTTTCCATCACCGGGTTAAGTTTCAGGTCAGGTTTTATTAGGTTATCGCTTCCATGTGTTCAAAAGGTCTCATGCTGGCTGTGTTATTTCCCCTGGGAATAACAGAGAACACAACTGTCTTTGAGCCTTTATGTTCTCCTGACGGCTTCGGCAAAAGCTTAAAAACCCTCCCTTCAATCTTAGAGCAGCGAAAGGAAAGGGGGTTATGCTCATGAAGATAAAGAAAGGAGACGTCATAAGACTCCAGTATACGGGAAAAATAAAGGAGACAGGAGAGATTTTTGATACGACCTTTGAGGAAGTTGCTAAAGACGCCGGAATCTACAGCGAGAAAGGCATCTACGGGCCTGTCCCAATAGCGGTTGGCGCAGGTCATGTTATAAAGGGTCTCGATGAGCAGCTTGAAGGCCTTGAGGTCGGGAAGAAGTATGAGATAGCCGTCCCTCCGGAGAAGGGCTTTGGAAGACGCGACCCCAGGCTCATAAAGACCTTCACCCTCGGCCAGTTCAGGAGGCAGGGACTCTATCCGTTTCCAGGGATGGATGTCGAGGTAACAACTGAAGGCGGGAAAAAGCTCAAGGGCAGGGTTCTGAGCGTCTCAAGTGGAAGGGTAAGGGTCGACTTCAACCATCCCTATGCAGGGAAGACCTTGATCTATGAGGTTGAGATACTTGAAAAGATTGACGACCCGATAGAAAAGGTCAAAGGGCTTATAGAACTCAGAATCCCGAGAATCGACCTTGGGAAGGTTACGATTGAGGTCGGAGAGAAGGACGTTAAGGTTGTGTTCAACGACCCTGAAATTGACAGGAACACCCTCATCCTCGGTGAAATCCTTCTTGAGAGCGACCTCAAGTTCATTGGATATGAAGAAGTCACGTTTGAACCCAGTGTGGAGGAACTCCTGAAGCCGCCTGAGGAAAGCGCTGAGAGCGAAGAAGAGAACGCTGAAGCAAAAGAGGAAATAGAAGAGAGCGAAAAGCCTGTGGAAGAAAACGAGAAGCCCGAAGAGATAGAGGGGATAGAAGAGAAAGCGGTAAAGAGCACTAAGAAGTCCAAAACAGCAAGAAAAAGGGCAGCAAGCAGAAAGAGAGAAGCATCAATAAAGAAAAACGAGGAAGCCGAGGAGCAGGCTGAAACCCAGTGAGGCCAAAGCTTTTATTCTCCTTTTACCACCTTTATCCCATGAGGATACAGCGCAACCCCTGGATTCTCTATGCTCTCTCCCTCGGATTCGTTCCCCTCGCATGGCACAGAGGGAGCACTATTTTTGAGTGGGCCGCCTACGATGCCCTATTCTACATCCTTCTGCCGGCACTTCTCGCAGGCCTGCTCGGTTTCAAACCTGGAGAGCTCGGTTTTCAACCCGGAAGGAGGGAGGGCTACAAGTGGTTTGCAGTTCTTTTCCTCATATCAATCCCCATAAGCCTTTACGGGACGACCGTTCAGTCAATGAAGAGCTACTATCCAATTTTCACATATTCGGGATGGGGAGATTTCCTCCTGAAAGAGCTTGCAGTTGGAGTGATGATGCTCGCCCATGAGGCATTCTACAGAGGAATCCTCCTGTTTCCTCTTGCTGAGAAAAACGAATGGCTCGCAATTCTCCTCCAGGACATCCCTTACACCATCGTCCATATCGGAAAACCCGGTGTTGAAATTCCCTATGCGTTTTTTGCAGGGATAATCTTTGCCAAGATGGATCTGAAAGGCAGGAGCTTCCTCCCGAGCTTCCTCCTTCACTGGCTCGGTTCGGCGTTTTTTGATGTTCTCTGCGTTCTCCTTTGAGCTTCCGAGCACTTTTTAAGGACTTCAGCGAAATAGCACTTATGATTGGAGCCAGCATCTACAGAGGCGGACGGTTCTGGGAGATAGACTTCCTGCGGGGAGTTGGCATATCAATGATGGTGATCTCCAACTTCGTTACAGACCTACAGCTCTTCATTGGATATTCGGGCCACAGACTTTTCTGGCTCCTCTTTGCGGTAGCTACTGCTTCAATCTTCGTTTTTGCCTCAGGAATTTCCTTCTGGATAAGCTACTCACGGACGATTAAACGAACATCCAGCCCATACCCTAAGTATCTAAAAAGATTCCTGAAGCTCTTTGGGCTGGGGGCTGTTATAACTCTCGTTACGTACTTCCTCCTTGAGGACATGACAATATACTTCGGCATCCTCCACTTCCTCGGAACCGCGAGTCTGCTTGCAGTTCCCTTCTACAGATTCAAAAGACTCAACTTTCTGTGGGCTCTCCTTTTCATCGCAGGTTCTGTTGTGGTGAATCAGATTCACGGCCCTCTGTGGCTCCTCCCCACCGGCATCACTCCAGCGGAATTCCACTCCCCGGATTATTTCCCCCTATTTCCGTGGTTTGGCGTGTATCTCCTCGGTCTGGCTGCGGGAAGCGTGTTCTATCCTGACGGGAGGAGAAAATGGGAACTCCCCCTGCCCAGTGGAGTTCTCCTGAGCACCATATGCCTCGCAGGCAGGAACACCCTCAAGATTTACCTCCTCCACCAGCCCATCCTTGTTGGCCTTCTCATGCTGATTTACGGGCCCCTTCCTGGAATCGGTCTTTAGTCTGGCCTGTGAACCTAAAGGATTTGGGGATAAATTATTTAAGGGCAATTGAGAGACAGGTCTATAAACGTTAAGCTGAATATCTTAATGGTGGTGTTCATGGAAGACCCCTATCAGTGGATGGAAAACCTGAAGGATGAAAGGGTTCTGAAGTTCGTTGAAAAAGAGAACAGACGTCTCAGGGAGTTTTTGGGAGATGTGACTGGAGAGCTGATTGAAGAGGTTAGGAAATACTACTATATGCCCAGCATCAGAAGCGGGAGGCTCACAAAAAGAGGGATATTCCTGATGATAAACGAGGCCGGAAAGCAGGTAATAAAGCTGAACGGCGAGGTTAAGGTCGACTCCAGAGAGCTTGAGGAGGAGCTTGGTGATGAGGTTCTCATTCAGGGATTCACAACAGACGACGAGGGCAGAAAGCTGGCATACAGCTTTTCGATAGGCGGCGCCGACGAGGGAATAACGAGGATAACAGACACCGAGAGCGGAGAAATCCTAGAGGAGCTTAAGCCATCTGTGTGGAACATAACCTTTCTGGAGGATGGCTGTTACTTCGCCCGCTTCTTCAGAAGGGAGAAAACCCCGGATGGAATGGAGCCGCCGGCGGTGAGGCTCTTCCTGAAGAAAGGAGAAAAGGAGAGGATGATCTTCGGGGAGGGTCTGGGCTCGGGCTACTTCATGAACCTGCAGAGGAGCGGAGATGGAGAGCGGGCAATGCTCACCGTGACATTCGGATGGAACCGGGCTAGCATATACATCGGCCCCCTTAACGAGCCTGAAAAATGGGAAAAGGTCTATTCAAGCGATGCTCCCTCGTATCCGGTAGATGTCATCGGGGGAAGGCTTTATATCCTGACGAGGGAGGGGAAAGGCCTTGGGAAGGTTGTTGTGGTTGAAAACGGTGAAACCGAGGAGGTAATCCCCGAATGGGAGTATCCCCTTGAGTGGGCCGCTATAATCGGTGATAAAATCCTTGCTGGCTATCTGGTTGACGCTTCCTCACGCCTGAGGGTATTCACTCTGGAAGGGAAGCTTCTGGATGAAATCGGCTTTGATGTTCCGGGTACATTAACACTGCTGGACAAAACCGGAGCCGGGGCTCTTCTTAATTTTGAGACATTTACAGTCCCCTACCGCCTCTACCGCTTCAAAGGAAATCTTGAACTCGTTGATGAGCTCAGGCTTGAAGGGGATTATGAGATAAGTGAGGACTTTGCCGCCTCAAAAGACGGCACGAGGATACACTACTTCCTTGTTAAGAAGAAAAACGTCAGGAGCGATAAAGCTCTGGTTTTTGGCTACGGCGGCTTCAACATAGCTTTAACACCGAGGTTCTTCCCGCATGTGGTTCCTTTCCTCGAAAGGGGAGGAACCTTTGTTATGGCTAACTTAAGGGGCGGGAGCGAATACGGGGAGGAGTGGCACAGGGCAGGGATGAGAGAAAACAAACAGAACGTCTTTGATGACTTTGCAGCCGTCCTTGAGAAGCTCAAAAGCGAGGGATATAAGGTTGCGGCATGGGGAAGGAGCAACGGCGGGCTTCTCGTTTCGGCAACGCTCACACAGAGGCCAGATGTCATAGATGCTGCACTGATAGGCTACCCCGTCATAGACATGCTCCGCTTCCATAAGCTCTACATCGGCAGCGTGTGGATTCCCGAATATGGAAACCCCGACGATCCGAAGGACAGGGAGTTTTTGCTGAAGTATTCCCCATACCACAACGTTAAACCCCAAAATTACCCGCCGACGCTCATCTACACAGGCCTGCACGACGACAGGGTTCATCCTGCCCATGCACTCAAGTTTGCGGCCAGGCTCAAAGATGTCGGCGCCCCCGTCTACCTGAGGGTTGAAACGAAGAGCGGTCATATGGGAGCCTCAGCGGATACGAGGATAAGGGAGCTGGCTGATCTGCTGGCTTTTACCATTAAGACGCTCATTTAATGCCTCTTTCTGTTTTATCCCTCTGCCTGCCGCGCATGAAGAGCATGTAGTAAGCCGTCATATTTACAAGAAGCGTGAGTGCCGCCGCTATCACCAGCGCCCGGTAGACGGCATCCCTGATGCTCTCATTCATACGCCGGAATATCGCGTAGCGGGCGTATTCCGCAGGGCTCATCGGCTTTATCCTGATGTCGGCCCGGACGGTGCCGTTCTGGGGGAGCAGGGAAAATTCGTGGTTCCACGTAGCAACGTAGATCCGGACATGCGTCCCGTTTTTGACACAGCCGTTAACTGAAACGCTGTCATAGGAGCAGCTCAGCCCATCAAACCGTGCCCACACCCTCTCATGGGAGTATGTCTCAAATGTCACCGTCCTGTTTTCAGGATACACCGTGATGGACTCGATATCCACGCCGGAACCGTAGAAGAGCCACCGGATATATTCATAAAGCTTGTCTATGACGGGTTTTCCCGGATTCTCACCCCTCCAGACCACGTAGTATGTGACCCCTCCCCCGCGCTCAAATGTATAGAGCACCCGCTCGGGTTTATCGTGAGGAGATGTGTAGATGACAGGCGAGTAGCGGAGGGCTTTTTCCCCGTGAGCAGGCAGGTAGCCCTCAATGGTGTAGCCGGTCTCATAGAGGACTATGCTGAGTATTATGAGGAAGTTGAAAACAAGCCACCCTGCAAAGAGCAGCTTCCTGCGTTTTGTCATACTCACCAGCCTCACGAACCCGCAGTGCTCCCAATCATCGCCATTATCTTTCTGTGCAGCTGCTTAATAAGCTCTCTCCTGTCCTCCATGAGCACAACATCGCTCGCTCCGATGACCTCAAGGTTGAACGCAAAAGGACTCGGGAGTTCTTTCCTCTCAAAAACGACCCTTATTTTCCCTTCCTTGACCCGACTCAGAAAAAGCTCGGCATTTTCAACGTCCATCTTGTCCTCCATAATCTCCCGGTAGACCTCTTTCAGGAGGGGAAAGTCCGGATATTCCTCCCTCAGAACTCTAAGCAGGGCGGATGCCATCACCTGCTGCCTGCCGAGACGCCTGCTCCTTCCGACATAACGCCTGAGGATCAGCAAGCCCCTGTTGGCAACGTGCCTGAAGCGTCTCTTCAACAGCTCCGTGCTTTCAAGGGCATCCTTCAGAACCCTCGTAAGTCCTTCAATCTCAAAGAGCGCCTTTATCTCCCGCTCTTCCAGTCTTTTCTCGGGGGGCAGTATAAGGACGAAGCCGTTATCACTTATCGCCATCCCAACATTGCATCTCTTCCATTTGCTGACCGTATGGGCA
>WAPO01000143.1 GCA_015520705.1 Thermococcus sp. | reverse complement strand
TCCTTTATGCTTCTGCTGAAGGGGTTAAAGAACTCCAGCTTGGCAAAATACATCCCCCCTTTCGTCTGAAAGGGAAAGCCTCACGAGGGGGGTGGGCTTGTATTTTTCAAAAAGCTCCAGTGTGCTGTTAAACACGTTCATTTGCATCACCGCAGAAAGCTCGGGTAAAGTCCTTAAAAGCTTTTCTTAAACGTACAGTTATACACAAAAATGGGTAATCAAATGATGCCTTCCCTAACGAGCCTTTCCTTTATCTTCCTGAACTCCCCGAGGGAGCCCCTGATGATCGGATGCTCCGGCACAAAGGGGCACGGTTCTTCGGGTGCAGCGCTGAGCTCAAAAGTCCCTATCTCCTTTGCAATTCTCACTATCTCCTCCTTGTCGAGACCTATCAGCGGCCTGAGCACAGGAAGGTCGCTCGCGGAGCTTATTATCAGGAGGTTGTCGAGCGTCTGACTCGCCACCTGCCCGAGGGAGTCACCGGTTATTATAGCCTTTGCACCCGTTTCGTGTCCGACCCTGCAGGCCTTTCTCAGCATCAGCCACTTGCAGAATAGGCATGTGTACTTGGCCTTTCCGATTTCAGCCAGCTTTGAAAACACCGGCGCCTGCTCTTCGTAGGCATCGAGGATGATAGGATCATTGAGCTTCCCATACTTACTCAGAGTCTCGCAGAGCTCCAGAACTTGTGATTCCTTCTTGGAGCTCTGTCTGAAGTGTATGGGTGTTATCTCAAAGCCCTTCTTGAGCATCAGATATATTGCAACCGGTGAGTCTATTCCCGAGCTGAGCAGTGCTACGGCCTTCATGATTGGAAGAAATGCCAGAGCGTATATGAATGTTTCCTCAACTTAAGGTTGGGTGTGGAGCTGGAGCAGGCCCACATAGAGAAACCACGCGAGTATCGTTGCCGCCCCGAGAAGCTCGGGAATCGCGAGTCCCTTAAAGAGCTTTGCCTTTACGATGTAGAGCATCAGCGCAAACGTTATCACTGCTGAAGCCGCCCACCAGTAGCCCGCCGAGCGGTGGAGCTTCACACCGACCAGAACAATATCGGCCAGCGCGAGAACATAGAAGAGAACTGCGGCCGGGGCATGAGGGGCGTATTCCTCCGGAAAAAGGCCCACAATAAACAGGAAAATCATCGCGAGCGGCATCAGATACGCGAGGCCCCTTCTGAATGCTCCAACGGCGGCTATGAAGCTGAGAACCGCAAACATCATTATGAATCCGTTGAAATAGTAGCCAGCCGGATTCCGCACTGAACCCATGTCGCTCAGGGCGTTGTTATGAAGGGAGAACCAGGGATTTCTGCTGATCACGATTAGCAGGCCGATGATAAAAACCGCAGGCAGCGAGACACTTATATATGCTGCAATCCTTCCGGGCTTCATGCAATCACCTCAGCACTCCCGTCTTTTCGGCTCCTCTCCAAAAACCACCCTGTAGAGCTTTCTGAACTCCTCCCATGAGCCCCTGATAACAGGATGCTTTGGAATGAAGGGTATATCATCCTCAGGAAGGGTGGAGAGCTCAAAGGTGCCGATTTTCTTCGCTATCTCGACTATCTCTTCCTTATCCATGCCGATGAGCGGGCGGTAGATTGGCAGATCAGTTGCCTGACTGACGATATACATGTTCTCAAGCGTCTGGCTCGCCACTTGGCCGAGAGAGTCGCCCATCACGATGCCCTTCGCACCGGTTTTTCTTGCGACATTCTCAGCTTTCCTCACCATCATGTATTTGCAGAAGATGCAGGTGTATTTCTCCTTTTTAAGCTCCTTCAGCTTTTCTATGACCTTTTCACGCTCTTCCGGTCTGATTACCACAAGCTCTCCCTTTCCGCCGTAGCCGTATCTCTTCAGCTGCTCCCAGATTTTCCTGACCTTCTCAAGGGTCTTCTCACCCATGTATATGTGCACCGGGATTATCTCAACACCCCTCTTCATCATGAGAAAAGCCGCGACAGGCGAGTCTATTCCGCCGCTGAGCAGGGCAACAACCTTTCCCTGCGTCCCTATCGGCAGGCCTCCCGGGCCTCTCCTCTTCTCGGCAAAGATATAGGCCTTTCCATCCATAATCTCGATGCCTATTTCTATCTGCGGGTTGCGGAGGTCAACTTCATTCCCCTCATTTTCGAAGATGTAGCCGCCCACCTCCGCCTGTATCTCCGGACTCTTGAGCGGAAACTCCTTGGTTATGCGCCTTGCCGTCACGCGGAATCTGGGCCTCTCAGCGCCCAACTCGCGCTTTTTCTCCCTGAAGAGCTCTAAAGCTGTCCTGTTTATCTCCTCCAGCTCTGCATCTATTTCTATTGCTGGCGAGAGAGAAACTATGCCGAAAACCCGGGTGAGGACTTCAGCAGCCTTTTCTGCATGGGGTGTTCTCACAATGACACGGCCGTGCTTTGTAACAACATCTTCAAACTCTACGTCCTCGCTTACAAGAGCCTCGCGGATGTTGTTGAGGAGAATGCTTTCAAACCACCTCCTCGTGTGTCTCGACTTAGTTCCAATCTCACCGTATCTGACCACAACCACGCTGAACATCACTCTCACCCTGATATGTGGGGGAATTTGATAACTATCTCAACATACTTCTGTATGACCTCATACAGCGCTATTGAGACCAGATACGAGGAGAGGAGAATCAGTTCGTTCATTTCAAATATGTGGAGCGCTATTTCCTTTGCTCTGGGCGAATAATCCACAACAGCTTTCATGTATTTCCTCTTCAAAAGCTGGTTCAGCTGGATGGAGAAGACCATAAGCAGAACACCGAGGAGTCCCCACATCTTTCCCAGCGCCAGCATCAGGAACAGCGTGGAGGCGAGTATTATCCAGCCTCCAATAAGACCGAGGAGTATCACGAACTCTATCACATTCTCACCGGCATTTATTGCTTCAATGCAAATAAAAACATTTTTGGTAAAAATGGAAAATCACACAGAAAGCAGAACCTCATCAACACCTTTTCTCCTTCTGCGGGGTTTCATTTCCTCCCGCGGGTAGCCAATGCTTATAAGTCCTGTCAGTGCGTATTCGTCCCCGAGCCCGGCCATTTCCCTGAGCTCCTTTTCTATGTCCTCAAAGCATGCGACACCTATGTAGCACGTTCCCAGACCGAGCTCCACGGCTTTGAGCATCAGGTTCTCGATTGCCATGGCCGCGCTTTCCAGAGCCCAGCAGAATTCCAGAGTGCTGTATTTCTCATCCCTGAGGGCTTTGATCTCCCTGTTTATGAACACCCCCAGATAGAGAGGGGCTCTGTACATTCCTCTTTCAAGCCTTTCAAGGAACTTCTTCATCTTCTCCTCCGGCAGTCCCCTTCCCCGAAAATATTCGATGTGTCCATCCATTAAAAGTTTGTATATTCTCTCTCTGGCATTTTCAGTGTTGTATGCAACGAAAAGCCAGTTTTCCAGCCCGCTCGCGGTTGGTGCCCTTACTGCGGCAGCAATCAGCTCTCTAAGGACATCCTCCGGAACGGGAGTGTCAGAGTAATACCTGATGGATGCTCTCCTCCTAATGGCTTCATCCAGCTCCATAAAATCACCGTCTTAAAGTTCGACTGGGGTTTAATTAACCTTTCCAGAACCAAAGGTTTATTATCTCTCCGGGCTATTCATCTTAGGTGAAAACATGTACGGGTGGAGAGGTAGGATTGGCCTTATAGTTCCCTCATCAAACACAACGATGGAGATGGAGCTCTGCTCGGCCCTGCCTGAAGGCATCTCGCTTCACACAGCAAGGATGCCCCTCAGGAATGTGAATGAGGACGAGCTGATAAAGATGAGCGCGCTGGCAGTTGAGAGCGCCAAGCTTCTCAGGGACGCTGACGTGGATATAATCCTCTATGGGTGCACGAGCGGCTCTTTCGTCGGGGGTAAGGACTTTGAAAAGGAGCTTGAGGCGAAGATAGAGGGAGAGGTCAATATTCCTGTTGTGACGACCTCAACGGCGGTGATTGAAGCCCTGAAGATACTCGATGTCAGGGACGTCCTTGTAATAACACCATACACCGACGAGATAAATCAGCGTGAGAGGGAGTTCCTTGAGGCCAACGATTTTGAAGTCCTCGACATAAGAGGGCTCGGCATTGAGGAGAACACGAAGATTGGAAGGCTTGAGCCGTATGAAGCCTACCGCCTTGCTAAGGCCACCTTCATGGATGAGGCGGATGCAGTTTTCATCAGCTGCACAAACTTCAGAACCTTTGAGATAATAGAAATGCTTGAGGACGACCTCGGGATTCCCGTTGTTACCAGCAATCAGGCTTCGCTGTGGCTGACCCTGAGGGAGCTGGATGTCATGGAAAAAATACCGGGTCTCGGGAGGCTCTTCAGGGAATTTTAGCTCCTTCGATTCCGAAATTCTTTTAAGCTGTTTTGCAATCTTCCATCCAGTACTCACCAAGGGTGATACAGATGGAACTGCTGAAAAAGGCCAGAGAGCTGGGTATATACACAGCATACAACATAAACGTTGATGCTATTGTTTATCTGAAGGGAGAGCATGTTGAGAGCCTCATAAAGGAGTTCGGGGAAAGTGCCGTCAGGAAAAGGATGGACGAATATCCCAGAGAGGTAAATGAGCCTCTGGATTTCGTCGCCCGTCTGATTCTGGCGCTCAAAACAGGGAAGCCCATGGCAGTTCCGCTGGTAAATGAGGAGCTCCACACGTGGTTCGATTCCCGTTTTAAGTATGATGTTGAGAGAATGGGGGGACAGGCGGGTATAATAAGCAATCTTCTGGCAAATCTGGACTTCAGGAGGGTCATAGTGTATTCTCCAATAATGGCTGAGAAGCAGGCGAGGATGTTTGTAAACAGGCCAAACCTCCTGTATCCTGTTGTTGAGGATGGCAGGCTCGTGTTCAAACATCCTGGGGAGGCATACCGCGAGAACGACCCCATAAAGATCAACCGTATTTTTGAGTTCAGGAAAGGAATGAAGTTCAAGCTCGGCAGCGAGCTGGTTGAAGTTCCCTTCTCTGGCAGGTTCATTCTCTCCTCCCGCTTTGAGAGCATCAAAATCGAGACAGAGGATGAGCTGCGGCCCTTCCTTCCTGAGATAGGTGAAGCCGTTGATGGTGCGATTCTTTCTGGATATCAGGGCATAAAGCTGCGCTATTCAGATGGGAAGGACGTCAACTACTACCTGAAGAGAGCCAAGGAGGATATAATGCTGCTGAAGAGGAACAAAAACATCAAGGTTCACCTTGAGTTTGCCTCAATCCAGAACAGGGAGCTGAGAAAGAAGGTCATCTACAATCTCTTCCCGCTCGTCGACAGCGTGGGCATGGACGAGTCTGAAATTGCCCATGTCCTGAACACTTTAGGCTACTCACAGCTTGCTGACAGGATATTCACATACAACCGCATAGAGGATACTGTCCTTGGCGGAAAAATTCTCATAGATGAAATGAATCTTGAGATTCTCCAGATACACACGATATACTACATCATGTATGTGACCCACAGGGACAATCCCCTGAGCGAGGAAGAGCTCCGATCATCGCTTGAGGTTGCAACGACGCTTGCAGCGGCGAGAGCCAAGCTCGGGAGCATTAAAAAGCCGGAGGACTTCAGAGAAGGGCTGACAGTCCCCTACAACGAGAGGGGAGAGTTTGTCAAGCTCAGGTTTGAGGAAGCGAAGAGGAGAACAAGGGAGTATAAGGTCGTAATAATCCCGACGAGGCTTGTCAAGAACCCTGTTTCGACGGTGGGCCTTGGAGACACAATATCTGCAGGAGCCTTTACGAGCTATCTGGCACTGCTGAGGGAAAAGGGCGCGCTTTGAGCACTTTCGAAATTTATGTAGAAGAGCTTCTCAGGGAGGCCGGCTTCCATCAGTTCGAGCATGGTCTGATAAGGAGATAGCTCTTGCCGGCTCTTCTCACTATTTGTTCTGTTGTAGTAGGACATAATTTCTAGGAATTTTGTATCAGTTTAATCTCTCTACCCCATCAGCCTCTCAATCAGCTTTGCCTTCTCCTGCGCCCTCTTCAGGTGCTCGACAGTGACTTTGGTGTAAATCTGCGTTGTTGAGAGGTTTGAATGGCCGAGTATTTCCTGAATGACCCTTATATCGACTCCGTTTTCAAGCATGTGGGTTGCAAAGCTGTGTCGGAGCATGTGAGGGGTTACCTTGACCCCGGCTTTCTTCCCATACCTGTTGAGAAGATACCACACGGTCTTGGGTGAGATTTTGTCCTTGTTATCCCGTTTTTCTTCAACGAGGAGGTATTCACTGCCGTCCTTCCGTGCAGCGAGGTATTCTCTGATTTCCCTGATGATCGGCTCAGGTATGGGAACCATCCTGTCCTTGGCGCCTTTTCCTCCCCTGACTACTGCTATCCCCCTGTCGAAGTCTATGTCCTTTATTTTCAAATTGCAGAGCTCGCTGACCCTCAATCCGGTGCCGTAGAGCAGGAGAACTATGAGCCTGTCGCGTTTTCTGAGGGGTGAGATGACGCTCAGAAGCTTCCTCACCTCCTCTTTTGTGAGGGCTTTGGGCAGGCTTCTCGGAACCTTCGGGGGCTTGAGCTTTTCAGCCTCCTCATCTAGACCTTCAAAGCGGAAGTATGCCCTAAGGGCCTGAACAACGAGATTCAGGCTTTTGTTTGAATAGCCCGCTTTTTTTAGCTTGGCTAAAAAACGAAGGGCGGAGCGGGAGTCTAAATCATGCCCCTCCTCTAGATATCGTTTTATGTAGTAGGAGTACATCCGGACTGTGTGGGCGCTCTTCCCCTCAAGCTCAAGATACATCTGAAACTCTTCAACGTCGCTCATGCATCATAGACCCCTGAGGAGCTTTTCTATATCCTCCTCTTCCCCGCCTTTCTCTTCGTTCTGAGCCTCCGAAGGCACTTCATGAACCTGCGCTTCCTCCCTTATTGCCAGGCTCAGATACACCGTTCTGAGCAGATCTTCAACGAGCTTTCTGCTCTCCGCATATATGTATCCCTGCCCTGCTATGACTTTACCTTCAAGACCAAGCCTTTCAACAGCCTTCCCGATATAGTCCTCCGGGGGCATCTCCTCTGCAGGGAAGAGGCTCTTCCAGACCTCCTCAGTTCTGTAGATGTGCTCCCTCTCCTCCAGCAGCTTTCTCAGCTCCCTGTTCTCTGTCAAAAGCTGCTCATTCTGATTTTTCATTTCCTCATGTTTCTTCTCAAGCTCCCTGTATGCCCTTTCGAGCTCCTCGTGGTCCCTGAGAAGCCCCTCGTATCTGCCTTTGATGTCAAGGAGCTGGTTCCTCAGCGCCATATACTCAGGAAGAACCTGCAGGCTCTTCAGGCCGGCCCTCACGAGGGTGTTTTTGAGCTCCTTTCTCACGAGCTCAACGTCAATGTGCTCAAGGTCATGCCCGAGGGGGAGCTTCATCCTCTCGACATGGCCGACCATCTCGCTGAGCTCCGTGAAAAGCCTCTCTGCGAGGTCCCTCCCAACCCTGTCGGCGTCGGTCGCTATTATGAGGAGGTCAGCACCGGCAGCCGCGCTCTTCGCTATCTCAATGTTGGTCGTCGGAATTATGGAGGAAATCGTGATGTTGTATTCACTTCCCAGAGCCAGCCCCTGAAGGGCCTTGCTTACAACCTCAACGTCGCTCGCGCCTTCAACCAGGATTCTTACATCAACTATGGTCATTCCCTTCACCTCCGGGGTATTGCCCCAATCTAAGTTGAACGGGGAGTTTAAAAATCCTCCCTCAGCTCTATCTCAAGGCTGGGCCTCTCAAGAACAACCCTTCCATCAGGTAGCAGTGCGAGGCTCAATGCATGGATTTCAACACCCCTATCTCTCGCCTCATTCAGCAGTTCCGCTATTTTCGGATCGCCGCCTGCATGCGGCCGGAACCTCTTAACTCCCGGCAGAGCGCCCACGAAAAATATCATCGCCCTCTTCCCTTCGCCTCTAAGCCTAATAAGCTCCCTGATGTGCTTCTGACCTCGCAGAGACGGACAGTCAGGATACATGGCGTACTCGCCTTTCTCCCCGCTCCTGAGCACTGCGCTCTTC
>WAPO01000142.1 GCA_015520705.1 Thermococcus sp. | reverse complement strand
CTTCTATGGGAGTACTATTACAAACATGGAAAATTGCCCAAATTTAACCAGAAAATAGGGTGAGAACTGAATTTGGCGGTGATATGATATTAAATATTGAGACTTTTGAGAATATCAAAAGGTTAATTGAAAACCGCGCAGAAGAAAATAGGTATTTGGAATTCAAGGGAGAATTACCTCGACCAGCGAATAGAATTGTAAAGGAAGTTGTTGCATTTGCCAATGCTGAAGGGGGCGAATTAGTTATCGGGATAAAGGAGCAAAATAGTGCAGCCGCAGAGTTAAACCCACTTGAAAAGCGACGGGGAATTAGAGAGCAAATAGCTCAGGTTATAGATACAAACACAGATCCAAAACTTGAAAATTATGAGATCATTAGTATCAATGACGAAAATGACGACTCAAGGGCATATGTAGTTATAAGGGTTAAGAAGAGTCCAAAAGCTCCCCATATGGACACTAGCAGTCATAAGTACTATATACGAAGAGACAACCGGGCAGAACCGATGATAGATAGCGAAGTGAGGGCTCTTTTATTTAAGAGAGGAATAACGAGGAACCTCCTAATAGAGATTGGGAGTAATATTGAGCTAATTACGAAAACAATGAAATTTGTAAATAATCTTCTTTCTTCAGACCCCCAAAAGCGTAAGCCATACCTGTTTGTCCCCTTAAAGGATGAAGCCTGGAGAAGCTTCGTCTATTCTGGCTACAGCTACATAGCACCTCCAGAAGTTCTCAGCAAGCTGATAAGTGCCTAGAACCTGATACATGAAGTAAATAGCATCATTAATGCAGCGAATGTTCACCCTTACATATATGTGACTACTCCTGTTGATAAGAACCCACCCACCGTTGGGGAATACGTGCCTAGTCTTATTGAAGATAAATTGAGGGATATTTTCAGCGAATTACATAAGGCGAAAGAGTTACTCGAAAGGATCTAGCTATTAGGGAATCGGCCGATTGCCGTGAGGGAGGATATATGAGATCAAATAAAGAGCCTTGGGGGAGACTCATTTTTAAGATGCTGATGAACTTCGATAATGGAGTACTTCTTGTGGTTTCTAAGACAGGATTTGCGTGGTCTCTTTTGTTTTTATTCATTGTATGGGGTTATGTGAGCTTTTATCCAGATAAAAATACACTTAGAGAATTTGTTTCTGCGACAATATTGTTCTGGCCAGTTTTTACAGTACTTGCGAGTTTAAGTGTGGGATTTTTCTTGAATTTATATACTAAGAAGACTGTTATAACCTTACTTAAGTTGTTATCGAGTATAATCTTGACCAGTGGTTTTGTGATAGTTGTATGGATCCTTAATCCATGGTTGGGAGCTCTTATTATATTGATATTTTTAGCAACTCCCCTAGTTATTAGATATTTTTCGGCTTAGTGTCAATATGAGGAGGAAGAAATCAAAAATAACTAGGCTAAGGTAGCCTGTTCAGGATGCAGAGCTTTCGTTTCTCATTCCTTCCCTTTTATCACTCCTGGAAACATGTCCTTGTTCTCCTCTATGATGCGCTTTAGGAGAACCACAGCCTCGCAGATGTTCTCCTTGACGTCGGGTTGGAACGAGTGCTCCTCCGCCGTCTTCAGCCTCCGAAGCACGAGAAGCATCAGTGTCGAGTTTGTTCTGTCGGTGATGGAGATGTAGCGACGCTTTCCACTGCTCTTCTTCTGTTTTTTCTCTTCAACGACTACTGTTTCATCTTGAGACGCCCTTTCTCGAACTTCAACGGCTTCCTGCTGTTCGAGAATCTCTTTGAACAGGTCCTTCGCTACGACCTTCTGTTCGTCCTGTGGTGGGGTGGTTGGTTCGGCTACCTCGTTCATATGTTGAATTCCTCCCAAATGTCTTTCTCTCCTCTGCTAAGGATAATTTCTTCACCTTCAGCCACCTTGAAGCGCTCCTCTCTCTTCTTCTGGTTCTTGGTCTTCCTGATGAAATGTACAAGATGTTAGTAGCATTCAATTCGCATTATCATGCTATGGTATTCGGAATGATTCATTACACAGACACTCGATTAGCCATTGAAAACTTAAATCAACTCAAAATAAAGATTGGCGTGGTAGTGAGGTCTCTTGAGATGACTAGCGTCGTCTATGTTGGAGATTTTCCTCTTCCATTTCCTGCCGTAGATAAGACCAACATGTTAACAAGTTCAGTCATTCCATCCACTGCAAACCTTTTTAATCAATGCTCCTACTTTTCCCTTGATGCTCGCCATAAAAGTTCCCAAACGTGAAGCTGAGAGGGTTCGCAGAAGGCTCCTTGAGCTCGGCGTTCTGGCTAAGGGTTACTCCATAAAGCGAGAGGGAGATTTTGTCCTCTTTCCGGTTACAGAGAGGGTTGAGGGCTTCGAACTTGTTGAATCCGAGTTCAAGGAAAGCAGGAAAAGACCGCACAGCTACCGCGAGGTTGTGGAGGTTCCGGCCGAGCTGAGGCCTCTCCTTCCGAGCTCCTTCGATATAATCGGCGATATAGCCATAATCGAGCTTCCTGAGGAGCTTGTGCCCCACGGCAGAGCCATCGGCGAGGCAATCCTCAAAGTCCACCGCCACATAAAGGCGGTCTTTGCCAAGGGCAGCGCCGTTTCCGGGGAATACAGGGTGAGGGAGCTGAT
>WAPO01000141.1 GCA_015520705.1 Thermococcus sp. | reverse complement strand
GTTCAACCCACCGGCTTGGGACGCTGTACGGCGGCTCCCCATAATTCTCGTTAGTCTCAATATGGTATATCCCGCTGTAATACTGGGTGTCAAAATTGTCTATCTTCACAAAATACCTTTCATTTCCTGTCGGCTCACAGTAAGGGGAGCAGTAGTACTCCTTCTGATAGATATAATGGACACTCCCCCTAATCCAGATGTATGTTGAAGAATGAGGAGCTACATCCGTTATCCATGATGCCTTGTATTTTTTTGTTGTTGACCTTCCAAGAACTTTAACGGTTATTGAACTCGGGTCAAAGCTGATTTTTTCTGAAATCCGATTGCCAAATGCCACAGTAACCATTGGACCCCAGTAATAGCTCCCTTTGTAAACCATCTGAATTGTAGCAGAAACACTAGTATCGGCGTTGTTTTCAACTATCATGACAGGGATTTTCTAGTGGAGGTATGTTTTATCATCTCCGGTTCTCCATTCGTAGTAAACGTCGTGAGCCATTGGCTGGATCTTTGAGTTCGAGTTTTTCAGCTCTTTAACTCTTGCTTCTTTGAAGTTAAACTTCAGTTTAAAGTTTTCTGCGAGCGTGTTTCTACTCGCCTTAACTTCAAAGCTGTCTGGAGGGAAGGTGTAAAGTTTTCCGTTTTTTTCAACCCACACATCTTTTGAACAGATTTCGGGTCAGTGTTCCCTTCTGGAGGATTTTAATGCTGCTGTTCCTGTCGAAAGTCCAGATTGTGTAGTAAACCTTACCATGGTCTGTCAGGGGGTTCCCGGCTTCATCCAGCAGGTAAACATTTGCTCCGCCGATGGGGGCGGCTTGAATGTATACCACGGCACCAATAATTAACAATCCCAGCAGGATGCCCAGCACTTTTCTCATGCCGATACCTCTAACAAACTTTTGCAGTAATAATTCTGACTTTAAACTTTATAAGTATTACCTTTTTGAGTTATAATGAATTATGTTTTTGTCGTGTGGATTATCACTTTCCAATTAAATCTTTGAGAATACCATAAATCGAAAGAAACATGCTAAAAGACCGAACAAAAATTAATATTGAAATCCGAATGTTTTTGTTATAGTTCATCATTTATTAGCTTAATAACTGCTCACATCATCGGGATGTCTCTAAGTCTCTAACAGGATAAACTTCCTTGACTCTCTTTAAATAGTCTTCAAGCGGCATTATTCTCTCATTTTTGAGATCGAGAGTATAGAATCTGACATTTAGGGTTGAATACACTTCTTTTACGAGTTTCATGAGTTTAGCAAACTCCTTAGCATGGAGAAATGCAGTAATTGGCTCAACGTAAATGCCAAACATCAATTTGATCAATTTTGCAAGGCTTCTCTCCCTGTAATTTCCGTCCTTATCAATTCCACCAACAAAGAAGGCAGCAGTCTCTCGTCGTTATCTTTTACGGCCTTTAAAGACTTCCCAACGTATGGACTCAATTCGTCCCTGAGCTCCAAGAGGGTTGCTGTGGTTTCATAGATTGGCACAACGTATTTTTTAAGATAATCTTTCCAAGCCTCAACGTCCCAATAGTGGAAATTCGGGATTGTGTCATAATAGCCCTCCATACGCATCATCCCATTATCCAGCTCTTGCTGGGAATATTTATTCTTTATGGATAGGAAAGAGCTGGGAATGATAAACTTCAAAGAAAAGGGCACTGAAAAATATGTGACTATAAACCACAAGATTTTTATAAAAGTTTGTGAATAATAATCACATGCTTGGTGTTGAAGAACTAAAAAGGATTATCATAACACAGCGGGAAGAGATGGATGAATTCTTAAACAGAGAAAGACTTATTGAAAGAGAAGTAGATAGGAGAAGATTGCTAAAGTTCCTTCAATATCCAAATATTTTGGCAATTCTTGGAGTTAGAAGATCTGGAAAATCCGTGTTAAGCTGGCTTTTGATGAGAGGTAAGAAATTTGGATACATAAACTTCTTTGATGAAAGATTGCTCGACTTTTCACCAGAAGATTTTGAAAAGCTTGTACAGGCATTCCACGAGCTCTACGGTGACCTAGATTATTTCGTGTTTGATGAAATACAAAGCGTGCAAGGCTGGGAGAGATTCATCTCAAGGATGAGAACTTCAAAGAGAGTTATAATCACTGGAAGCAGTTCAAATCTTCTCTCTGGTGAGCTTTCAACAGCCCTAACAGGTAGATATGTAAGCTTTGAACTTTATCCCTTTAGCTTTAAAGAATTTTTGGAATTTAAAGGAATAAAGTTGGAAAAAAACTGGATGTACTCCACAAAAGAGACTGCCAAGGTCAAGAAAGCGCTGGAAGAATACATCAAACTCGGTGGTTTTCCGGAAGCATTGAAGTTTGGTAGGATATATCTTCAAACCATATACAGGGATATAGTGGAAAAGGATGTGCTGTTTAGATATAAAATAAGGGATATTCAAGCACTGAGGGAATTAACCAGATATCTCATCTCAAACTTTTCCAAAGAGATAACTTACGGCAAACTGAAGAATTTAATCAACATCAAGGACGTGCATACGGTGAAAAATTATGTTGAATATTTGGAGAGGGCATATTTAATTTTCCAAGTTAGAAGATTCTCGTTTAAACTAAAAAGTCAGATGTTATCTCCAAGAAAAGTCTATGCTGTTGATACTGGGTTAATAAATACTGTTTCGTTTAAATTCAGTGAAAACATTGGTAGATTAATGGAAAACCTTGTTTTTTTGGAACTTTTGAGAAGGAGGAGCTACAAATTCTCAGACGATGAAATTTATTACTGGAGAGACGCTAAAGGAGAAGTAGATTTCGTCGTTAAGAGCGAAAACAAAGTTACACAGTTAATACAAGTTACGTATGAACTGAACAAAGAGAACTTCGAGAGAGAAGTTGCATCTCTGCTGAAAGCTTCAAAAGAGTTGAAGTGCAAGGAATTGCTACTCATAACATGGGATCAGGAAGATACCACAAAAGAGGGAGTTAAGATAATCCCCCTATGGAAATGGCTGCTCTAGCGTGAATGCCCCGTATCTTTGAGGAGTTCCAATAAACCATTTATAGCTTCATTCACATCCTTTGCATCTCTTCCTACCATCAAAAATTCAAATTCCCCTCCATAGCGCCTTTTGTAGTTCTCCACGAGAAGCTCGTCATTTATTGTATCTCCGATGTAAATTCCGTATTCACCCCGGGTTAGATACCATATCGCCTGAGGATCGGGCTTAACGTAGAGCTCTCGCGTAACGGCATTTTCGAAGTGGAAGCCTATGAGCTTCTCAGCCAGCTTGAGCTCTAACATACTCCGGCCCGTTATAACGCCAAGCTTAAACCTCTCAACTGCTCTCTCCAGAAGTTCTCTCTTAACTATGGGCTTCTCCTTTTTCCATAAGCCATTGAAATCAAAGGCTCTCTCCCCATAATATTCGCCCAGATAGAAGGTATTGAAGAGCCGTTTAATGGCATCCATGTCAATGATAATCCCGAATTTCTCCCGAACCCATCCTATTCCTTCTCCTTCTGGGAATTCCTCCACAAAAGTTTTGAGATCGCCACTCAGAGCCCCGATTATAAGAGCCTCACTGAGTTTAAAATCATCTCCAAACGCTCCTTTCTGTCTCAGTTTTCTTATCAGCTCAGGTTTCACTTCCACTTTTAAGTCGAACATTTGGAGAAAATATTTCACTGTAAGTTCAGTTGCAATATCATAACTCTCGCTCACGTCAATTAAAACACCGTCAACGTCAAAGATTATCCATTTTAATCCTTTCATGGTTTAATCTCCCTTAAGCCATATTATTTTCACTGGAATATTCTCAAAGTCCTCATCCTCGGTAACTATTGCCTGGAGCCCGTTGTTCTCAATCACGGCAAGATGGATGGCATCGGAAGGCCTCAGCTTATACTTCAGGATGTTTTCCCTTGCTTTGAGATACTCCATGAGCCCGATTGGGAGAACTTCAACATAGGGGAGTATGTAATCGTCAATGAATTTTATGGAGCTTTCGTAGGGAATCCTGTACTTCTTTTTTGACACATAAACCGTCTCATCGAGCACAAGAATGTCCGTGTAGAGCTCATGATCTTCAGTTAACTCTGCATATAACCTCACCAGTTCATCTGCAATTTCTGGCGTTTTTATGAGCAGATAAACCAGAAAACTGGTGTCAAGGAATATCTTCATTGAACTCATCCTCCAGATCGACGCTCTTCAAGTCACCGAGTTTTCCCGGGATTCCCCCAACTGTTCTCTTCCATTCCAGAAGTTCCTTAAGGAGCTCTTCGGGTGTCTTTTTTCTCTTTATAATCAACCCCTCCTCCGTCGGCTCTACTATCACTTCACCGCCCTCTTTAATTCCGTATGCCTTTCTGAACACCTTGGGGATGACGATTTGACCCTTAGGCCCGACCCTAAGCTTTATATTAACCATTGGTATCACCATGTAATACCTAAAGTTCTACTTTTTAAAATCTTTCGATAAACTCATTCAGCGCTCCAATCAGCTCGTCGTTCTCCTCCTTCTTTCCAATGGTTACCCTTATGTGTCCATCCAGCCTTCCGCTTAGCTTCCTCACAACTATGCCTTTCTCAAGGAGAAACTCATAGGCATCCAAGCGCAGTAACAGGAAGTTTGCCTCACTTGGATAAGCGTAGCCCCTGAACTCTTTATAGATGCGCTCGCGCTCTTTAATTATGTAATTGATGTTCTGTTTAACTAAATCGTAATGGTCAAGCATGAGCTCCGCTGTCTTCATTGAGAGGGAGTTAAGCCCGAAGGGGGCCTTAATCCGATGGAGGTAGTCTATTACCTCTTCACTCGCTACCGCATAGCCCACCCTGATCCCTGCAAGCCCAAAAGCCTTTGAGAAAGTCCTCAGGACTATTAGATTATCATATTCATTGACCAGATCCACGTTGCTCTTCTTTGCAAATTCTATATATGCTTCATCCAGAATCACAGGCACTCCACTCTCAAGAACGCTTATTATCTTCTCCCTTTTCTGTATGTTGCCTGTGGGATTGTTTGGAGAGCAGATGAAGATGGCCTTTGCATTCTCTGCGTAGTCCTCAACGTTCTGGAGGTTAAAGTGCTCATCCAGCGGCACATCGACTAAGTCAGTTCCTTCAAGCTTCGCAAAGAAGTCATACATTCTAAAGCTCGGGGAGCTCACAATTATGTGTTTTCCCTCAAAGAGCTTCAGGATAAGGCTTATAAGTTCGTCGCTCCCATTCCCAACGATTACGTTTTCCTTTTCAAAGCCTAAAAATTCGGCTATCTTCTCCCTCAGGGGGTCGGCGGTGATGTGCGGATAGCGGTTGAAAGGAGTTTTCCTGAGCTCCTCCATGATTTCCTCCTTTATCTCCGGCGGTAGATCAAAGGGGTTCTCGTTCTTATCGAGCCATATTCTGTAGTTTCCTTCCAAAACCCTGTAGGGCTTGAAGGATTTCACCATCTCCCTAATCCTCATCTCCTCCGCCTCCTCAATTCATTCATAACCTCTCCAAGGCTTATATCATTATAGGCAAGCAGGACTAGGAGATGGTAGAGCATGTCAGCGGTTTCATAAATTATTCTCTCCCTTTCCTCAGCGACCAGAACTTCCACCGCCTCTTCGCCAAACTTCTTGTATATTTTTTCCTTCCCTTCTTTGAAAAGCCTTGAAGTATAGGATCCTTCCTTTGGATTTTCTCTGCGCTGCTTTATGAGCTCCTCAAGCTCCCTTAAGATTGTTAGCGAGTAGTCCATAGGGAGAACCCTCTCAGGTTCGCCTAACCTGCGGTAGAAGCATGAGTAATTTCCAGTGTGGCAAGCCGGACCCTTGGGCTCGACTATCAAAAGCAAAGCGTCGCTGTCGCAGTCTATCTTTATCTCCTTGACCTTTTGAACATTCCCGCTAACCTCACCCTTCATCCTAATCCTCTTTTGACTCCTTGAATAATAGTGGGCATAGCCCGTCTCCAAAGTCTTTCTCAGCGCTTCCTCATTCATATAAGCCAATGTTAGGACTTCTCCTTTCGTGTCCTGGACAATTACCGGGACAATCCCATTGTTCTTCTCCCAGTTGACTTTTTTAATGAGCTCATCCATCTCCATCACTCCAATCTTATAGGAACGCCTTTCCTGGCCAAGTATTCCTTAAGCTCTCTAACGGTGTATTTGCCATAGTGAAAGATTGACGCAGCCAGAGCCGCGCTTGCACCAATTTTGAATGCCTCATAGAAGTGCTCCGGGCTTCCAGCACCTCCGGAGGCAATAACCGGAATGTCAACGGCTTCAACTATTGCTTTAGTCAGCGGAATATCAAATCCCTCCTGCGTCCCGTCAGTGTCCATTGAGGTTAGGAGAATCTCGCCGGCTCCCAAGCGTTCGACCTCTTTGGCCCACTCCACCGCATCCATGCCCCTTGGCTTCCGCCCGCCATGAGTATAGACCTCCCAGTATCTGCCGTTCCACTTTGCATCAATTGCTATGACCAGATTCGCACTCCCAACAACTTTTGCCGCTTCGCTTATGAGCCCTGAATTTTCAACGGCCGCCGTGTTGAGGAAAACCTTGTCGGCGCCGCTCTTTATTATCTCCCTGATCTCCTCAACGCTCTTAATCCCGCCGCCGACGGTGAAGGGGACGTAAATCTCCTCCGCGATGCGCTTTACCAAATCAAGGAGGATCTGCCTCTTTTCATAAGATGCAGTGATGTCGAGGAAAACTATCTCATCTATCCCCTCCTCTTCATAACGCTTTGCCAGCTCTATCGGGTCTCCGGCGTCTCTGATGTTCTGAAACTTTATTCCCTTTACAACCCTTCCCTCCCTTATGTCCAGGGCTGCGATAATCCTCTTAGCAAGCATCACAATACCTCCAAAATTTCCTCAAGGGTCACGCGCCCCTCATAAAGAGCTTTTCCGATTATCGCCCCGGAAAATCCGATTTCCTTAAGCTTTAAGATGTCCTCAACACTCGAAACTCCGCCGGCGTAGATGAACTCCTCCCTGTCCCAGAAGCGTTTTATGTTTTCAATTCCCGTCAGTGTGCCGTCCTTTTCTATTGCCGTATAGATAAACCTATCAACATACTTTCTGAGCATCTTGTAGGCCTCTCCAATGGTTATGGGGCTCTCCTCCTTCCAGCCCTTTACCGCTATTTTTCCGTCTCTGGCATCTAAACTTACAGTTATCCCTTCAAAATCCTGCGTTACCGTTTCCAAAAACTCCAAATCAAAGGCTTTGGTGCCTATTATGACGTTCTCAACGCCTATTGAGTGCGCTTCTGCTATGCTCTCATAATCCCTAAAGCCTCCACCCACCTGAACCTTCAGACCTGTCTCCTCTATTATCTTCTTCACGACATCAAGGTTTTTTGGCTTTCCTCCGAAGGCTCCATCCAGGTCAACAACGTGTATTTTGTCCACAAGCCTAGTAAGGCCTTTAGCTATCTCTACCGGATCCCCATAGACCTTTACGCTCTCCTTTTTGCCTTTATACAGACGCACAGCTTTCCCGCTCATTAAATCTATTGCAGGATAAACCCTCATCTCACAGCCTCCTGAAGTTTTTTAAAAGCCTCAACCCATTTTTGCTCGACTTCTCCGGGTGGAACTGGACTCCAAAGATGTTATCCCTGCAGACCGCCGATGGAAAGATCGCGGATTCATAGTCTGTTACAGCCGCAATTATCTCCTTATCCTGGGGATTTACGTGGTATGAGTGCACGAAGTAGAAGTAAGCTCCATCTTTTATGCCCTCAAAGAGTGGACAGTCTTTTTTCTGCCATACTTGATTCCAGCCTATGTGGGGAACTCTAACCCCTCTAAACTTCATTACATTCCCCTTAAAGACTCCCAGGCCTTTTCCTTCGCTCTCCTCGCTCCACTCAAACAGGAGCTGAAGTCCAAGGCATATCCCGAGGAACGGCTTCCCCTCGTTGATTGCATCCAGGATCGTCCCTT
>WAPO01000140.1 GCA_015520705.1 Thermococcus sp. | reverse complement strand
CCCCGAGGCTTGCTACCTCGCTGTCGGCTCTTCCCATCCTGGTCCTGCAGCAGGGGCCAAGGGTGGGGGTGTTCACCCATTAAAGGGGAACGTGAGCTGGGTTTAGACCGTCGTGAGACAGGTCGGATGCTATCTACCGGAGGTGCTGGGTTCCTGAGGGGAAGGTGCCCTCAGTACGAGAGGAACAGGGTGCCGCGGCCTCTGGTCTACCGGTCCTCCTACAGGGGGTCGCCGGGCAGCTACGCCGTGTCCGATAAGGCCTGAAAGCATCTAAGGCCGAAGCGGTCCCCAAAAATAGGCGGCCACTCCCTGGCGCAGGGGGTCGGGCGACCGATCCTTTGCCAGGGACGAGGGCTCGGGAAGAAGACCCGTTTAATAGGGCGGGGGTGTAAGCGGGAAGGGAAACCGACCCGTTTAGCCTGCCGCTCCTAACAGCCCGAGGTTTCTGCCCTCGAAATGAGGGCTGGGCATTTGACAGGTCAATCCGCCTGTGCGCGGTCCTCACTGCATTTCTGAACACAACTGTTAAAACCTTCCTGTGGAGATTATCTTCTGGTGGTTCAATGAAAATGAAGCTGCTCGTTCTTGATCTGGACGGCACGCTCTGGGATCACGAGGATGCCTCAAGGCTCGTGCCGCCGTTTAGGGTATACGGGGATAGGGTCGTTGATGCTTACGGTGAGGAGCTTAACCTATTCCCCGGGGTCAGAGAGTTTCTGGAATGGGCGGGGGAGCGTTTTCTGATTTCAATAGCGAGCTGGAATCTGGAGGAGTTCGTGCGTCCGGTTCTGGAGGCATTAAATCTCTGGGACTACTTCATCTTTCCCAAGATTGAGGGCCATCCCGATAAAGCAGCCATGATTGAGAGAACAATGGCAGAGCTCAGAGCCGCTGGATATGATGTTGATGAAGTTATCTATGTTGATGACAGAACCATTCATGTTGATGAAATCATGGAGATTATCCCTAACCTGAGATTCATTCACATGTGGGTTGATGTCGGGAGCTTTGAGGAGCTGAAGAAAATGCTGGAGGTGCTGTGATGGAAGTTCTCATAGTCAGAGATAGAAGGATTGATTACGACGGCTCGGCAATTCAGAGCCACTGGGCATATCGAAACTTTGGCATCCTCGGCAACTCGCTGGTTGTTTTCCGCGGAAAGTGTAACGTCAAGGTAGAGGAGATGATAGACATCGAAGACCTGAGGCAGAAGAAGGAAATCAAAAGCGACGATATGGTGCACTACATAATTGAGGTTTTCGATTTCCCTAACGTTCTGCTTGCTTCTGCTTTACAGAAGCTGTTTATAGCGAAGCTCTGCGAAGTCTTGGCCGACTACGGCGTGAAAACAGCAAGGAGAGGTGATGACATCTACGTGAACGGTAAGAAGCTCAGCATCTCGATAGCCACGGTTTCTCCGGTCAGCATCAAGATGCACATCGGGATAAACGTCGAAGCAAATGGCATTCCTGAGGGCGTTGAGGCTGTCGGACTGAAAGAAATCGGAATAAACGACATTGAGGGTTTCATGGAAAAGACCGGGAAAGCTCTGGTTGAGGAGTTCAACAAGGTGAAGAGGGACAGCCTTAAGGTGAGGTGGGCTCAGTAGAGGAGGAAGAGAGCGCTCCCAACAATCGGCACCGCCAAGTTATCATCGAGCCAAGGCTGATATTCCGCAAGCATTAAAATCCCTGCCCATGCTATTTTCCCTATTGTTCCGGCATCAAGGAAGAGAAACGCTATTATAACTGCCGTCACCAAATATCCTAGGCTTCCAGTCCAGTGTTTTTTGAGCCTGACATCAAAGCCATGTTTCCTGAAGTAGTGATGCCTTATAACTCCCGTGACGCCATCGCTTACAGCCATAGCCAGCAGGAGAGCGGTTGCATACTCCCTTGGTAGTATCAGCGGAATCACCGAGGCTGAAAACGCAAAGAAGACCTCGCCGTAGTTGTGCTTTATCTGATACCATGAGAACTCCCTCCTGCTGAGATGCGGCCACAGCTGGAATGCACCAAAGAGAAACGCTGCAGCTGCAAAGACTTCTCTTGGAATATCCTGATTGTAATAGAAAATAATTGCAGGGACTATGCTGAAATGAATGATCTTGCGGTTTATCCATGCATAGCTTTCCCCGAGGTGCTTTGTGAGGGCTATTGCGCACAGGATAGATGCTGCCGCTGTGCTAACGTATGCTGCCAGATTCATGGATTCCACCAGAAATTAAAAGGTGGGATGACATTAATATATCTTTCGTTCAATGCCTTAGTGTCATTCATCTGCTGCCGAAAGCCGATATGGTTTCCATCAGGGCCCAGTAGAGGTCGTTGGCATGTGCTGTGAAATACCAGCCTGACGAGTCGCTGAGTTCTCCCCGGGATTTTCCCGTTAGCTCTCCGTAGAGTCCGGTTATCCGGATTTTCGGTGCTGTCGTAGAGAGCCTGAGGTTTATTCTCGTGGGGCTCCCTTCACTCCACACTACTCCGACTTTGAGGCCCGCTTTTGTTTCTTTCCTCTTCTTGACTCCGAGCTTCAGATAGCGGAGCACCTCAGGATTGACGCCGTTTTCTCCAGCTTTTTCCTTGAAGTAGTCTTCCGCCAGCATGAGGCCTTTCATCCCGATGCTGTATCCGAAAACAGGAATTCCGAGGTTTTTTGCATTCCTCCCTTTGTATCCATAGACCTCAATCTCCCTGCCGGTGCTTTGCGATGCCAGATAGATGCCCTTCGGTTTTTCATCAGCATACTCCTCCAGCATGTTAACCAGGGACTCAAAGCTCTCAAAATTCAGTGAGAAGCTTGCCCATGTGCTCCAGAGTCTTGGAGGCACGGAGGTGAAACCCAGCTCTTCAAGGTGGTATTCCCGGGGCAGAATCCTGAATGTCACAAATCCCTTCTCATTAACCGATATTTCCATGCCTGCTTTCTCTTCCGGCAGTTTAATGTATTTCCCGTTTTCTTCGGCTTTGGATGCTCTTAAAAGCCGTTCCTTCCGTATGCTCCTGCCTCCTAAAAAGCTTGAAACTACAGGAATTGGAGTTTTGATTTTGCTTTCCCTGTCATAGGGCACCCTGAAGCCTGCCTTCAGGAGTTCCTCTTGGATTTCGAGGGAGGCTGGAAAGAAAACCTGCATCCTCTCAAGGGTAACCTCCATGTTATCATCTCCCGGTGTCTTAATGTTACCATCAAAAAAAGTTAGAACTTACGATTTTATAAAGTTTTCCCTGCTGCTCAAAGTTTAAAAGGCATCGCATGGATTAGATGCTGGAGGGTGAGTTATGGTTCATTGGGCTGACTACGTGGCTGAGAGGATTATGAGGGAGCGCGGTGACAAGGAAGAATACGTTGTGGAGAGCGGAATAACGCCAAGCGGTTACGTGCATATTGGAAACTTCAGGGAGTTCTTTACGGCTTATATAGTTGGCCGTGCCCTCAGGGACAGGGGGAAGAGGGTCAGACACATACACATGTGGGATGACTATGATAGATTCAGGAAGGTTCCGAAGAACGTCCCGCCGGAGTGGAAGGAGCACCTCACAAAACCGGTCAGGGAGGTTCCGGACCCGTGGGGCTGTCACGACAGCTACGCGGAGCATTTCATTGATCTATTTGAAGGAGAGGTTGAGAAGCTCGGCATTGAGGTCGACTTCCTCTACGCCAGCAGGCTCTACAAGAGGGGTGAATATGCGGGTGAGATAAGGAAAGCCCTTGAAAAAAGGGATGAGATAAAGAGCATTCTTGATAAGTTCCGCGACAGAGCCAAGCAGCCCCACCTTGAGGAGAGCTGGCAGCCGGTTCAGATATACTGCCCGGAGTGCAGGAGAGAGGCTGAATTTGTATCATGGGATGGTGAGTGGAAGGTCTCCTATAAATGCCCCCACTGCGGGAGCGAGGGCGAGACAGACATAAGGGAGGGCAATGTAAAGCTCCGCTGGCGCGTCGACTGGCCGATGCGCTGGGCGCACTTCAGGGTCGACTTTGAGCCGGCTGGAAAGGACCATCTTGCCGCTGGAGGTTCCTACGACACGGGAAGGGAGATAGTGGAAAAGATTTTTGGCTGGCCGTCACCGATAGATCTGATGTATGAGTTCGTGGGAATAAAGGGACAGAAGGGCAAGATGAGCGGAAGTAAAGGCAATGTTATTGTCCTGACTGACCTCTACGAGGTTCTTGAGCCCGGGATAATCCGTTTCATCTATGCAAAGGCCAGGCCCAACAAGGAGCTGAAGATAGATCTCGGTCTCGGCCTTCTCAATCTCTACGACGAGTTTGACAGGGTGGAGCGCATCTATTTCGGCCTTGAAAGAGCAAAAAATCCCGAGGAGGAAGAGGAGCTGAAGAGAACGTATGAGCTTTCTGTTCCGAAAATTCCGGAGCGGCTGGTGGTTCAGGCCCCCTTCCGCTTCCTGGTTACACTCGTCCAGATGCCCCACCTAGACGAAGATAGAATCATTGAGGTTCTGAAGAGACAGGGCCATATTCCTGCCAAGCTGGCGGAGGAGGATATCGAGCGCATAAAGCTCCGCATAAAGCTCGCGAAGAACTGGATTGATAAATACGCACCCGAGAACGTTAAGTTCTCTCTCCTCCCTGAGCCCCCTGAACTGGAGCTGGAGCCTGAGCTCAGGGAGGCCATGCTGGAAGTGAGTGAATGGCTCGAGAAGCATGAAGAATTTACAGTTGATGAATTCAACAACATCATATTCGATGCCGCAAAGAAACGTGGGATTCCGAGCAAGAAGTGGTTCAAAGCCCTCTACAACCTCTTCATCGGTAAGGACAGAGGGCCGAGGCTTGCACCGTTCCTAGCTTCTCTTGACAGGGATTTCGTTGTGAGGCGCCTCCGTCTGGAGGGCTGATTTTAACAACTTTTTAATACTCTGACTGTGAATTTCTTCTTTGGGTGCATCCTATGAGAATATACCACGGCAGGATTGTCAGTTTTGAAGATTCTTCTTCCCCTAAGGAGTATGGCTATATGGCAGTCGGTGAAGACGGCAAGATAATTTCCCTCTCACAGGAAAAACCTGACGCTGAAGGAGAACTCATCGATTACTCCGGTTATCTCATACTTCCCGGCTTCGTTGACGCCCATATCCATCTCCCCCAGTTCCATCGGAGGGCTATGGTAAGCGACTCCCTCTTGGACTGGCTTGAGCGCTATATCTTTCCGGCAGAGATGAAGTTCTCCGATGGGGAATTTGCCAGAAAAGTGAGCAGAGAGTTCTTTTCCGCGCTTCTCAGAAACGGGACAACGACGGCTGTAGTTTATTCCTCTTCCCATAGGGAAGCTACCGAGATTGCCTTTGAGGAAGCTGCGAAGACCGGAATACGCGCTGTCATTGGACAGGTTCTCATGGATATGAATGGGCCGGAGGAGCTCCTGACGACCCCTGAAAGGGCTGTCAATGATATTCGAAGTGTAGCATTAAAGTGGCATGGTTTTGACGGCCGGCTCTTCTATGCCGTGACCCCGCGCTTTGCCGTGAGCTGCACCATGGATTTAATGAAAGCTGCTTCTAACGTGGCCAGAAAAATGGGGCTTTACATTCAAACCCATCTCTCTGAACAGATGGAGGAAATCATGGAGGTTAAGAAGCTCTTTCCAGGATTCGAATCGTACACAGAGGTTTATTTAAAAGCCGGGCTGCTGGGTGAGAAAAGCATAGTAGGCCATGCAATTCACCTAAGCGGCAGGGAGAGGAGGATACTGGCCGAAACAGGCACCAAGATAGCTCATTGTCCATCCTCTAACTTTTTCCTCCACAGCGGTGTCATGGACTTGGGGGCTCAGGAGAGATTTGGTCTGACCATAGCCCTTGGATCGGATGTTGGTGCTGGGCCCTTTGTTTCAATGTTTGAAGTCCTTAGGGATGCCTATTATGCCAATGCAATGAGCCCTTTCAAAGCCTTCCATCTCCTGACTATGGGAGGTGCGAGGGCGTTGAGAATGGAGAAACGTATTGGGAGCCTTGAAGTCGGTAAGGATGCTGACTTCATAGTTGTGAACCCCGAGCCACTGGCCGGCACCCGGGATGACCTCGAAGTCCTGCTTTCGAGGCTCATGATACTGGGTGACGAAAGGAATGTAACGGCAACCTACGTCCAGGGAAGGCGTCTCTGGCCGTCCTAATCTTTAAAAACGTCAGGGCTCCATAGCTTACGGTGGTGCCTGTGGAATTCAATCTGATAATCACGGGTGTTGGAGGACAGGGGGGCTTAACTCTCTCTAGGATAATAGGGAATGCCGCGATGGAGGAGGGATACAACGTTAGAATCGGTGAAACCCTCGGGATGAGCCAGCGCTACGGAAGCGTTCTCAGCTATCTGCGCTTTGGAGAGGAGGTTTATTCTCCCTTAATCGAGGAAGGAGAAGCCGATTTAATGCTTGCCCTTGAACCGGCCGAAGCTTTGAGGAATGCACGCTTTTTGGGGGAAAAGAGTTATGCTGTTGTGAATGCCTACCCGATCCATACGGCAACGACGCTCGTTGGAAAGGAGAAATATCCTTCTTTAGAGGACATTGAGAGGGCTTTGGGCAGGATATGCCCGGTTGACATGATGGATTTTCAGAGGGAGGCTGACAGGATAAACCCGAGAACCCTCGGCGTCCTCATGCTGGGCTATTCATGGGGGAAGGGCTTAGTCCCGCTAAAAAAGGAAAGCCTCCATGAGGGAATAAGGAAAACCCTCAGGGAAAAACTATGGGATGTGAATTTCAGGGCTTTAGAAAGGGGAATTGAGCTCTCCAAAGTTTGATCTCCCTTTTCTCCTTCTCTCAGAGGAAAGTTTTATATACCTGATGGGGAGTTTCTATATAGACAAGGTGATATCTATGGAGTTCAGGAAGATACAATTTACCGGAAGGAGTTCATACATAATTTCTCTGCCAAAAAAATGGATAAAGGGTCACGGTCTGAAACAGGGAGATGTTGTTCCCCTCACAATAAATCCGGACGGTTCCGTAACGATTTTTCCCAAAGAACCAAGAGAAGTTAGTGAGAAGAAGATTCTGGAGATATCCACGGAGTATTCCCCGGACATGGCAGTGCGCCTTGCAATATCTGCCTACATTCAGGGTTACGACCTTCTTGAGATACGCTTTGCGGGTGAAATGCCTCATTACAAGGTTAAACTGAGGAAAATAGTCCAGAGTCTCCCGGGGGTGGAGATAATCCTCGATGAGCCCCAGAGAATAGTCGCAAAGAGTCTTCTGGCCGAGGAGGAGGTTAACCTTGCTGAGATTCTGAACAGAATCCGTTCGCTGATAATGTCCATGCTCGGCGATTTAGAGCTCCTGGTGACCTCAACAGATAAGGAGGAGATATTCAGGGACATAAACGACCTGGAGAACGAGCTTGACAGATTCTACTTCCTGATAATAAGAGCCGTGAACAGGCTTCTCACAAGGAGGGCTATAAGTGAGGAGAGCGGGATAATAAGGAGGACTTTTGACCTTCTTGGCATACTCTTCATAGTGCGGAATATAGAGCGGATTGGGGATCACATAATCCGCATAGCGGAGAACCCGGACAGTATAGACGTGGGCTACCTAAAGGAGAAGTTCAGTGAGATGATGGAGCAGATCGAGGGGAGGGACCTGCTTAAAATAGACAGTCTGATGCTCGAACTGAAGGATAAAATAAAGGGCATAGACTACAGGCAGTCCATAGCCATGGAGAGCTACAGGAGGATACTCGAATACCTTGAGAATATAGGGGAGACGATAATCAACATGGCAATAAGCTGATATGCATCTTTTCGTTTCCATAACTCTTTTAACCGTTCGAGATGCACTACCTCTGGTGGTTCTCGTGGTGGCGATTATAGTTCACGGCGGTGCAGGCACGATAAAGAAAGAGGAAAGAATACCCAAAGTCATGGATGGAGTCAGAAAGGCTGTTTTGGCTGGATGGGAAGAGCTCAGACGGGGTTCTGCCCTTGATGCTGTCGAGGAGGCCGTAAAGGCACTTGAAGATAATCCAATATTCAACGCAGGAACAGGCTCTGTTCTCACGATTGATGGCAAGGTTGAGATGGATGCTGCAATAATGCGCTCCAATCTTGAGGCTGGGGCGGTTGCTGGCATATGGGGGGTTAAAAACCCGATAAGCGTTGCTAGGAAGGTTATGGAAAAAACGGACCATGTTATCCTTGGGGGTGAAGGGGCTCTCAAGTTTGCTCGTCTTATGGGCTTCGAGGAGTATGATCCGACGACGGATGAAAGACTGAAACAGTGGCAGGAACTGAGAAAAAAGCTCCTTGAGACAGGTGAGACGAGGCACTGGAAAAAACTCAGCGCCCTGATCAAGGAGTATCCAGAGGTCTTGAGGAGCACTGTTGGAGCTGTGGCCTTTGATGGCGAGGAGATTGTAGCAGGCACCTCAACCGGCGGGGTTTTCCTGAAGATGTTCGGAAGGATAGGGGATACCCCCCTCATAGGCGCCGGGACATATGCCAATGAGTTTGCCGGTGTCTCTGCCACAGGCATAGGGGAGGTCATGATAAAGCTCGTCCTGGCCAGAACAGCGGCTGACTTTGTGCGCTTTGGTCTCAGGGCCCCGGAAGCCGCGGAAGCCGCCATAAGTGTGGCAACAAAGCATTTCGGCAGGGACGTTGCAGGAGTGATAATGATAGATAGAGATGGCAATGTGGGTTTTGCCAAGAATACGAAGCATATGAGCGTGGCCTATCTGAGGGAGGGCATGGAGGAGCCGTATACGGGGATCTGAATGAGAAGTGACATCTGGCTTCTTCATTTCTCGGTATTCTTCTTTTTCATGGGTATGGTGTCCCTTAATCCCATAATCTCCCCCTTTGCTATGGTCTTAGGGGCGGCTCCTGTTATTGTGGGGACTCTGGCATCTATCTCCTCAGCGGTCTCTCTGATATTTAAACCCGTGGCCGGGATAATCGGGGACAGGGGATTTAAGTTTGAGCTCATGATTGTGGGGTCATTTCTTGCCATCCTCGCTGGGATAATATACATACTCTCATCCTTCACTGGCAATCTGATGCTGTTCGCCGTTGGCAGGGGAATGCATGGTCTGGGAATGGCGCTCTTCTTCCCTGCCTCCCTGACGCTCGCCGTTGACCTCGCCCCTCCGGGCAGGGTTGGCGAAACCCTCGGATGGAGGAGCACGATGTTTGGAATAAGCCAGCTTTTCGGACCGGCCTTTGGCAGCTTTGTGGCCGATCTCATGGGGTTTACCGCAGCCTTTGGTCTCACGGTTTTGTTTTCATCACTCTCAGTTCTTATGGTGCTTTATGTCTATCTGAAAGACAGGGAAAAGGTAAAACCCCGCAGAGAGGAGAAGCATCCGAGATGGGAGTCTCTGCTTGTCCTGAGCTTTGTGGCGGCTTCCGTGGCTCTCTTCCTGAATGCCACGGCATACAGCGGCTTCCTCACCTTTCTTCCTGCTGTGTACAAGCAGCTCGGCCTCGGAACATCAGCCTTCGGGATATATCTCAGCATTGTGGGCGGTTTCAGCATACTCACCAGGATAATGGGAGGACGTGAGGCAGACAGAAGGGGTGCAGCTCTGGTGGCATCTGTGGGATTTGTTGCAATGATAGGGGGCTATCTGCTCCTCAGCCTCTCCCTGCTTCCGCCAAAAGCCTATATCAGTGCCTTCCTTCTGGGACTGGGGCTGGGCTTTGTCGTCCCTGCTCTCCAGCTCCTCGCACTCGGGGGGCTGCCTTCAAGTGTTAGAAACTTTGGAGCGAGCATATATACGATGTTCTTTGACGTGGGCTTCATGACAGGGCCCGTCCTTCTGGGCTACTACATTCAGGTTAAAGGAGATTACAGGGTCATCTTTCCCCTGCTCCCGGCCATTGTAGCCCTTGCGCTGATGACGACAGTTATAGCAAAAGTTAAGAACGCTTAGCCCGGAGGTCTTATCATGAAGATTCGGGTTTCCTACGGAACTGCTATATCCATGGGACTTGTCCGTGCCAGAATGCTCGCAAAACCCACTACTGCTTATTTGATGACGTATCATGAGGGGAGATGCAGGAATAACTGCGCCTTCTGTCCGCAGGCGAGGGAAAGTAAAGCGGATTTAAAGAAGCTTTCGCGGATTACATGGCCTGCATTTGATCTCGAAGATGTGCTGGAGGCAATAAAAAACGGCGGCTTTGCCCGTATATGCCTCCAGACTGTTGATTATCCCGGCCTCATTGGTGATGTCCTGAGCCTTCTGGAGGCTTTCAGGCCGCTTGTACTCCCCATCTCTGTTTCGATAACGCCGGTTGAAAGAGCCGTGCTGGAGAGGTTCAGAGAGCTTGGTGTTGGCTACATCGGTGTTGGTCTTGACGTCGCAAGCGAGAGGCTCTACCCTGAAATCAAAGAATCCCTCTACTCATGGAATGATATGTGGAAGTTTACAAAGGACTCCATCGAGGTTTTCGGGGAGGGAAGGGCATTTGTGCATCTGATAATCGGGCTGGGAGAAACGGACAGGGAGGCTATCGAAACGATCCAGAAGGCATATGATGTCGGAGCGGAGGTGTCCCTGTTTGCTTTTACTCCGGTTAAAGGAACCCGGCTTGAAGCGGCTGAAGCACCCTCTCTTGAGCGCTACAGAAGGATTCAGATTGCTCATCACTTAATAAGGAACGGCATGGCGCGCTTTGATGATATGGAATTCGATGAAAAAGGCAGCATCGTATCCTTTGGCATTGGTGAGGAACGGCTGAAGAAGATTCTGGACGGTGGAGCCTTCAGAACCTACGGCTGTCCGGGATGCAACAGGCCCTACTACAATGAAAGGCCCAAAAAGGAGCCCTATAACTTTCCCTTTAACCCGGGGAGGGGCTACGTATCCGAGGTTCTCAGATTAATCAATAAGAATCTCTAGGGCTTCTCTGAGCTTCTCTGTTCTGATTTCTTTTGGTATCTCCTTTCCGGTTCCTCTCACAATCTCTATAAGAGCCGTCAGAAAGGCGTGGAGCTCGGGATTTTCCTTTATAAGCGCCAGGGTTGATTCAAAATTTCTCCCTAAGTCAGTAGTTCTGCCGTTCTCCTTTGTTATCATGAGTATAGCCTTGATTCTCTCTGCCCCGAGAAGGTAGAGTTCTTCACTGGGCGCCGTCATCATGGCCCTTAAGGCGCATTTTACCGCTCCCCTGTAGTTGTCTTCCTGAAGGAAGATGTCTCCGAGCCTGAAGCAGGCCTCAAAGTAGAACTCTGGATGCTGATTCTTTGCAAGCTCCAGGATTTCATCGAGCTTTCTCTTGGCTTTATCAAGCTCCCTTATATTTTCCAGCTCTATGGCCTCCTTGAAGAGCTTTATAATTTTCCCCTGTCTGTCGGATGGCTCACCCATTTTAACCGCCTCTGCTCTTCAGCCATGCATTATAGAATCTGTTCCAAACCTCATTAAAATCTTTTTCCACCTTCCATCTTCTCCTGAAGGAATTCAGCAGAACAGTTAAATCCCTCTTCAGATATTCAAGGCTTTCTGGGTAGGCTGTCGGAAGATACTGGGGCCAGTCTATTATCAGGATGCTTTGATCCTCTGTGAGGACTATGTTGAATTCGCTCATGTCCGAATGCACAATCCCGAACTTCACTATTTTCAGGTATTCATCAAGAACCTTACCGAGGATTTCCTCCGCTTCTCCTCTGCTCAGGTCTCCCTCTCTCAAATCGGCGAGCTCAACCCCGTTTATGAATTCCATGACTATGGCATGTCTGTTCCATCCCAGTGGCCTTGGAACTCTGGCAAAGGGTGAGAGAAGCTGGAGGGCTTCATGCTCCCTCTGGGCAACCAGCCGGGATATGTAAAGCCAGCTTATATGCCTTTTATCCATAAAGTCCCTTCGGTAGAGCTTTATCCTCGTGAAGCTCGTCCTTCCGATACGGTTGAACTTGACGGCGACCTTTTCCCCGCCAGGGGTTATGGCAATATACACGTCTGCTTCCTTGCCGACCCCTATCTGGCTCGTGCTTATGGCCTCTATGAGGCCCTTTCTTGAGAAGGCCCTTATGGCGAGGGCATCGTAGCCGTGGATCGTTAGCTGGTAGCCTATATACCCTATATCACTCCTCCGCCTCACGAGCTCCCAGCTGTCGAGCTTCCCGAGATGATGAGAGGCTGTTTCTACATCTGTTCTGGCAAATCTGGCAATATCCTCCAGAGGAACCCATTGGTGGTGGCGCATATTCAGCTCTACCCCTCTCAGAATGCGGAAGTCCAGATCCTTCAGGTTCGGGTATGCCTCAAGGGCTATGAGCTTGCTCACCATTTTTCTTCTTCCTTCGCCACTAATACAGATTTCCTTTTAAATAATACGGTTAGATAATCTTTTAAACGTTTAACCAGTTATCTTCTCCCATGAAGAGAAAGCTTTTGCTGCTCCTCTCATTGGGCTGGATACTGAACTACGCCCACAGGATGGCGATTCCTCCCCTGATACCCATGATTAAGGCAGAGCTTGGAATTGACAACGCTCAGGCAGGGCTTTTGATGACCTCGCTGCTTCTTCCTTATGCCCTGATTCAGGTTCCGGCGGGCTATTTCGGGGACAGAATCGGGAGGAAGAGGCTGCTTGTTATCAGCATCCTGGGATATTCCCTTTCAAGTGCTCTGATAATATTTGCCCGGCAGTACTGGCAGCTGCTGGCGGTGAGGGCTCTCTACGGGCTGTTTGCCGGCCTGTATTACGCCCCTGCAACGGCTTTGATAAGTGAAGTTTACAGGGAAAAGAAAGGCTCAGCGCTCGGTGTTTTCATGATAGGGCCACCTGTGGGGAGCGGTATTGCCCCTCTGATAGTCGTTCCCATAGCCCTCCGAATGGAGTGGAGATATTCTTTTCTGCTCCTTTCAGCTCTGAGCGCGCTGGTTGGACTTGCCCTAGCAT
>WAPO01000139.1 GCA_015520705.1 Thermococcus sp. | reverse complement strand
CTTCAGATTTTCCGTCTTTCACGAGCTCCCACTCTCTCTTTGCTTTTTCGTGGAATTCCCTACCCTTTTCATCGAAGTCTTTCAGCGTGTTCTGATATTCCTCCCAGTAATCAATCTCCTTGGGCTTGGGAAAACTCTCCAGGGCCTTTATTAGCTCCTCTGGGACTTCAAAGCCATGAGATTCAAGGTAGTCCTTGATGCGGAGGAGAACCTTCCTCCTGAGCGGAGATTTCTCTCTAAGAAGAATAGAAAGAGCCCGGGACAAAGTGTCCTTTGGAATCGGCATGGACTTCTCCATGAACGACCAGAGTTCGTAGAGTACCTCGGCCGTCTGAAGAGGATGATAAACGGTTAAATCTCTTGTCAGGCTTAGAGAACGCTCCCTGCTAAGTTTTTTGAGCTTTTCAAGGAATCTCCACGTTTCCCTTAGGCTTTTCTCTTCTCCCCTTGCGAAGAATAATTCAAAGGCACGAGAAAAGTTTCTTGTTAAGAAAAGGATGTAATAACCCATACTTGCTTCATCTATTTCCCCAGAAAAGAGGGTTTTTGCCCATATTCTTGCCGTTGTAAACTCAGCGTTGATGGTCGCAATCTGTTCATCAAGGGTCATGCTATGGACTACGCTGGGCCTAGAAACGGGAGGGATATTTAGTTCTTTCAAAGCATCCTCTGGCATTCTGCCCTTTAGGTGTCTTTGGAGGGTTGTGAATGCCTTCCTTACAATGTCCAAGGCAACAATATAATTACCCTTAGATAGCGCTCCTAACCTCTCTAAATCCTTCTCAGAGATTTTCTCGTCCCCTCTGATTCCCTGAAGTATCTTGCACAGGAGTTTCGCAAGTTCTAAGTGAGGCTCTAAACGTGGCTCTATATAGTCCCGGAGGTTTTTCCCATTCTTTAGTAAATGCTCTTCAAGGAGTCTGAGGTAGGAGCATGCCTCCGAACACAGTTCCCACTCTTCAGAACCAAAGAATCCTATGACAGCGTAGAGGATGTCCTGGATGATGCCCGGCAGGGGGGGTTCACCCTCACCTTTGAAGAACTTTTCAATACAGGGCTTTGATGATATGTAATTAGCTAACACTGCCTGCATGCGTAGAGTGTCCATGTGCATTTTTATCCCCCTATGCGTGTATGAACGCCACGTAAAGGTTTGACTTATACATCCTGTAAACGGAAACTATACCCGGCTGGCCTTCCAGATTGCGATAGTATCCATCCCGTATCAATGAGGTAACTCTGAAAATCGTGGTTCCCTTTGCCTCCCATTTTGTCAAGTCTGAAGGGATCTTTGGGCTTTTTACATAAACAAAGTCAGGCCCCTTTGCGTTTGACCTTGGTGTTATGTTAACAGTAGAAGGGCCATATGCTTCGGGTTTTATTATTGCAAGGTATGCCACTGCCTCTCCCGTTGCTCCAATAATAAATCTAATCCCTTTTAAAGCCGCCAGCTCCCAGTTACCTTCCTTTAGATTCTTTACAGTAGCGTTAAGGGCAAGTTTGCCTGAAGGCACTATTACAATAACATCAACCAGCTCTCCAACGGTTACTTTAAAATCTTTGACATGTATGAAATTCTTCACGTAAATCCTCTTGGGAAGACCACCGTAAAACTCTCTTTCATAGATGTGAATTGTCTTTTCATCTTTCTTTCTCTCTTCTATGTAGTTGTAGAAGTACTGGTAAGCGCTATCGAGCTTTTCACGGATTTCATCGCTGTATTCATAGACAGCATATGCAACTGCGATGCCCGCCACTATCATTGCCATTGCAAACAGGGCATATGGTCCGGTTAGGATGAAAGAACCTACGGAGAGAACTTCCACGATTTCCGAAAGAACTGTGCCAACTGATGTAGTGCCGATGGGTTCATTCAAAAAATCCGTAGCGATGATATCATTTTGTTTCTGCTTTTTTGAGGAAGCCTCTGAAATATCCACCACAGCGCCGTTTATGAACTCCTCTCTGCTGAGATGACTTTCAATGAATGCTTTGACATCTTCGGGAGTTTTCAGAGTAGAGTTCTTGGCTATGATCACTTTTGCGGGAATTCCATAAATCTCGATTTCATACGTTCTTACCCCTGCCGCTGTTCCCTGAACCGCATTCTTGGTGGCGAGTGCAGGATGTAGGACCAACCCGAGTATTAAAATCAATACAAACAATCCAGTGGATTTTCTCACTTGAACCACCAGATAAAATTCTTACAATAAAGTTATAAATCTTACTGATTAAGACTGGAAATCTGCTTAAACACATAAAGGGGATATCATGTATTAACAAATTTATGTTAAAATAATCTTTAAAAAGTCTAATTTTTTACATATTTTTGATAAGGTGATGCTCATGAAGTGGAAGGCAAGAATCGTAGTGCGCCTGAAGGAAGGGCTGAACGACCCTGAAGGGAGGGTTATTGGAAAGGCTCTCAAAAATCTGGGCTATAGAATAGAAGAGCTGAAAGTGCCGAAATACTTTGAGGTGGTTTTTGAGAGCGACGAGCCCGAGAAGGATGCGGAGGAGATGTGCAGACGTTTGCTGGCCAATCCAGTGATACACACGTATTCCTACGAGATAGAGCCTTTGGGTGAGTGAAATGCCTAGATTCGCTGTCATAGTGTTCCCGGGGACGAACTGCGACTTTGAGACCGTCAGCGCCATAAAAAAAGCCGGTGGAAATGCGGAGCGTGTGTGGTACAAACAAAGCCTCAAAGATTTTGATGGTGCCGTTTTGCCGGGCGGATTCAGCTATGCCGACTATCTAAGGGCTGGAGCGATAAGCGCAAGAGCAGAGATAATGGAGGAGGTTAAGGCTCTTGCCAGTGATGGAAAGCCGGTTTTGGGGATTTGCAACGGCTTTCAGATTCTAACTGAGGCGGGACTTTTGCCCGGAGCTTTAAGACCGAACAGAATTCCAAGGTTTCTCTGCAGGTGGGTTTACCTCAAAGTTAGCGACGCTCAAACAGCCTTCACCCAGTTCTATAAAGATGGAGAGGTCATAAGAATGCCCATCGCCCATGCTGAAGGCAACTACTATACCGAAAGCCTGGATGGCATTAGAATAACCTTCCAGTACAGCGATGAGAGGGGTAACGTTACAGAGAAGGCAAATCCAAACGGCTCTCTCCTGAACATAGCGGGAATAAGCAATGAAAAGGGCAACGTCCTCGGAATGATGCCCCACCCGGAGAGGGCGAGCGATAAATGGCTGGGAAGTGAGGACGGTCTGAAGGTGTTCAGGAGCATGGTGGAGTGGGCGAGGAGATAACTGTTGCCATATTTTTCCGGCTTAAAACAAAAATATTTATACACTTTCATATTTACAACACGACAGGGGTTCCTATGAAATCTCTGAGAAAATCGATACTTGCTGTTGCAGTGATTCTAACGACGATGCTGGCTGGATGTCTAACTCAGGAACACCCATACACTCCAAGCCCGAAAACTGCGGGTGACGTTCTCAGCACGGTTAACAAAAACACCACGGACGTTTCCATCGAAATAAATCCCAACCTGGAGCTGTTTTCGGTTGTGTATATTCTTGCATTTAACGGTAGCGACCCTTTTATAGTTGCTCCACAAAGTTATGTTCAAGATGTCCTAACTTACTTTGCACCATACAAAAATCATAAAGCAGTTGAATACATTAGAGGAATCCTAAATGAGTCTTATCCATACTACTATCGTGATAATATAATAATGGAACTAAGCGGTAGACTTATTGCTTTAGACTATTTACCAAATGAAACCAATCTTGGAGATTTAAAGCCTTTAGCAGACTTTGCTAATGAGAGTAACTTCATGAAGTTCTATAAGGATCACGAAGAGGAATACCAGAAGGTAATAGAGCATGTAATAAAAACTGGAGTGTTTAGAAATCTCCCAGAGAAGTATAAAGTGTTTTTTGGATATTCCTTTGCTGGTTACAGAGTAGAATACTCCTATTCACTTAGAATACATGGATACAGTACTGTTAGAGGAGGCATAGCATATTATGTTTCCTCAGTCCCACAACCAACCAAGATGCTACCCTCTTATGAGGTTCAAGATCAATTTGAAGCTATTGCAATAATTCACGAGTTTACACATCCATTTGTGGGAAAAATCCTTAGATCACAAAATTTAGGGAATATGACTTATTACCTAGAAAGAGTTAGAAAAGAACTTCCAATCCTTGTTCTGTCTGGAGACTGGCATGTCCAAAATATCAACAACTACTTAAATGAGCTTCTGACGGAAGGATTTGCAGAGTATTTAGCTCTGCACTCAAATATTTCTCCTTCTGTCGTGAAATTTAGACTTTTCAAACTGTCCATACTACTGTATCCATTATCAGATGTTATTAAGGAATACGAGCACTTTGAAGATGTTAAAAAGGATAATGAAACATTCGAAGGATATCTTCCAACTTTACTCCTAAGAATGCAAAAGTGGGCTACTCCAGAAAATATTACCCGCTATTATAATATGGTTGCCCCCATTAATGGATATAGAGCTCTCAATAAAATAGCTAGTCAAGCAAGAGTCATAATCGTCTATGGTACAAAAAATCCCGATAATACCGGGACGGAATATGATAGGAACTCAGCTCTAGCATTAAGGGGATATCTTAAAGAAATTTTCAAACGCAATGGCATAAATGTTGATGTGCTTGTGAAGAGTGATAACAGCTTAACGAAAGAAGAATTAAAAGAAAATTTGATATTGATAGGGGGTCCTGTTGCGAATGAAGTTACAAGAAAGATAAACTCTAGGTTGCCAGTAACTTTTATCAACGAGAAAGGCTGGAAGTTAAAAAGAAATCCATCCATAGTTGAAAATTTTGTCACATTCTCTCTGGATAATAACCTCACTGAAATCCTCTCAAACTCAACGATATCATGTGACAAAATAGGAGGGGTCACCCAAGTTATCAGAAACCCATGGAATAGAGAGAAGTTTATTACCGTGATTGCAGGTTTAACACGATATGGAACGAGAGAGATGACCTCCTACTTTGGGTACTCAAGCAGTTATGTGTTGTATTGTGATGAGACATATGAAGAAGGATTCTACACCCAAAGCGGTGATGACATATGAATCTTTCCATTTTTACAAATATTATCAGGTTAAATAATAATGAATACCTCCTTTTAAAACCTAACTCACGACCTCTAATAGTTGACAGAGAAGTTGTTGAAGCAACTAAAGATTTAAACAATGCTCCAAGAGAAGCTTACTATAACGAACCAAGACTGTGGAAGTGAAAACGAAATCCTACTTAAGGAGTGGTACCCTCGTCAGGGAGCTCTATCCCACTAAGAAAGAAAAGGCCCTGAACGTTTACTACTTCATCAACGAGCTTATGGAGGAGGAAACGCCAAGACTGCTGGCCAGAAGGTTCAACGTTATCCAAGTTTTCTCCAGCAGACAGAGGCGAAAGGCCGAAAAACGCGGAGGAAGAGAGGCTTTTTAGGATCTATGAAGTTTTGAAGGGGTTCATCAATTACACGGACGATAGGATAAAGAACCTTCCTACCCTTCTCTTCGGGGTTTGAAGGATGATGCCAATTTTTGACATTTTTCTGTTAAAACAAACCTTAAAAACTCTAAATTTTTACATTTTTCTGGTAATAACGGAGGTGGCAAGATGTTCCCTCACGAAGAAAAACTCGTTAGAGAAAGGCTCGGCAGAGAGCCGAATGAAGTCGAACGGGCCATGCTTGAGGTAATGTGGAGCGAGCACGCTTCTTACAAATCAAGCCGCCGCTGGCTAAAACTCCTCCCTACGAAGAACGAGCACGTTATCCTAGGTCCGGGCGAGGATGCGGGCATTGTCAGGTTTGATGAGAACACCGCCATAGTTGTTGGAATAGAGAGCCACAACCACCCCTCAGCCGTTGAGCCCTACGGTGGAGCAGCCACAGGGGTTGGCGGAATTGTTAGGGATATCCTGTGTATGGGCGCCAGGCCGGTAGCGCTGCTCGACCCGATTCGCTTTGGGCCCCTTGAGAAGGAGCGCAACCGCTATCTCTTCGAGTACGTCGTTAAGGGGATAGCCGACTACGGCAACAGGATTGGGGTGCCCACGGTTGGAGGTGAAGCAGAGTTCGATGAAAGCCTTGACAACTACACGCTCGTCAACGTTGCCTGCATTGGTTTGATGAAGCCCGAAGAGCTTGTGCATAGCTACATTGAGGAAGACGGACTTCTATTGGTTTTAGTTGGTAACAAAACCGGAAGGGACGGAATCCACGGGGTTACCTTTGCGAGCGAGGAGCTAAGTGAGAATGCAGAAGAGGAAGACCGTTCAGCCGTTCAAATCCCAGATCCATTCACGGAGAAGCTTTTGATTGAGGCGACACTTGAAGCGCTGAAGACGGGTAAAGTTAGGGCATTGAAGGATCTGGGCGGCGGCGGATTGACGTGTGCTTCATCGGAGATGGCCGGGAAGAAGGGCTTCGGTGCAATAATTTACGCCGACAGAGTGCCGCAGAGAGAGCCAAACATGAATGCGATGGAAATCATGATTTCAGAGAGCCAGGAGAGGATGCTTTTCGCGGTTAAGGAAGAAGATTTAGAAGAGATAACAAGGATTTTTGAGAAGTATGAGCTTGAATGGGTTGTGGTCGGGGAGACCATTGAAGAGCCTCGCTACATTGTCTACTGGGGTGATGAGAAGGTAGCTGATCTGCCAGTGAGCCTTCTGACGGATGTCCCGGCGATAGAGTGGGAAGCCAGACCTTACAGCATTGAAAGAGACGTTGAAACGCCGGAAATAGGCGTTGGGGAGGCTCTCGTTAAGGTTCTCTCAAGCCCCAACGTGGTAAGCAAGCGCTGGGTCTGGGAGCAGTACGACCACGAAGTCCAGGGAAGAAGTGTCCTGAAGCCCGGTCTGGACGCCGCTGTCCTGAAGATAAACGGAGAATACGGTCTGGCCTTTGTGAGCGATGGGAACCCCTCATACTCCTACCTGAACCCCTACCACGGAGCAATGAGCGCTGTTGCAGAAGCGGTAAGGAACCTCGCCAGCGTTGGAGCGAGACCGCTGGCCTTGGTTGATAATCTAAACTTCGCATCCCCGGAAAGACCCGAGGTGTACTGGAGCTTCATTGAGACCATCAAAGGACTGGCCGATGCGGCGGAGGCCTTTGGGCTGGCCTATGTGAGCGGAAACGTGAGCTTCTACAACGAAGTCGGCAGCAGACCGATAAAACCAGCCCCTGTCGTAGCTGCTCTCGGCAAGGTAAAACTTGAAAACATTATGACGATGGACTTCAAGGATAAGGGAGATTTAATTGCCATAGTCGGAGTTACAAAGAAGGAGCTCGGCGGGAGTGAGTTCTACCGCATTCTGGGCATTGAGAGGGGAGCCGCCCCGAGGGTTGAGCTGGAGAGGGAGAAGAAGAACACCGAGGGCATTTTAAAGGCAATAGAGCTCGGTCTGGTGAAAGCGATTCATGATGTGAGCGAGGGGGGAATAGCGGTGGCACTGACGGAGATGGCTCTCGCTGGAGGAATGGGCTTTGAGGTTGACATAAGTAAAATTCCAGTGGAAGGGGAGCTCTCTCCCGTGGAGGTGCTCTTTTCTGAAAGCCAGGCCCGATTTATAGTTAGCTTTGAGGGAGAAAACCTTGAAAAGCTCGGAGAGCTGTTTGACGAATTTGCCGTGATAGGGGAAGTGAAAGGGAAAGCTCTGCTCTTTAAAAAGGAGGGAGAAGAACTGGCGGGGTTAAGCCTTGATAAAGCCCGGGAGATTTACAGCTCGCTTCCAGAGCTCCTGGGGGAGGAAGAATGAGGATAGCAACCTATGCATCTCATTCCGCCCTCCAGATCCTCAAGGGAGCCAAGGACGAGGGCTTCAAAACAATTGCCTTTGGCAGGGAGAGGGTTAAGCCGCTCTACACCCGATACTTCCCTGTTGCTGACGAATTTTTGGTCGGTGAATACCCAGAGGAAGAGCTTCTGGAAAGGAAAGCCATAATAGTCCCGCACGGCTCATTCGTCGCATATCTGGGTGTTGAGAGGGTGGAGTCGATCAAAGTTCCATACTATGGAAATAAAAAAGTCCTAAGATGGGAGAGCGACAGGGGTCTTGAAAGGAAATGGCTCGTGAAGGCCGGGCTCAAGATTCCAAGGGTTTATGAAGACCCCGACGATATAGATAAGCCGGTTATAGTGAAGTTCCACGGCGCCAAAGGCGGGAGGGGCTACTTCCTCGCCAGAGACCCCAAGGACTTCTGGGAAAAGGCGGAAAGGGCTGG
>WAPO01000138.1 GCA_015520705.1 Thermococcus sp. | reverse complement strand
GAGATAAGGTTTCTCTACATCTACAACTCCAACCCCCTTGCGAGCCTGCCGAACCAGAACCGCTTGAGGAGAGCCCTTAAAGAGAATGATGTCTTTGTGGTTACCCACGACATCTTCCTCACCGACACGGCGCTCTACTCTGACGTGGTTCTTCCGGCGAACACATTCTTTGAGCGGCTTGACATAGCTGACAGCTACTACCACCGCTACGTCGCTTTGAATGAGCCGGTGGCAAGGCTCTACGGGAAGTCCAACAGCGAGGTAACGCGCCTTCTGGCAAAGGCTCTTGGGATAGAGAACCCCTATCTCTATGAGAGCGACGAGAAAGTGGTGAGAAAAATCCTTGAAATCAACGGATTGAGCTGGAAGGAGCTTAAGGAGAAGGGCTTCGTCAAGGTGCCGGAAAATCCAAGGGGATGGAAGACACCGAGCGGAAAGATAGAGTTCTACTCCCAAAGAGCTGTTGAGCGCGGTTTGAGTCCATTCCCTGAGTATAGGAGGTTCAGGGGCAAATACCCGCTGAGACTCCTCACCCCGACCCACAGGATGACTATAACGAGCCAGTACCACAACACCCACGGGATGATAGACCCCAATCTTTACATCAATCCGGCTGACGCTGAAGAGAGGGGAATCAGCGACAGGGACGAGGTGGAGGCCTTCAATGAGAACGGAAGGATTCAAACGAAGGCTAAACTGAGCGATGACGTTCCCAGAGGTGTTGTTCTCCTCTACAAGGCCTTCTGGCCCAGGCTGCTCGGCTGGAACGCAAACTTCCTGACGACCGGCGAGACCGTTCAAAACTACGGCAATGGCTCTGCCTATCATTCAACCTGGGTGGATGTAAGGAAGATTTAAGGCAAAACAGACTTTTAATCACTCTATTTCTGACAAGCTATTACTGCAGTATTTCCCACGGTGACAACCAACAAAGGACATTCTTTGCACGGCCAACCAACACCCCTTAAACCATTTGGATATTCGACAGGTCTAATGCTATTAGACGAACCGAAAAATTTATATATTCGAACCTATAAGGTTCATAATGATAAACATAAGATGAGGTGATTGGAATGGTAGTGATAGGAGAAAAGTTCCCGGAAGTTGAGGTTACCACGACCCACGGGAGGATAAAGCTGCCAGACTACTTTACCGAGCAGGGTAAGTGGTTTGTTCTTTTTAGCCACCCGGCAGACTTCACACCGGTCTGTACGACCGAGTTCTACGGCATGCAGAAGCGCGTTGAGGAGTTCAGGAAGCTCGGTGCTGAGCCGATCGGGCTGAGCCTTGATCAGGTATTCAGCCACCTCAAGTGGGCCGAGTGGATAAAGGAGAACCTCGGCGAGGAGATAACCTTTCCAATTATAGCCGACGACATGGGCGACCTTGCCAAGGAGCTCGGCATGATACCGAGCGGTGCCACCGCAACCGCAAGGGCTGTCTTTGTCGTCGATGACAAAGGCGTCATCCGCGCGATAGTCTACTACCCGGCCGAGGTCGGCAGGGACTGGGACGAGATACTCCGCCTTGTAAAGGCCCTTAAGATAAACACCGAGAAGGGCGTTGCACTCCCACACAAGTGGCCCAACAACGAGCTCATCGGCGACCGCGCCATAGTACCGCCAGCCGCGAGTGTTGACGACATCAAGGCCAGAGAAGAGGCCAAGGCCAAGGGCGAAATCGAGTGCTACGACTGGTGGTTCTGCCACAAGAAGCTTGAGTGAAGGGAGTTTTCTCTTCTTTTTATCTTCGTCTTTCTGAAATTAAAAAGAACAGCAAAAAACAGAAGGCTGATTAGCGGCTTTCTATGTAAATTCCAACCGGAACCTGTGTGTCGCATGTTCCCACATGATACGTATACGTGCTGGTACCCAAATAGATATATTCTGAAACGTCTTGACCGATGTTATTCCATTCTCCATGGTTTGCAATTCCTCCATATATGTTAAGAGAACTTGAGGAGGTGTAGTATATCCCCGCGCTCAACCCTGCGGCCCATGGAGGGACAGCCCCGCCGCTTAATGCAACTGCAAGGGCACCTATTGGAATCCCAATCCCGAAATCTGCTGAACATGAACCGGAAGCGTCTGAAACCAGTTGGGCAAGGCTTTTTGAGTCCCCAACTCCAAGAGCAGTGGCATACTTCATGTCGGTTCCACTGTAAATCCTGTTCATAATCTCTGGGTCTGGCAGTCCATTCCTGCTTCCCCCTACAATGTCATTCTCTCCGGTGGTTTCTATATCATTGATGCCCTCCTGAATGCGCTCCTCTCCGGTAGGAACACAGTTGTTTAAACTTCCCGTGCAGTAGTATTCCTTCTGGTGCAGATGATATGGTATGGCGTTGATGTAGATATATCCTTTCTCGTTAGGTGCAAGAAGGAGATCTTTATAAAAGTAAAACTTGTTATCAATTGTGTAGAAGTCATTTCCATATATGTCCAAACTTGGGGTGCTCTTCTCTGAAATCTCGTAGCCGTAAGCTACAGTAAGTCCAAATCTGGTGTAATACTCTGTCACAATGTTTATGCTTGCCGTGACAACCCCAGAGTCAGAATATTCGTTGTCCACAATCAAGATGGGAACTTCAATGTAATTATCCGGTCTCCATGACAGACTCCAGTCAGTTTTCCAGTAGTAGAACTGCCTGTTGGAACCCAATGGCGTCACATCACTGCTTTTCGTGCTAGCTTTAAGGGGAGATGAGGGTAATTTATGTATGTTAATTTTCACAGTCTTCTTGATGCCCCTTGAGACCTCAGCGGTGTTGTAGTTAACCACGGCGAAACCCCGATACAGCTTCCCATTTTCGTGATCCAGAACCCAAACGGAGATCATCAGTGAAGAGCCAATGCCTTTGGGGTAGGCCCTCTTCCATTCATCGAGGACAGACTGAAGCTTTTCGTTGGAGAGAGGTATCTTGACTGTATTTCCAGGATCCCAGAACTTTAGAGCGTTCGGTTTTTTGAGAGTCCCATAAAAAACTGTCTCATACACTTTCTTTGTTGGTAGCAGAGCATCCACCTGAACCTGGACCTCAACGTTCTTTGATATCTCGGTGAGTGGTCTGCCCTTCTCGTCAACCAGTGCAATCTGGATGGCAGGCAACTGGAGGGCGTTTGCTAGGTATATCCCTGTTGTTCCACTCAATAAAAATGCCACAAACAATACTCCAATAATCCTTTTTGACACCATCGTGATCACCTAACCAAAGTCTGCATATCATATTGGAACATTAATGCTTATAAATTTTTCCTTTTACTATGCGTAACTGTTTCTGCTTTTTTTTTCGTAGGATTATGTAATTCCAACGGTAGTTTTGCTCACTGTCAGAGTGAAAATAAGGAAGAGTAAATGAGTGAACATAAATGTTCGCTAATATCTCAAAGCACCCTCCTTCTAAACAGCGCCATGAGAGGAAATGCATTGCTACACTAAGCTTTTTACATCTCAGTGGCAATATACCGGCCTTATCGTAGCCATCTAGCAGACATTTTCCTGATTTTCATGCTCTTCAGGATTTTAGAGCTCTCAAAAAGCTGAAGGACAAAGAGCAGCGTTCCGTTAAAAAACATCATCT
>WAPO01000137.1 GCA_015520705.1 Thermococcus sp. | reverse complement strand
CGCTTGGCAACATCAAGGGCACTCACACCTGTTTCCTTCTTCATTGGCTCAGCTGAAAAGACAACCTCATGCTTCCTTAGCTCTTTGTAGGGTAGGACATAGCCTCTGGTTCCCTTGAGCTTCTGTGCGAGATAGTTTGCGTTGAGAACAGCTATCTCCCCGGCTTCTTTAAGGCCGGTCTTTCCCATGGTTTTGAGGTAGACAAGGGCCCTAACCATTACCCCGAAGTTCCCGTAGAACTCCTTAACCTTTCCAATGCTCTTTGGAAGGTCGTAGTTCAAGTAGTATCTCTCTCCGTCAAACTCGACAATAGGAACCGGCAGATAATCCCTGAGGAATTCCTTGACGCCAACAGGCCCTGATCCGGGTCCTCCGCCTCCGTGCGGGGTGCTGAATGTTTTGTGAAGGTTGAGGTGGACGATGTCGAATCCCATATCACCGGGCCTTACCTTTCCAAGGATTCCGTTGAGGTTAGCACCATCGTAATATAGCAGTCCTCCAGCTTCATGAACCATTTCTGCTATTTTGAGTATGTCTTCCTCGAAGATTCCAAGGGTGTTCGGGTTTGTTAGCATGAGTCCGGCCGTTCTTTCGCTCAGGGCACTTTCGAGAGCATCCAGGTCGACCATTCCCTGTTCATTTGATGGTATCTCAACAACCTTAAAGCCTGCCATGGCTGCTGAGGCCGGGTTTGTTCCATGTGCAGAATCCGGAACGAGCATTTCGGTTCTCTTTGTGTCCCCTCTGTCCATGTGGTATGCCCTGATTATCATGACGCCTGTGAATTCACCGTTTGCTCCAGCAGCAGGCTGTAGAGTAAAGCGGTCCATTCCCGTGATTTCCTTCAGCCACTGTTCGAGCTCCCACATAATCTGCAGAGCTCCCTGGACAGTTTTTTCGTCCTGATAGGGATGTATAAAAGCCACCTTTGGATGTCCAGCTATTTCTTCATTTATCTTAGGGTTGTATTTCATCGTGCATGACCCGAGGGGATAAATCCCGCTGTCGACGCCGTAGTTCATCTCGCTCAGGTGCGTGTAGTGCTTGACAACCTCCGGTTCGCTCAGTTCGGGGAGGTTGAGCTCCTTTCTTGCGAGTTCCGCCGGTATATGAACCTCCACATCCTCAATCGGCTTGGGCAGGGTATAGCCCACCCTTCCGGGCTTTGAGAGCTCAAATATGAGCGGCTCATCCCATTTTGTCTGTCTGTACATCTTCACCACCTCACAGCTCCGCCTCGTTTATTATTTCTCTCAGCGCCGATACCAGCGCGTCAATCCACTCCTTTCTCGTCGTCTCTGTTACCGCAAACAGGGCGCTCTCTCCAAGCTCAGGGAAGTGCTTCCCAAGATAGTATCCTCCATGGATGTTCCTCTCCAGCAGGCGTTCATGGATTACATCATAGGGGATATCGAAGCTGACGGGCACATCTTTGAAGTTTATGCCGTCAAAGAGGAGCTTTCCAACCTCGCCTATGCGCTTCTTGAAGTATGCCGTGTTTTTGAGTATGACCTCTCCGAGCTCCCTCAGTCCCTTCGGCCCTAGGCTGGCTATGTGTATTGCGGCTGCGACGGCAACCAGGGCTTCGTTTGAACATATATTCGAGGTTGCCTTTGCGCGCCTTATGTGCTGCTCCCTCGTCTGCAGTGCCATGACAAAAGCCCTTCTACCCTCTTTGTCCTTTGTCATGCCTATTATTCTGCCCGGCATCTGTCTGATCAGCTTTCTATCATTCCTCACTGCAAAGAAGCCAGCCCTCGGACCTCCGAAGTTCATCGGGTTTCCAAAGAAGGCTGCTTCTCCTATGACTATATCGGCTCCGTAGTTTCCGGGCGCTTCAAGTATTCCCAGACTCGTCGGATCTGCCCCCACAACAAAGAGGGCCTTTGCATCATGGGCCACTTCGCCGATTGCCTTAACCTCTTCCTCGATCAGCCCGAAGAAGTTCGGCATCTCCACATAGACACCGGCTGCACCCTCAACGCTCTCCTTAAGCCGTTCAACATCAATCTGGCCGTTCTCCCTCCATGGGATGTACTCTATCTCAATGCCCGCTCCCTCGACATAGGTCTCAAGGGTCATTTTCCTCTCAGGGCTTAAGGCTTTAGGGACGATGAACCTGTTCTTTTTTGTGTATCTCGCGGCCATTCTGGCGGCTTCTCCAAGGGCGCTTCCCCAGTCATACATCGAGGAGTTGACCACCTCCAGTCCGACAAGCTCTCCAATCAGGCTCTGGTATTCAAAGAGGGCTTGGAGCATTCCCTGACTGATTTCCGGCTGATATGGTGTGTATGCTGTGAGGAATTCGCTCCTCTCAATCAGATACTTCACGTGCGCCGGGATGTAGTGGAAGTAAGTCCCTGCACCGAGGAACGTAGGCATCTCCAGCACAGTTCTGTTTTTCTCCAGGATGCTGTTCATCTCAAGAAAAACCTCGTATTCGCTTTTTCCTTCAGGAAGGCTGAGCTCCCTTAAAACATTCTGGGGAACATCCGAGAAGAGCTCTTCACTCGAAGCAAATCCTATCTCCCTGAGCATTTCCTCTTTATGTGCCAGGTTTGGAATGTAGTGGTTTCCCATAGGCATCACCTTTAAGATTTACATCTAATCCTTTGCACTCCAATAAATATATGCTTTGTGGGGAAAAGCTTAAAGCCACGCCTCTCTTTTTTCTCGGTAGGTGAAAGCTGGATGATTATAGGCTTTGATTTCGATGGAACACTGGTGGATAGCTATTCCGTGATAGAAGAAGCCTTCAGACGGGCGCTGGAAAGACACTACGGATGGCTACCGCTCAAAAACCAGTGGGCAAGGCTTTTCACCAGAGTAGAGCTTCACTTTGAAAAACCGAGATACGGAAGACACAGCGGCAGGGTGAAGTCCCCCTTCTTTCTGAGGACAAAATTTGCCAGAACCTGGTTCGAGGAGAGAGCAAAGCTAACGAAAGTTCTCGATAATGCGGATGAGCTTATTAGGAGGCTCAAGGCGGAGGGACATACAGTAATTTCATTCTCGGCTGAGGATTTTATTGTGGGCATGAAAGAGAAGAGGCTTAGAATTCTCGGTCTTTATGACCTCTTTGACGATGTGATTGTTTTCGGAAAGGAGCTCACGCTCTGCGAGGCGTTCCAGCTTCTGCGGGAGAAATACGGAGACGAGGTTTTCATATGGGTTGATGACAAACCATGGCGCTTTATAGGGAGAGGCGATGAAAACACGGAGTTTGTGTGGTACTACTTTCCTCCAACCGCTAAATTTGTGGAAGAGAAAAGAGAGCTTCTGGCTGCAATTCCACGTCTCCATGTAATCAGAGATTTGTGGAGCCTTTTCGATGTCATAGAGAGGGTTAAGCAGGAGAGGGGCGCTTAATCCCCGCTCAAATACTCCATCGTATCCTCGATGAAATCATTAAACTCCTCCTCACTAACCTCTTCAAGTTTAAGCTCAAATTTCTGTGCCAGATACCATCTGATAGCGAGTTCTCCTCTCTCGCTTTCAGCTATGATCAGTCCAAAAGGTGCATCTCCCATCCAGTGATGTTTTGAGAAGTTTATTTCAAATCCTCTCTTTTCCAGCTCTTTTAAAATTCGTCTGTATGTCTCATAGGGGCCCAGCCCGCTTTTTGCAAATCCTATGAATGGCATGTTTCCACCATTTATCGGTTTCTGTTTAAAATTAAAACCTTTTCGGTTTGGCTAACAAAATTCGTTAGTTTTAAAAATTTGGATGCAGAGAAACAGCCATGAAGGTTAAAGTGCTGCCTCAGAGAGCCCTTAAAATAGGAAGGAATTTGGTGGTGGCTGATCTGCACCTGGGCTATGAAGTTAGTATGGCGAAGGAAGGGGTGTATCTGCCGCCCGTATTCCACAGAACCATCAACTCCCTTAAATTCCTTCTTGAGAGGGAGAAGCCGGGGAGGCTGATAATAGCAGGAGATTTGAAGCATTCTTTTGTGCCTTTCAGGCAGGAAAGGCTTGAGCTTGAGACATTTTTCTCTGAAATTTCTCCTCTTGTGGAAGAGGTAATTCTTGTGAGAGGAAATCACGATGTTGGTATTCTCTGGATAAGGGAGCTGGGAGCTGAAATTATGGATGAGTTTGAAGCTGGGGGATGGAAGATTGTTCATGGACACAGGCTGGTTGAAGGAGAGCGTTTCATAATCGGCCATGAGCATCCTGCTGTGAGACTGAAGGATGAGGTGGGGGCGCTTATTAAAGTCCCCGTTTTTCTGAGGGGAGAGAATCTAATAGTGCTTCCGGCCTTTTCTCCGTGGGCATACGGAAACGACGTCCTGAGAGAAATCGTGTCACCATTTCTGAGATATTTTGATGTCTCTTCATCTGAAGTTCTGGTACCAGTAGGGGATGAGGTTCTGAGTTTTGGACAGCTCGGCAAGCTCTCTGAGATCCTGGGAAGAATCTCAGGAAAGCTTTAAATTGGGGAAAGGATATTTCTATCAGGTGGTAACATGGATGTACTGAGCACTGTGGTTTTTTTTGCCTATGTACCTGCACTCCTCATTATGTGGTACTTCTATCATCTGGATAAATACGAACCAGAACCCAAGAAATACGTCCTTGGAACATTCCTGCTTGGAGCAACACTCTCAGTGGGCATTGCCTTCATACTTGAGAGCATTCTAACCGCGAGATGGCTGTCTGGTCATGCTCTCCTTCCCGCAAGTGCATTCTATCTGGCGCTGGTGGCAGGTATTGTTGAGGAGCCTGCAAAGGCTCTCGCGATAAGACTGCCGTTTAAAGCGGGCCAGATGGACGGAATAATGGACGGCGTGGTCTACGGCGTTGCTGCTGGACTTGGATTTGCGGCAACTGAGAACGTGCTCTACGGCTTTGGTTACGGAGCGGCTGTTACAGTAACTCGGGCGTTTCTGACCCCCTTTGCCCATGCGGGCTGGAGTGCCGTTGTCGGTGTCGGATACGGCCTGAAATCTGAGGGAAAAATACACTCCCTCCTGAATTACTTCCTCTTGGCTATTTTCCTCCACTTTCTGTGGGATTACTATGCATTCATGAGTGCAGCGATCCCCCAGTATAACATAATGCTGATCTTCCTGCTATTCATAAACCTGATTCTGCTGAGATATTTTGTCATCCTCGGCCAGAGGGAGGATTTGGCAAAGCAGTGGTGGTACTGGTTTGTAGGAGGGAGGAGAAATGTGTGAGCTGAAGAAGCGTGTTGAAGAGGCGCTCTTTGAGGCGCGGCCCTATCTTGAATATTTTGATGAGCTGAAGGACACGATTGAAAAGCTGCTGGCAGAATCAGGAAGTGCTGATGAATTCCGTATGCTGCTTGATAAAGAGATAGAAAACGCTGTAGAACCCTTTAAAACTGATTTAAGGATCTTCCTGCAGAAATTTGAAGGGTTATGAATTTTCTCTTTTTTGCAAACTATATTGTATAGTAAGCAAAATATGAATAGAAAAAGTATTTAAGCCCCTGTGCCCTATTTCTCCTGATGACTCCCCGGGTGAGAGCATGAACAGGCTCAGACTGTTGCTCGTCTTGCTTATCCTTGGTGCTGCTGCCGTTGGTATTAATTCTCACTGGATTAGGAGTATTTCTCCGGCGGAGAATTTGCCTTCCCCTGGGGATCTTATCGCGTTTTACGAGAGCGCGGATGCCTATTCCTTCAGGGGAACCATAAGCACCGTTGAAGAAAACGGGACATCCCGGCTCTCATCGGACTTCTGCGGCTTCGTTAATTCAAGCTCCTACGAAGGAGTTCTAATACTCAGAACTTTTGGAAGCGGCTACGAATCTAGTCAGATTATTAACTGGAGCCACGGCCATGCCGTTCTCAGGAGCTCCATCTGGATTAACGGCAGCCTTGTGGAGGACTCCACGGACAGGAGGGCTCTGAAGAGGTTCCCTGATCCCCTTGCCCTATACCTCCGGATGGGGTTCAATGGTTCAAAAATCCTCCACGCTGAATGTTCCCAGAACCTGTGCGTTTTAAGCTTTGAAAAGAGCTGGAGCGTTTCTTCTGACCCGGACGACCAGAAATGGCACGTTACAGGCAGGGTTATGGTGGAAGATGGAAGGCTCGTTGAAGGCCGCATGAGGTTTACGGTTGAGCACACCGCTCAAAACAAAAAATGGATGGAGCTGAAGGACGTGCACTTTGAAATCACCTACGGCCATAGCGGCCGGGATGTGTGCCATTCTCTGCTATCTCAACCCTAAATCCCTCAGATATGCCGCCATTCTCTCTACATCATTGGTTATGACGATGTCAAATAGGCCTTTAAGCCTGAGCAGGTTGTCATTCCTGTAGAAAAGCTCATCATTTTCAGCCCATAAGGCAATTTTTAGACCCAGAGAGCGCGCCCACCTGAGTGCCTGCAGGGTTTTCTCAATGCCCAGTAGGGGTATAGCTTCCAGTGGGACGTTGAGCGACCAGAGCCCAAGCTCATCCTTAAGCCTCGGTATCATCGGGACGGTTTTTTCGCTGTCAATTAAGAGGCCGATTCTTATTCTGCCGTTTAAACCTCTAACCTTCTTCAGAGCCTCGATATTAAATGAGGATATCATAACCCTGTCGAGGGCATTAAATTCCTTCGTTATTCTGAGAGCTTCCTCAACGGCATCAATATCCTTTATCTCGACGTTGATAAGCGCATCCTCCGGCAGAACCTCAAAAACCTCTTCAAGCGTCGGGATATTCTGTCCCATTCCGAGGTTGGCCCTCTTGAGCTCCTCCAGCGTCATCTCCTTCTGGCTGCCCTTCATGCTGGAGGTTCTGTCTATGCTCTCATCGTGCATGATCACGGCCTTTCCGTCTCTGGTCAGCCATACGTCAAGCTCCACACCATCCGCTCCGCTGTTTATGGCTTCAACAAATGCCAGAATGCTGTTTTCGGGGTATTTCGACATGAAGCCCCTGTGTCCAAGGAGCAGAACCCTGTTTTCTTCCCAGCTCACCACGGATATCGCCCCAGATAAAAAGGACTGTTCCTCTAAAAAGCCTTTCTCCCTATGAGTCTGGAGGCCCTTGAAACATCGTCCGATATCAGGATATCGCAGTATTTAATCAGGGAAGGGAGGTATCTGAATTCGTCCTGCATGTAGTTCCAGAGAGCTATCCTGACTCCCAGCGAGTGTGCCCATTTCAGCAGGAACCTGAATGCGGAAAATCCAACGTAATCAACGGCATCTATCGGCACATGGAGGGAGTAGAGATTCAGCTCCTTTATGAGCAGCGGAAATCTGAGAAATGAGCCCCATCCTGTTATGGAAAAGCCGAGCTTTACATCTCTATCCCTCTCCCTGATAGCCCTCAGAATTGAGGGATTATCGGCGGACAGTATTACTTTTTCCCTTTCAATATCCTCTGCAATCTTAAGCACTCTGCCAACGGCCTCTATATCCTTGACATCTACATTGAAATAGGCCTCAGGAAATGTCCTGATCAGCTCCTCGGCACTGGTCATTAGAACCCCTGAAGGGTGCAGGTTTCTGATTTCCTTAAGGCTTAATGCCTTAACGTCAAACATCTCCCCGTTCGCTTGAAAATACCTGTCGTGGATAACGACGAGCTTCTCATCTCTCGTCAGCCAGACGTCGAATTCTATGCCATCCGCCCCCTGCTGGAGGGCTTTTCTGAATGCAGGGAGTGTGTTTTCCGGATAAAACCGTTTGAAACCTCTGTGGCCGAGGAGCAGCACCTTCACTTTCTTTCCCCTGTTCTTTGACTATGCACAGGGCCTTTATTTGGCTTGCGGCTCTCGCTGCGACCAAAAGAGATATAATGGATTGAGGATTAAATTTTTTACTGGCGCTTGGAGGAGGGGTTTAAATGAATGCCGAATTCAGCTATAAGAGAATATTCCTGCTCGGTTTTGGCTTTTTTGGGATAAGCATCATATGGGCCCTCTACAATGCCTATGTCCCGATATTCCTTCAGGAGGATTTCGGGCTGAACAAGACCATCACAGGCGGGATAATGACGATAGACAACATCTTTGCAATCGTCCTGCTGCCCTATCTCGGTGCCCTCAGCGACATGACGAGAACGAGATGGGGAAGGAGGAAGCCGTATATAATGATGGGGGCTCCTCTCGGGGCTCTGATGTTTGCGCTGATACCCGTTGCGAGGTCCCATGAAAGCCTCGCCTTGATGATGGGGACGATTATATTTATGAACTTCTTCATGGCGCTTTTCAGGTCGCCGGTTATAGCCTTCATGCCGGACATAACACCTTCGGAAAAGAGGAGTCAGGCAAATGGAATCATAAACTTCATGGGAGGTCTGGGTGCGCTTTTTGCATACTTCGGAGGCAAGGTTCTCTACGACATCAACTATGCACTGCCCTTCTACCTGGGTGCCTTCATAATGCTTCTGGCAAATCTCTTTGTCGTTCTCTTTGTCCCGGAGCCTGAAAAATACAGAAAGCCCATGGAAAGGAAGATTAAGCTGGGTGAGCTCCTTAAACGGACGAGCAGGGTGAGCTTTGGGGAGCTGAAGGAAAACCTCAGGGATGTGTTTGCGAGCAGGGAGAGAAGCCTTCTGTTCATGCTGCTTGCGATATTTCTCTGGTTCGTTGCCTTCAACTCCCTTGAGACGTTCTTCACCAGCTACGCCAAGTTTGAGCTTGGAATCAGGGAGAGCACAGGCGCATTCCTCCTCGGAATATTTGCGCTGGGATACATGGTCTTTTCAATTCCCGGAGGGCTGATCGGTGGCAGAATCGGGAGGAAGAGGACGATAAGCATCGGACTGCTCATAATTATGGGGGTCATGCTTTCAGCACTCTACCTCGGTCTTCAGGCGACGAGCGGAAGGATGGATGTTAATGTGGTTGTAAAAATATTCTCAGGTCTCTTCCTGATTGGAGGCTTCGGGTGGGGCATGGTCAATGTGAATTCCCTTCCAATGGTCGTTGATATGACGACCGAAGAAAAGCTCGGGGGATACACGGGCCTCTACTACTTCTTCAGTCAGGCGGCGAGCATCTTCGCTCCTCCGGTCGTGGGAGCTGCCATTGACATCACCGGCTACCAGTCTCTCCTTGTATTCGCAACGCTCTTCTTCCTTCTGGCGCTGATCTCTATCCAGTTCGTCAGAAGAGGGGATATAGTCAGGCGCAGGGAGGACATCTACGACTATGTCCCGGATATGGATTAACCTCCTTTTTATCTTTTATGCCTGAACCAAAAGGATAAAAACTCCAGCGCACTTAATTTTATTTTAGCCTTAACTGTTGCTGGAGGTGGGCTCATGGAAAGCAGAAAGTTTAACTGGGGTGTTGTTTTGGGGCTGTCCCTTCTGGGATTCAGCAGGAGCATCGGCTGGGCGCTGAATAAGGGGTTTTCGTTTCCTCTGCTCTCGGCCTACACGGAATCCGCCTTTGTCAAGGGAACTATACTTGCCCTTGAGGGCTTTATCGGTCTGATAATCCCTCCGCTTCTCGGCTATTACAGCGATACCCTGAAATCGAGACACGGGAGGAGGCGGCCGTTCATCTTCATAGGGGGCATTCTCGCAGGTATAGCCGCCATGATGATTTACACCGCTTATGCCCTCGGGGTTCCTCTCCTCGGCTTTGCCGCTACTCTCGGCTTTCTTTATCTGTCCCTTCACCTTTACACCGCCCAGTTCAGAGCTCTGATGCCCGACACCATAGAAAGCGGCCAGAGAGGGAAGGCGAGCGGATTCATAACGCTCTTTGAATGGGCAGGCAACCTCTTCCTCTTCGGCATTGGAGGCTATCTGGTTGCCAAGCATGGAACCGGCTACTGGGGCCCCTTTGCGATCGCCGCGGTGTTTCTGATAGGTGCGGCCCTCTTTGTGTCCCTTAAGGTTAAGGAGCCTGAAGCTCCGGAGATAGAGGAAAACGAAGGGCTCGGCGAATACGTCAGAAGCATCTTCACAAATCACGACTTCCTGCGCTTTTACACAGCCCAGATTCTCTGGTGGATGAGCTTCGAGTTCGTGGCAATCTTCCTCTATGGAATCCTTGCGTTCATCCTCTACGGAAGGGCGGATGAGGCTGCAATAGACAGGGTCACGTCCATGGGGCTGTATCTGATGGCCCTCTTCAACGTTGCTGTCCTCCTCGGATCCCTTCCAGGAGGATACATATACGACAGAATCGGCAGGAGGCTGAGCATAATCTTCGGCGGATTCGTCTTTTCGCTACCCCTGCTGGCGGGATGGTTCATCCACACCAAGACCCAGATTTTCATCACAATCCTTCTGGCCGGGGTTGGATGGGGTGTCCTCGTCGCGGCGTCTTATCCGGTCATCGGCGACCTGCTCACCAAATATGAAAAGGAGGCATTTACGGGGCGCTACTACGGCGTATTTGAAGCGACGAAGTCGATACCCGTTCTCCTCGCCGGGACGGTAGGTGGAGGACTGGTAGACCTCGCAGGAGGCAACTACAGAATTCTGTTCCCCATAGGCGCACTGCTCGTCCTCCTTGCAATGCCCCTTATATGGAGCATGAAAAGGCTTGAAGCATCTCAGGAGGGAGCGGCATGATTCTGTGGGCGGTTTTTCTCCTCATTCTGCTCTTCTTTGCTTTTATTGCATTTGTGGCGTATAAAATGGTCTCCCCGCCCCGTTTGGTCGGGGACTGGACGCCTGCTGATCTGGGGCAGGAGTATGAGGAGGTCTGGATAAAGACAAGGGATGGCCTCAAGCTCCATGCGTGGTGGATTGATAGGGGCAGCGAGAAAACTGTCATGCCGCTTCACGGCTATACCGCGAGCAAATGGGAAGGAATATACATGAGGCCCACAATCGAGATGCTCCTTAAGACAGGGTGCAACCTCCTTATCTTCGACTTCCGCGCCCACGGAAAAAGCGAGGGGAAGCACACGACGGTCGGCGACAGGGAGCTCATTGATGTTGTGTCAGCTGTAGAGTGGTTGAAGGAGAACAAACCTGAAAAAGCCCGGAAAATCGGCCTGATAGGATTCTCCATGGGGGCGGTGGTAACTATAAGGGCGCTGGCTGAAATCCCGGATGTGTGCTGCGGAATAGCTGACAGTCCCCCGATATACATGGACAGAACCGGAGCCAGAGGACTGAAATATTTTGCAAAGCTTCCTGAATGGCTATACATCTTCATCAAGCCTCTCACGCTCTTGATAAGCGGCGGAAGGGTTGTCAATCCGATAGAGTATGCAGACAGAATCAGAAAACCCCTCCTCCTTATAGCAGGGAAGAAAGACCCTCTTGTAATGGTTGAGGAGGTCAAGGAGTTCTACACGAAAAACAAAGAAGTGAATCCCGACGTGGTGCTCTGGGTGACGGATGGCGCTCACGTCAGGACGATAAACATTGCCAGGGACTGCTACGAATCCCGGATTCTGGAGTTCTTCGGGAAGTGGCTCTGATTCCCGTTTAAACCTCCATTCTTTTCATGGCCCACCTGTAGAGGAACAGGGCAATCAGGAACATCATGGCTGTTTCCACACCCACGAGGGTGAGTCCTGGCATAATATCCCTTACCGGCCTGTGGTATATCTCAAGAAGCCTGAAGTCCTTCAGGGCTCTTCCGAGAGCGAAGTATTCTGTCAGTGGCCTCGCCCAGCTCGGGATAATGCTCTCCGGGATCACTATGCCTGCAAGGAAGAGCAGGGGCATTGAGATGAAATTGACAACAGCGGTTGTGGACTTTATGCTCCTCGTTGCCATTGCTATAGCCAGTCCGAGGCTCATTGAGAACACCGAGGCTGTGAAGATTATCAGCCAGCCGAGGGGGCTTGGCACTATCGTTTCGCCAAAAACAACCCGTGAGTAGACCAGACCGACGAATATGCTCACCATTATGATGAAGAAGGTTGAGAGCATTTTTCCTGCAAGGAAGTCCCAGGCCGTGGCGGGCGAGGCGGCTATCCTCCTCAGAGTCCCCTTTTCGATTTCTTCAAGCGTCCCGCTTCCTATGGTGAGCATCGTTGCAAAGAGGAACTGTATTCCAATGAAGCTCGTTATGTAGAACTTTATTGGTGTTGGGGCATTGCCTGAAACTTCCTTCTCTTCAATCCGCAGGGGCTCGGCGCTCGCTATTAGATACTCCCTCACGGCTTCAGGCGTTATGTTGTATTCCCCGGTGGGCATGTATTTCTCAATGTATTCGAGCTGGATTTCGATCTTCTTTTCCCTCATCCTTTTCTCCATCTCGGAGAAGAATGCCATGAGAGTTCCCCTCACTATCTGATACTCCTGAGGGTCGCTTCTATCGAAATACACGTAAATTTTCGCCTGCCTCCCTGTGCTCACGTTCCTACCGAATCCCGGCGGAAACACCACAAGAGAGTCAATTTTTCCGTGTTTCAGCGCGCTGATGCCCGACTCTTCGGATGCAAACTTCTTTATCCTGAAAATATGCACCCCTTCAAGGGTGACATTCCCCATTATCTCTGTAACGTTGTGAGCCGTGAAGGCCGAGTTCTCGTTGGTATAAACCACCCCGACGTCCAGACTCACAGGGGGATTATGGCCGCCCCACATCGTCCCGAAGAGTGTAATCCACATCAGGGGGAAAATGAATATCCAGAAGAGGGCCATCTTTTCCCTGCGGAGCTCCCTCAGGTCTTTGATTATTATCCCCTTAACCGCTCTGAGCTTCATTCCAGTCCCCTCCCAGTGAGCTTTAGAAAAACATCCTCCAGCGTGGGCTCCTCGATTTTTATGACCCTTATTTCGCTGCCTGCCCTCACGAGGGTCTCCACTATTTCCGGCAGGCTCTCCCTTGGAGTCCTGACGTGGATTCTTGCAACACCGTCCTTCTCCACAAGCCTGAATTTGTCCTTCAGCCTTTCGAGGCCATTCAGCAGTCCTTCAATCTGGATAATGCTCTCCTCCCCAACGAGGGACTTCAGCTCTTCGGGAGTTCCTGTAGCTATAATGCTTCCTTCATTCATTATGGCCACCCTATCGGCGAGAGCTTCCGCCTCTTCCATGTAGTGCGTTGAGATGAGCACTGTCTTTCCCTCCTTCCTAAATCCCAGTATCAGCTCCCACAGCTCCCTCCGCGACGGGACATCAAGGCCGGCTGATGGTTCATCGAGAATGAGGATTTTAGGGTCATAGAGAAGGGCGATTGCAAGATTCAGCCTCCTCCTGAGCCCTCCGCTCAGCTCTTTCGCCTTCTTTTTCTTTGGAAGATCGAAATAATCAATAAGCTGTGATATTTTTTCTTTTGGAGCATCGTAGAGGTCTGCATAAAACTTGAGGTTCTCCTCAACCGTCAGCAGGTCATAGGCTATGCTCTCCTGAGGAACGTAGCCTATGAACCTTGCGGTTTTCTTGCTCAGTTTTTCACCGAAGATTCTAATCTCACCGCTGTCATAGCCAAGTCCCTCAGCCAGAATCCTTATCAGGGTTGTTTTTCCGGCCCCGTTTGGCCCTAGGAGTGCGAAGATTTCCCCTTCATTAACCTCAAGGTCAACTCCCTTTAGGGCCTGGAAACCGTTGTAGCTCTTTTTCAGCCCTCTAATTTCAATGGCTCTCACGGCCTTCACCCATGTGAAATAACACGCTCAAAGGATATAAAACCACACGAAACTCTGAAATTCAGAGTTCTTTAGCTAATTTGGGCTGATTTTTTAACAGACTCAACAGAGCAACCAGAGATATGGAGAACCTTCCAAAGAAATATGCGGCAAGTGCAGGTGCTCCCATTGGGGCAAGGATGCACCACCACAACGGGACCTCTGACAGGAGATACGCACCTGCAAGGGCCGTGGGATTCCTATTGGCCGAATACGAGTATGCAAAAACAAATCCAAAAAACAGAATGTCCCAGATATTCCAGTAGTTTGAGAGTAACGGAAAATTGTAATTTATGGCCACCAGCGCTGTTGCGCCTAAAATACCAAGAGGCCGGCTTAGCTTACTGAACAAATCGTATGTTACGGCGTGATAAAAATACGCTACCATAACACCGGTAACTCCCCAGTAGATGAGTGCAAAAGCGAGAATAAGGGGCGACCATGTATCTACAAATGGAGGTTTTGCATCTTGAAAAATATTTTGTGGACCAGTGACTATTATTGCAATAACGGGAGGCACATAGCCAATTAACAGCAAGCCGAGAACATGACGGAGGCTTTCAAGATATGGTGCACTTTTTGCAGGCTTGAATGGGTTCCCATAGAAAAGTCTCACGACAAGATAAATGAGCAGGAACTCCATTCCTAAAACCATCATTCTTGTCTCAAGAGTTGGAGTGGAGATCATACGCTTAAATCCAAACATTAACGAATATCCAGCCAATGTAAAAGAAATGAAATAACCAATCGCTCTATGGGAATTCTTGAGTCCCATCTCCTTCGGCATACGCTCATCTTGTTTTTCTTTATTTAAATCTCTTGTCTTTTATTGGTTTCACATCAATCACAATGAATATTGAGAAGAGAACACCTTTGAAATTAAGAACGGCCTCAGCTAACCCTCTTTTCCTCACCAATCGGAGTGGCTAACGCTCATCATCGGCAGTTGCGTATCCACAGAAAGGTTAAAAAAGCTTGCCCGGAAAAGAGGTGAGGGATGACGAGCGTTTACCGGTCTGAGCTGTGATGAGATCGGCACTGTCTGACCTATCCTTTCCTTAAAAGCTCGTGCTCAACCAGCGCCACTATGTCATTGTGTATGTCCTCAAGAGGCGCGAGAGCATTGACTATCCTTATCTCCGAGAACATCTCTGCAAGTTTGAGATAGTTCTCTCTGACCTTCTTCTGAAGCTCGGCTATCTTGTCGAATTCGGTTTTTATGCTCCTGCCATTTATGCGTTTCATGCTCTCCTTAGCCGGCAGGTCTAGGAGAATTACCAGATCAGGTCTGATTGCAAATTTGTTCAAGTCAATGAGCCATTCGAGGTCAAGCCCTCTCGCCCACTGATAGGCCAGAGAGGAGTAGAAATATCTGTCGGAAATAACGACCTTCCCGGCCTTTAATGCTGGTTTGATGAGTTTATGGACGTGTTCGGCCCTGTCGGCTGCAAAAAGGAGTGCTTCCGCTTCATGGCTTATTCTGGCACCGTCAATTATTCCCTCCCTGCCCCCTGTGAGAACGAGCCTTCTTATCAGCTTTCCGAAAGCTGTGTCTGTTGGCTCCTTTGTCAGAACAACCTCCTTTCCATGCCCTCTGAACCATTCAGCCAGCAGCCTTGCCTGGGTTGATTTTCCTGCGCCATCGATGCCTTCCATCACAATAAACATCAAAACACCTCCACAAGAGATGTGATGGCATAGACTCTGAGGCTGGATTTTTAATGCTTTCCCTGAATAGTAAAGACAAAAGAAATTTCAGAGGTGCTTCTTCATGTAGTCAAGGAGCGTCCACATGCTGCTGAACTCTCTGGTTTCATCTCCGTGGTAGATCTCAACTATGCCCTCGGGCCTGAACCTGAGCCCGAAGGAGTAGTCTCCTTTCCTCAGCTTCTGGAGAAAAACCTCACGCGGTTTTGGAGGGAGGTAGCTCGTCATCATATCGTTGAGCAGCTCTGCCTCGAATCCGAAATGCTCGTTCATCCTCGGGAAGAAGAGCACCGCCGGGGTGTTCATGCAGTCAACCAGGGCTTTACCTTCAAGCTTGAAATGGTAGTGCTTGAAAATCTCATGGAGGAAGTCATCTATGGCATTAGGGTAATACACGGTTGCGCCGATGTCGTTGGGATGTGCTTCTATAAAGCTCCTTCTCTTAAGTATGGCGTTTATTTCATCGGAATCAATTCCGCTTATCTCTGCCCGCACCCCACTGTAATAGTAGACATAGGCCAGCGGGAGGCCCCGTTTATGGGCAAAATCCTTGAGGGCTATAAGTGGAATCAGTCTCACATCCATAATCGTCGAACCTGTGCTTACAATTCCAACAACCATCGCCCTCTTTCCGTAACGGGAAATTGCCCTTCCGTCTCTGCCCACTATAATTGTGCCCTGGGCAACCGTTCCTATGGCCCTTCCAAGCAGGGCAAGCTCCTCGGGATTGAACTTCTCCGAGTGGTATATCTCCATTTTTATCACCTCAATCTGGCAGGATTATGCTTTCTTTCCCAATTCTGGACTCAACCCAGATTTTAACATTCGATCCAATCTTGCTGAACTCTTCAATCACGCTGTTATCCCCGATAACACTTCCGGGCTGTATGAGGACGCCCTTTCCAATATACACATTTTCCCCAATGATTGCTTCCTTAATCTCTACGCCCTCCTCTATCGTAACATTTGAGAATATCACCGAACGTTCTATTTTAACATTTCTCCCGATTTCCACATTATCCCCAAGCACGGCAAAACCCCTGATGTTGAAGCGTCTGAGCCTGCATCTCTTCCCTGTAAACACAGCCCCTCCATACTCAAGATTTCCCTTGAGTGAATCCACCCGAAGCTGGGATAATGAGAGCTTCCCCATGAAAACATCCTCTGTTGCCTGGAGATAGCTTGAGGGTCTCCCCACATCGTTCCAGTATTCATCAAAGGGGAACCCATAGATCGGGATGTTCTCTTGGAGCATTTTTGGAAACAGATTCATGGAGAAGTCGAAGTTTTCTCCTTCTGGAACAAGGTCAAAAACTTCAGGTTCAAATACATATACTCCGGCATTTACGAGATTGCTGAAAGCCTCTTCAGGTTTTGGTTTTTCCTTAAATCTTACGATGCGGTTTTCACTGTCTACTATTGCAATTCCATACTGGGTTGGGTCTTCGACTCTTGAGAGCGCGATAGTGGCTGGTGCATTCTTCTTTTTGTGGTAGCTGTAAAGCTCCCTTATATCAAGTCCTGTCAGTATATCGCTGGATGCGACTATGAAGGTGTCCTCCATTTTTTTCGCGACCTTCCTCGTGGCTCCCGCAGTTCCCAGCTTCAAATTCTCTCCATTGGAATAGTGTATCTCAATCCCCCAGTCGCTACCATCGCCGAAGTAGTTCATTATGCGCTCTTTGAGGTATCCTGTCAGAACAAAAACCTCATCAACACCTGCCCTTATGAGGTTCTCAAGGATGTACTCCATGAGGGGTTTGTTGAAAAATGGAATCATCGGCTTTGGCCGGTATACCGTTAAAGGGAGAAGCCTGGTTCCCTTACCGCCTGCCATAATCACTGCCTGCATTATGTGCACCACTGAATTATCTGTTTTTCCATTAATATGTTTTGCGCATGTTTCCCGCTACGGTTAAAAACCCGGGAAAGTATTTTAAGTCGGGGGATAACTATCTGGAGGGGGCGATATTTATGAATGCGCTCGAATATCTTGAAAAAAGGCTTGAGAAAGAACAGTTTGAAAAGATTCAGGCCATAGACAATCCGGAACTCCATGAATTCCTGGCGAGGTATATTGATCTTTTGAATCCAAGCCGGGTTTTTGTGTGCACAGACAGCCCGGAGGATGAGTTTTATGTTAAATGGAAGGCCCTCTATTATGGGGAGGAAAAGCTCCTTGAAACTCCGGGCCATACTGTGCATTATGACAACTATTATGACCAGGCAAGGGATAAAGCAAATACCAAGATTCTAATTCCGGGAGGAAAAAGGCTGCCTTTCCTTAACACGCTTGACAGGGATGAAGGCCTGAGGGAAATACACGAACTTATGAAGGACATAATGGTCGGGAAGGAGCTCTTCGTGTGCTTCTTTGTTCTTGGTCCAAAGGAGTCCGTCTTCACAATTCCAGCGGTCCAGCTTACGGATTCCGCCTATGTGGCCCATTCAGAGTTCATCCTCTACCGCAAGGGCTATGAGGAGTTTAAACGCCTCGGAAGACAGGCCAAATTCTTCAAGTTTGTGCACAGTGAGGGCGAGCTTGACGAGAGAAAGACGAGCAGAAACCTCGATAAGAGGAGGATATACATTGACCTTGCGGATGAGATTGTTTATTCAGTCAACACCCAATACGGCGGCAACACAATAGGTCTCAAAAAGCTGGCGTTCAGGTTAACCATCCATAGGGCTGTCAGAGAAGGCTGGCTGAGCGAGCACATGTTCCTGATGAGGGTAAACGGCCCCAACGGCAGAAAAACATACTTCACCGGGGCATATCCAAGCATGTGCGGAAAGACATCGACGGCAATGATTCCGTGGGAGAACATCGTCGGGGATGATCTGTCGTTTATAGTCCCGATGAAGGGTGAAACAAGGGGTGCAAATGTGGAGAAAGGTGTCTTCGGCATCATTCAGGGTGTAAATCCGGAGGACGACCCAGTAATCTGGAAGGTGCTGCACTCCCAGCACGAGATAATCTTCTCAAACGTGCTCGTTAAAGATGGAAAGCCCTACTGGAATGAGATGGGTGTCCCGATACCGGATGAGGGTGAGAACCACAGTGGTAAATGGTGGCGCGGAAAGAAGGATAGAGAAGGCAATGAGATTCCTCCGAGCCACAAGAACGCACGCTTCACGGTCAGTCTGGAGGTATTTCCAAATGTGGATCTTGAGGCTCTGGAAGCCCCCTGCGGGGTTAAAATTGGGGGAATGATCTTCGGTGGCCGCGATAAGGATACATGGCCGCCTGTCAGAGAGGCATTCAACTGGAAGCACGGCGTTGTAACCATGGGCGCCGCTCTTGAATCCGAAACAACGGCGGCAACCCTCGGCAAGGAGGGGGTAAGGGCCTTCAATCCCATGGCGATTCTCGACTTTATGAGCGTCCACCTTGGGGAATACATTGACAACTACCTGAAATTCGCTGAAAAGGTAACAGAAGAGCCAAAAATCTTCGCGGTCAACTACTTCCTCCGGGATGAGGAGGGCAGATGGCTCAACCACAAGCTGGATAAAGCCGTCTGGCTCAAGTGGATGGAGCTCAGGGTTCACGGGGATGTTGATGCAATAGAAACCCCCATAGGCTATATCCCTAAATATGAGGATCTGGCAAGGCTCTTCAGGGAGGTTCTTCACAAGGAATACAGCAGGGAGGACTATGAGAAGCAGTTCATGATAAGGGTTCCGGAGCTTCTGGCCAAGATTTCACACATTGAAAAAATCTACCGCGAGCAGGTCGGGGAAGTTCCTGAGGAGTTCTACAGAATCCTTGAAGAGGAAAGACAGAGACTCCTTGCTGCAAGGGAAAAATATGGGGATTATATAAGCCCCTTCAAGCTTGAGAGTTAATACCTCTTCTCTCCTATTTTCGTCGGATGTCGTTCCAAAACTCTTTTAATGTTCAAAGACATATATCACCAAAAATGATACCACGAGGTGAGAAGATGGACGATGTTGGGATTCTAATCAGAAAGAAGCTCCCACAGCCGATTAAGAACCTTGCTGATATGGCCTACAACTACTGGTGGAGCTGGAACAGGAGAGCTACAAAGCTCTGGGAGTATATCGACCCGGAGCACTGGGCGGAATTCAAAAATCCCGTGAAGCTTCTTCTGGATACTCCTCGGGAGAGACTGGAGGAACTCCTTAAGGATGACAACTTCATGAACCTCTACGAGCTTGTCTGGGAGCGGTTTAAGATATATATGAATCCCGAAAGCACCTGGTTCTCCACCAACTATCCAAAATGGGACAAACCGATTGTTTATCTCTGCATGGAGTATGGAATAAGCAAAAGTCTTCCCATTTATTCAGGGGGTCTTGGAATTCTGGCCGGAGATCATGTTAAAACTGCCAGCGACCTTGGCCTGCCCTTTATTGCAATTGGACTCCTTTACAAACATGGCTATTTCAAGCAGGAGATAGACAGAGACGGTAGACAGATTGAAGTTTTCCCTGAACACAGGCCGGAGGAAATGCCCATAATCCCTGTTAAGAATGAAGCCGGGGAGCCTCTCCTCATAGAAGTTCCAATTGAGGACAGGACGGTTTATGCTCGTGTTTTTGAAGTCAACGTTGGTCGGGTTAAGCTGTATCTCTTGGATACTGATGTTGAGAACAACTCTCCGGATGACAGAACAATATGTGACTACCTCTACAACGCTGAAATTGACAAGAGGATAAAACAGGAGATACTCCTTGGAATTGGCGGTATGAGGCTTCTGAGGGAACTGGGGATAGAGCCCAGTGTTGTGCATTTAAATGAAGGGCATCCTGCCTTTGCCAGCCTCCAGAGAATTGCATGGTATATGGAGAAAGGATTGACCTTCCTTGAGGCTCTGAGCATAGTGAGAGGAACAACCGTGTTCACAACCCACACCCCTGTTCCCGCGGGTCACGATAGATTCCCCCTTGTTGAGGTTGAGAAAAGATTGCAGAAGTTCTTTGAAGGACTTCCAAAGGATGAGTTTCTCAATCTCGGTAGAGAGGATGATAACATTAACATGACACTTCTGGCAATAAGAACCGCGAGCTATGTGAATGCTGTCAGCAAGCTTCATGCTGAGGTCACAAAGAGAATGTGGCAGAACATATGGGAGCGTGTTCCCCTGGATGAGATCCCAATTGATGGCATAACGAATGGTGTCCATACAAAGACCTGGCTCCACAATGAAATCAAAAAGCTCTTCGACAGATATATCGGAAGGATATGGAGGGAGTATGCCAACATCGAGGGCATATGGTACGGCATTGAGAGAATTCCGGATGAGGAGCTGTGGGAGGCCCACCTCGCGGCCAAGAAGGAGTTCATCGAGCTTCTCAGAAGGAAGGTGATGCGCAGAAATGAGCGCCTCGGCACGGACGACCCTCTTCCAGACATTAATGAACACGCTCTTATCATTGGCTTTGCAAGGAGGTTTGCCACGTATAAAAGGGCAACGCTGATTCTGAGCGACCTTGATAGGCTCAGCAAACTACTTAACAATCCTGAGAGGCCTGTCTATATAGTCTTCGGCGGTAAAGCCCATCCGATGGATGAAGCAGGGAAGGAGTTCCTCAAAAGGGTTTATGAGATATCCCAGATGCCGCAATTTAGGGGGAAAATATTTGTCCTCGAAAACTACGATATCGGCTCCGCCCGTTTGATGGTTGCTGGTGTGGATGTGTGGCTCAACAATCCGAGGAGGCCGATGGAGGCAAGCGGGACGAGCGGAATGAAGGCCGGCCTTAACGGTGTTCTCAATCTTAGCATCTACGACGGCTGGTGGGTTGAGGGCTACAACGGAAAGAATGGCTGGGTTATCGGTGATGAGACAACAGAGCCGGAAACAGAGGAGGATGATATCAAAGATGCCGAAAGCCTCTATGAAATCCTCGAAAAGGAAGTAGTCCCGACATATTATGACAACAGGAAAAAATGGATATACATGATGAAGGAGAGCATAAAGAGCATAGCGCCGCACTTCAGCACCCACAGGATGGTAAAGGAATACATGGATAAGTTCTATTCAAAGGCCATGAGCAACTTCATATGGGTTACCAGAGAAGACTACCGCGGGGCCAAAGAAATAGCATCATGGAAAGAAAGGGTTCTGGCTATGTGGAATAATGTTAGAATAGAGAAGGTTCTCCTTCAGGATGCGAAAGCCTTCGAGGCCGTGATCAATCTGGATGGCCTCCAGCCTGAAGATGTGAGGGTGGAGCTCTACTACGGCCTGACATCATCAGGCTATAACGTTGAAAGAGCATACATAATCGAGCTCAGACATCCTGAGGAGCTTGGAAACGGCAGGTGGCTCTACAGATATACAGGCACTGCCCTGAAGCATATAGGGAGCCCATGCTGGCATTATGCCATCAGAGTCTATGCCCACCACGAGAAGCTGCCCCACAAGTTCCTCCTCGGGCTTGTCAAGTGGAGAGGGCTCCTTGAATGACTTTCTCTTTTTAATCCTTAAATTTAAATAATAAAAGAGAAGTCATTTGTGGGCAAAGATTGCAACGATTTTATCCACCCTGACCTCGTCGATTCTCACGAAGCCGAAGCGCTCGAACTGGACAACCTCGTCAACCTTAACATCAGCGTGCTTTTCAAGAAGCCCCTTTCTGGTTACCAGCTCGTCCCCTTCGGGAATCAAGACCTCACATGGCTTTCCTTCAGGAACCCAGTGTATCATGTGCCACCTGTGCTCCTTCGCCCTCTCGTAATCAATGCTGTCAAACTCAGCTTCAATACCTTTGTCGCTCACTTTGAGGAGCTTCACGTTGAAGAGGTCTTTGAGCCTTATGTATTCGCTCTTTCCGAGCAGTTCAAGGTCATCTCTTGACACATAGACTGGCTTTCCGGGTGTAAATTTGAGCTCTCTGTATCCCCTTTCGGGGTGATCCGGATGCAGGGGAACCCTCGCCGTGAACTCCTCATCATATCCCCTGATGTGCATCGGAATTGGATCCGCCACAAAGAAGTATCTGTTCGCCACAGGGTCAACGAGCTTTCTGTTTATTGCCGCCAGATTGTCCCAGCTTATCGTCGTGTCGCTCCTCTTGAGGCCGACTTCAATTATAACCTCCTTTATAGCCTCTGGCCTTATGCCTCTCCTCCTCAGAGCTCTGATCGTCCCGAGCCTTGGATCGTCCCAGCCGAGGTATCTGCCCTCTTCTATGCCCCTTCTCGTTTTGGACTTGCTCAGGATAACCCCCTCGATTGAGAGCCTCCCGTGGTGGACTGTAGCCGGATACTCCCAGCCGAAGTAGTTATAAACATAGCGCTGCCTCGTCTCGTTTTCAGCGTGCTCCTGTCCGCGGAAGATGTGCGTAACACCGAGCTCATGGTCGTCTATGGCCGATGCAAAGTTGTAGAGAGGCCATACCCGGTACTTGTTCCCTGCCCTTGGGTGATCAGGGTTGTCTATGATTCTCAGAGCCGGCCAGTCTCTGACAGCCGGATTCGGATGGCTGAGATCGGTCTTTATCCTGACAACAGCTTCGCCCTCTCTATATTCTCCGTTCAGCATCTTCCTCCATTCCTCAAGCTGAACCTCCGGCGGCAGTTCCCTGTGCGGGCAGGCTTTGCCCTCGTCCCTGAGCTTTTTGAAGTCCTCCGGCCTGCAGGTGCATACATACGCCTTCCCCATCCTCAGGAGCTCCTCAGCATATCTGTAGTAGAGCTCAAGCCTGTCGCTTGCGCAGTGTATCTCATCAATCTGGAAGCCGAGCCATCTGAGATCCTCGATAATCCAGTCGTAGAATATCGGCTCAGGCCTCTTGACCTTTGGATCAGTGTCGTCGAAGCGGAGGATGAACTTGCCGCCGTATATGCGGGCATACTCATGGCTCAATATTGCCGCCCTTGCGTTGCCTAGATGGAAAGCTCCGTCCGGATTGGGGGCAAACCTCGTAACGACCTTTCCTCTCTCGGCTTTTGGAAGGGGAGGCAGGCCTTTCTTCTCTCCCTTCTTCTCCTTTTTGCTCTCAAAAAATTCAGGATAAATCTCCCTCAGCCTTTTTCTCTGCTCCTCCACACCCATGGAATTGACCTGATTAACTATCTCGTTGACGAGGGGTATTATCTCCCTCGCTTTCGGCCTCAGCTCCGGATTCTCTCCAAGAACTTTCCCTATGACAGCCTTGGAGTTTGCCCTTCCATTGTGCTGGAGAGCATTGATGAGCGCATACTTCAGTATAACTTCCTCAACGTGCATTTTCCCCACCAAGGGAAAAAATGAAGAACGGGTTATAAAGTTAGTCCCTCTCCCTGAAAATGAAAGAAAAGGGAATCACTCTGCAAACGTTATTATCTTCAGCTCCACAGGCCTTCTGACCACGTTTGCTTTCCTCGCCCCGATCAGGTATCTGACGCCCTTTTCACTAACTATGTCAATGAGCCTCTGGGTTATTATTCCATTGAATATCACCGCATGTATTCCCTCTTTGTCGCTCAGCGAGCTAAGCAGGTCTCTCACTGGAATCTCGGCTATGATATTTTTGTTTTCATCGAGGAGTATGGCATTTGAGTTGCTCTTGACCTTTTCAACGAACTCTTTGAATTCATCAAGGGCAGAGGGTCTCGGGGCCTGAATCGGTTTTATAATCTTTTCTTCCTTCTCTCTGGCTGGCGGCTTTTCAACGTGCTTTGCTTCATGTTTGGGAGCTGGATGCTCGGCCTTTTCGACTTTTGCACTTTCCTTTTCCCTCATGACCTGATAGAAGTTTCTGCCCTTGTAGAATATCTCGTTTATCACCTGCTCCGCCGGAACCTTGCTCCTCAGGGATTTTACTATCTCCTTCTTCGTGAGCTCCTCGACCTCCTTCCCCTCAGGGGCTCTGGCAACATAGTCGACGTCTGCAACCTGAAGGAGTTCCTTGAGGATGAGCTCCCCGCCCCGGTCGCCGTCCGTGAAGGCGGTAACGATACGCTCCTTGCTGAGCTTTATAATTGTCTCGGGCACAGATGTCCCTTCGACGGCTATGGCGTTCTTTATGCCATGCTTGAGCAGGTTGAGAACGTCGGCTCTACCTTCAACCACGATGATTGAGTCTGAAAAGGGCACATGGGGTCCTGCAGGAAGCTTCTCAGGCCCGTATTCGATGAGCTCCTTCGCTCTGACGGCTTTTTTAACTTCATCCGTTAGCTCCTGCGTCTCCGGAATCTCCTCCTCCATGAGGGTCTCAAGTATCTCCTTTGCCCTCTCGATTATGTATTTCCTCTTTGTGGCTCTCACATCTTCAATTCTCAGAACCTTGATCTTTGCCTCAGCAGGGCCAACTCTGTCTATCGTTTCAAGGGCTGCCGCAAGGATCGCCGTTTCAACCCTGTCGAGGCTTGAGGGAACCGTTATCGTCCCGTAGGTTTTTCCAGCTTTTGTGTGAACATCAACCTTGATTCTTCCAATTCTACCTGTTTTTTGGAGTTCCCTTAAATCCAAATCATCTCCAAGCAAGCCTTCAGTTTGACCGAAAATAGCACCGACAACATCTGGCCGTTCAACTATTCCGCTGGCTTCAAACTCCGCATAGATTACATATTTCGTTGTCCCAAAATCGTCTTTTGCAGACATACCATCACCCTCTTTCCTTTTTTCAAACTTCTGCTTTTCAGACAGTATATGGTGCAGCACTGTCTTTTTCCTCTTCAAGGAAATCCCCTCCTTGAGGGGGTCAGAAACGGAGCTTTAAATAGAGATCGTAAAGGTCTTCAATGCCCTTAATGTCCTTCTTGGCTATTCTCTTGAGCTCTCGTCTTGTCTCTGTATCCACCCTGCATCTGTAACCTTCCAAATATCTGGTTAGCTTCCCTGCCAGGTTTTCCCCTTCTCTGTCCAGATCGGTCAATATCATGACATCATGATGCTGAGAGGCAATGAGAGCGATTTCAGCCAAAGGTAAGCGGGACAGCCTTATTATCTCCGCTCTGACCCCCAGATTTCTTAAAGCCACCTCGTCTCGCACACCTTCCACAATGATAACACCATCAAACTCTCGCAATTTGTCTATGAGTATTTCAAATCTTTTATAGTTTTCGGCATACATCTGCCGTCGTGCTGTTTAAAGTGG